>CAJVXI010000001.1 GCA_913009635.1 uncultured bacterium
GGAAAACGAAAAACAAAAGAAGGTAGAGGAATTGATTCGCCAGCATTTACCAAAAGATTATCCTTATATTTAAACTTTAAAACTTTTAAACTTTCTAACTTTGAAATTTTTAAACTTATAAACTTATCAATCAGCCAAAATTAGCATAAATCAGCGTTTCTAATCTATGAAATACCTACAAACATCCATTAAGCTTCTTTTGTTAGCCACTGCACTAACTCCATTAGTTCTAACTCGCGACACTATCTTCCCTTTTATTTTCGGGAAAATGGTTTTTTTTAGAAGCATTATTGAAATCGCTTTAATTTTATTTATTATTTATTTACTCCTCTTTTTCTATCAGCATAAATCAGCCGTAATCAGCATAAATCAGCGTCTTATCAACGTTATAAAGAATCCTCTATTTATTCTCATTATTTTATTTTTTATTTCTTTAATAATCAGTACTGTTTTCGCCGTTAATCCTTATAGGGCTTTTTGGGGTGATACTGAAAGAGCAGAGGGATTATTTGGAATGTTTCATTGTCTTGTTTTTTTAATTATGACGGTTTTAATTTTTAAAAAGAAAGATTGGCTTAATTATTTTAAAATATCACTTTTCGCTGGATTAATTGTAATGTTTTACGGATTTTTAGAATATATTGGATTTTTTTGGTATCCAAGCGTAGCTAATTTTCCATTTATGGCTTTAACGCCTACTGCTCGTCCAAGTTCTTATATCGGAAATCCGGCATTCCTGGCTACTTATATGATTTTTATTATTGCTTTTGCCGTGATTGTGTTTTATCAGCATAAATCAGCCGTAATCAGCATAAATCAGCGTTTAAGTAAATTATGGAAATATTTTTCTTTAATAATGATTGTTTTGGCAATAGCGATGATTTTTATAACAGGAACACGTGGAGCTATTTTAGGATTAGGAGCTGGCATCTTTTCTTTGCTTGTCTATTTTGCTTTTAAAAAACAATCTATTTCTATTAATTTAAAATCTTTATCAATTTCTCTGCGGAAACTTTCTTTATTTTTATTATTATTAATGATTTTATTTGGTTCTATCTTTTGGTTTACTCGTAGTAATGACGTATGGCAAAAAATTCCCGGATTAAATCGTTTGGCTCAGACCGCCGTTTTTGATTTAAACGATTCTTCAACTCAAATGCGTTTGATGAATTGGAAAATAAGTTGGGAGGCGTTCAAAGAAAAACCGATTTTTGGCTGGGGGCTTGAAAATTTTTTACTTGCTTATCAAAAAAATTATGACCCAAATATGGCTCTTTACGGCGAAACTTGGATTGATAGGGCACACAACAAAATTATTGATTTAGCGGTGATGCAGGGAGTTTTTGGCTTACTTACTTATTTATTAATGTTCGGAGGGATATTTTTTATACTTTTTCGAAAAAAAAGTACGCTGATTTATGCTGATGACAAGCTGATTTATGCTGATAAAAAATCGCCATTCTTAATGGCGATACTAATAGCTTATTTTGTGCAGAACTTGGTTTTGTTTGACCAACTCACCAGCTACATATTTTTCTTTGCTGTTTTGGGTTTTCTTATATCAAAGACGCTGATTTATGCTGATGACAAGCTGATTTATGCCGATGAAAAATCAGAATCAATCAGCCAAAATCAGAATCAATCAGCCGAAATCAGCATTAATCAGCGTACTAATATTTATAAGCTCCCAATATTAATATTATTATCAAGTATAATTTTTGGCATTGGTTATGTTTTATATTTTTATAATTACATCCCATATACGCAGGCAAAAGCTTTTAAGGAGTCGTCTGAAATCTGTCGCGGCAAAGATCTAACAGAAGAAGAATGCGTTAATTTAATAACTGAAAAAGCGAAAAAAGCAATGTATCCATATAATTTTGCTCAATATAATATTCGCGGACAGGGCGTTGACGCTTATTATTTGAATCAATATTTTTACCAAATAGAGCTTATTCAAAATCTTAAATTTGAGCCGTTGGCTGATTTATTGATTAAAGGTCAGGAAGAAATTATTAAAAAAGAGCCGTATGATGTTAGGTTGTTTATTAGGGAAGTTGAAATGCTTAACCCTAAAGCTGTCAACAACCCGGAACTTTATAAAAAAACAGAGAATTTAATCAGGCAGGCCTTAGAAATAGCGCCAAAGCGTCAAGAATTGTATTATAATTTAGCATTTGCCCTGTCCGGGCAAGAACGTTACGAAGAATCAATTGAGATAGCTCGCTACGCTCTTAGCTTAAGTCCAAATGTGGCTAGAGCTCATTATCATTTGGGTTTAATGTTTTATTTAGCTAATAGAAATGAAGAGGCAGCTGAAAAATTAAATATTGCTGAAGAGCTTAAGCCCGATTTTAACAGTTTTCTTCCGGGTGACCTTAATAATATTGCTTTGATTTATACAAATTGGGGGAAAATTGATAAGGTAGCAGAACTTATTACAAAAGAATTAGACGGTAAAATAGCCCCAATTGGATTTGGGTTTAAGAGGGAGTATTATGAAGTAGCGCTTCGTTATTATGCGATTATTCACAATAAAGAGAATCTTATAAAAGTAGCGTCTTATTTAACTTATTTTCAGGATGCTAAGGAGAAAATGGAAGTTTTAATTGATTTAGCAGAAAAAGAAAATTGGGAAATAATTGATAATCTTTAGCCGCTGATTTATGCTGATTAAAGCTGATTTATGCCGATTTTAAATAATGGATACTAATTATATTAAGTTATATGTTGTTTAGAATATCAAAATTTTTATTATATCTTGTTCCTTTTAGCGTATTAATCGTTTATTCGGGAACTTTATTTCCTTTTATTGTGGGAAAGTATGTTTTTTTTAGAATTGTGGTGGAATTGGCGTTGATATTTTTTCTTCTCGGCTGGACCAAGGCACAGACCAATACGGACTTAACGCGGACTAATACGGAAAGTCAGCATAAGTCAGTGTTTAGTCTGTGTAAGTCCGCGTTGGTAGTGGCGGTGGCGGTTTTTGTTTTAATTTTCCTTTTGGCCGGATTCTTTGGCTATAATCCATCAGCGTCTTTTTGGTCTAATTTTGAGCGTGGCGAAGGCAGTTTTCAAATGCTTCATCTTTTTATTTTTTTTATTTTATTAATTTTACTTTTTAGAGATAAAGCATCTTGGCGCCGATTGTTTATTATTTCAATAATAGTCGCGAGTTTAGTTATTCTTTACGGAGTTGCCGCTAGCTTAAAATATGTTGATGCTGAAATGATTGGCCAAGAATTATCCGGCAAAGGAGGTCCATTTTTTCAAGCTTTTCATAATTTTCCGGGCCAGGCATTTAATGCCCCGGGATTTCGTTTTGCCGGTTCGCTTGGAAATTCGGCTTATTTGGGCACTTATTTAATTTTTGCCATGTTTTATGCTTTATATCTTATAACAGAATTAAAACGTAAAAAAGTTTTTCGTTATATTTTAATAGGATTAACAGCAGTTTTTATAATATTTTTATTTTTGAGCGGAACAAGAGGCGCGTTTTTGGGATTGGGAGCGGCTGTTTTAGCTGGTCTGTTTTATTTATTTTCTATTTTGCCATCTGGCTGGCTTCGTAAAACAATATTATCTTTTCTTATTGTTTTAATTATTTCCAGTTCACTCGGTTTTATTTTTCGTCAATCAATACCAATATTAAATAATAGAATTTTTAATATTTCTTTTTTATCAGAAACATTTCAAACAAGATTGTTGCTTTGGCATCAGTCAGTAAAGGCGTTTAATGAGCGGCCGATTTTGGGATGGGGACCTGAAAATTTTCAAGTTTCTTTTGAGAAAAATTACAATCCGTACTTTAGGGTTTGGTTTGATAGAGCTCATAATATATTTTTTGATTATTTAGTTTTTGCGGGAATTTTGGGTTTACTTAGCTTTATGGCGATTTTTGTTGTTTATTATCGGCAATTCTTCAAGACACGGACTTATGCAGACGAGACACGGACTAATACGGAAAGAAGTCAGTATGAGTCAGTGTTAAGTCCGTATGAGTCTGCGTTATTATTCTCTCTGCCTATAGCATATCTTGTCCAAGGACTGGTTCTTTTTGATGTTTTACCAATATATATTAATTTGTTTTTGTTTTTAGCGTTTGCGGTATACAAATTCCAAGCACCAAGCACCAAATTACAAATAAATTCCAATGACTAAAATTTCTAATTTCTAATTTCTAATTTTTATTAAATTTTTAATGGAACAATTTTCAAACAATAAAAACAGAGAATACGATTTAGAAGAAAGAACTGCTAAATTCGGCGAGGATATAATAGAATTTGTGAGAAATATTAAAAGAGATGATATTAACCGCAATATTATTGTTCAATTGGCGCGAGCGGTTACCTCTATAGGTGCTAATTATTGCGAAGCCAACGCCTCCAGCTCTAAACGAGATTTCAGAAATAAAATTTATATCTGCAAGAAAGAAACTAATGAAACGAAATATTGGTTAAGAATATTAGCCAAACACCACCCAGAATTAAAAGAAAAAATAAGAAATTTTTGGAAAGAGGCGCATGAATTGCATCTTATTTTTCAGAAAATCACTAACACTTTGGATAAAAAGCAAAAAAGTTTAGAAATTGAAAATTAGAAATTCAATAGAAATTAAAAATTAGAAATTGAAAATTGTCTATGCTTCAAATTCCTCCTCAAAAACTCAAAGAACTTTTAGTTAAACAGGATTTAATTGCTCCGCAACTTTTTGACGATTTAGTTTTAGAAGCTGAGCGAATGAAGCAGAACCTTGGCGATATTTTAATTTCCCGCGGAATAATCAGCTATAGTTATTTTTACACTGTTTTAGCTAATTATTTAGGCGTAGAAAAAACTGATTTAGCCACTCGTTCAATTGACGAAAAAATTTTAAAGTTATTAGATGAAGAAACAGCTCGAAGGAAAAAATTAATTCTATTCGCAAAACAGCCGGACGGCGTTTTATCTGTTGCGATGGAAGACCCGAGCGATTTAGAAGCGATTGAATTTTTAGAAAAACGCCTTAATTTAAAAATCAAACCTTATTTGGCAACCCAAGAAGATTTAGACAGAGGATTCGCGCTTTATGGTCAGCAATTGGTTGAAAATTTCAAAAAAATCGTTGAGGAAAATATTTCCGTTTCTCTTAAAGCGCGCGTAAAGAATATTAAAGAAGCAGCTGCTCAAGTACCGATTGTTGCTATTGTTGATAATTTGCTTTCTTATGCTATTTCACTTCGCGCTTCAGATATTCATATTGAAATCTTAGAAGACGTTATTTTAATTAGATTTAGAATTGATGGAGTGCTTCATGAAATTATCAGAATTCCTAAAGAGATTCATCCGGCAATTACCGCCCGAATTAAACTTTTGGGTGGTTTAAAAATTGACGAACATATGAAGCCGCAAGACGGACGATTTAGATATAAGATAGGGTCCGATTTAATTGATATCCGAGTAGCAATAATGCCCATTTTTTACGGTGAGAAAATTGAAATGCGGCTTTTGTCGTCTACGCAAAAACCATTGTCTTTTGAGGAATTGGGAATGTTTGAAGATGTGGTAAAAATTGTTGAAGAAAATATTAAAAAAAGTTATGGAATGGTTTTGATTTGCGGGCCAACCGGCTCCGGAAAAAGCACTACTCTTTATTCAATTTTAAATATTCTTAATAAGCCGGAAGTTAATATTGTTACAATTGAGGACCCAATTGAGTTTGATATAAAATACGTTAATCAAACACAAATAAATAATTTAGCTGGCATTACTTTTGCAAATGGACTTCGCGCAATTTTAAGGCAAGACCCAAATATAATTATGGTAGGTGAGATTCGTGATGAAGAAACAGCTGAAATCGCGGTTCATTCAGCGTTAACCGGTCATCTATTACTTTCCAGCTTACACACCAATGATGCTGTTACAGCTATTCCGAGATTTATTGATATGAAAATTGCTTCGTTTTTGGTTGCTGCTGTTCTTAATATGGTTTTAGCTCAGAGGTTAGTGAGAAAAATTTGTTTGGATTGCATTGAATCATTTTCGCCTGATGCCGAAATGATAAAATCTTTAGAAAAACAATTTAAAGAATTAAAAATAGAATCAGGAATCAGTGTTCCAAAAATTCTTTATCGTGGACGTGGATGTCCAGCTTGCAGCGATACGGGTTATAGGGGTAGATTTGGAATTTTTGAGGTTTTAAGTGTTGATGAAAATATTAGAAAAGTAATTATTGACACGAATTTTTCTTTGGATACTTTAAAAGAAGCAGCTAGAAAACAAGGTATGATTACTATGTTTGAAGATAGTTTAAAAAAGGTCGCGAGGGGGTTAACAACAATAGAGGAAGTATTGAGAGTTATTAGGGAATAACTCTCAAAAATGTAAAATTTAAAAATCAAAAATCAAAATGCCAATGTAAAATTTCAAAATGAGTTAAAAAAACGAAAACAATTTTAACATTTTGATCTGTCATTTTCCATTTTGATATTTACATTTTGAATTTTTATGAGATTTCATTACATTGCGTCACAGCCAAACGGTAAAATAGTTGAAGATGAAATTGATGCCCAGGGTCCGGCTGAAGTTTTGGAATTTTTAGCCAATAAGGGTTTAAAGCCAGTTTCTCTTAAACAAATTAAGGGTTTTGAGCAGACCATTAAACGGCATATTTTCGGTCAGACAATTACGATAGATGATAAAGTTTTTTTAACAAAGTATTTGGCGTTGATGCTTAAGGTTGGCACTGATCTTTTTAAGGCAATTAATATTTTAATCGCTGATTTTGATAAGCCGTCAGTTAAAGCGTTATTGATCGAAATTCGTAATTCTTTAGAAAAGGGACAGCCATTTTATACGACTTTTGCTAAATATCCTAAATTTTTCTCACCGGTTTTCGTAAATTTAATTAAATCAGGTGAAGCGTCCGGGAATTTAGAACAAATTTTTGAAGATTTAAGCAATTCAGTTCAAAAAGAACAGGAGCTTCGCAATCGGATTAAAGCCGCTTTAACTTATCCAATTATTCTTTTAGTGGTTTCGACAATGATTCTTGTTCTATTGGTAAGTTTTGCTTTGCCGAGAATCGCGAATATTTTTATGTCCAGCGGTTTTGATCCGCCAACTTTTTCAAAAATTGTTTTTGCAGTTGGTTTATTTTTTGGTAAATTTGTTTGGATTATTTTAGGCGTAGGAGCGCTTTTGTTATTTGGAAATTGGTTTTTTATTAGTAAAACTTTAATTGGTAAAAGATTTATTCAGCGGTTATTTTCTAAGACACCGGTAGTAAAAACAGTTATAAAACGAATCGCCATTCAGCGTTTTGCCACTACCCTTGCATCGCTTTTAAAAGCAGGTTTGCCCATAACTGATTCTTTAGAGATTACCGCGCAAGCCGTTGGTTTCGAAGAATTAAAGGATGCTCTTTTAAGAATTTCTCGAGAGGGAATCATTAAGGGAGCGACCATTGGAGAGGCCTTTAAGCGTGAACCGTTTTTCCCAAAGACAGTTTCTAATTTGGTGGCAATTTCTGAAAAAGCCGGACATATAGAAAATATTTTAGGCGTTTTAGCCCATTTTTATGAATCAGAGATTGATTCGTCAATTAAGTCAATGGTTTCTTTTCTGGAGCCAGTATTACTTTTGGTTATTGGATTTATAATTGGCTTAATAGCTCTTTCTATTATCGTGCCGATTTATCAGTTGGTGGGACAGTTCTAATAAATTGCTAAACTGATAAATTGTTAAACTGTTGCGCTAACGAATTGATAAAAACAATTTAACAATGAAACAATTCAACAATAGATCATTCACGCTTATAGAGCTTGTAATCGTTATTTCTATTACATTACTTCTTTTTTCAGCTGGATTTTTAAAGCTTTTAGATTATCGTCAGCATCAGGCATTAAAGTTGACAAAACAAAATATTGCAGCGGTTTTAAGAAACGCCCAAAATCTTTCTATTAGTCAGGAATCCGGCAATCGTTGGGGGATTCATTTCGAAAATCCATCTGGAAGCGGTAATGATTTTTACGAATTATTTTCAGGAGTGAGCTATAGCACAAGTACTGTTATTTCAAAAAATAATTTAGACCCGGAGCTTCAATTTAACGATCCAGCATCCGGAGTTTCTGAAAATATAATTTTTTTGCCTCTTAGCGGAAAATTAAGCGCTGCGGCTTCCATAAATATTTCTTTAGTAAGTGATACTTCGGTTTCCAGTACAATCATTATAAATGCTAATGGGCAGATAGAGTATTAAAGACGAGGTTTTAGGATTTAGAATATAGAATATAGGGGTAGGCATTAAAATTTAACAAAACTCCTAAATTCTAAATTCTAAATTTTCATAATAAAATGGCAAAACCCCTAAATTCTAAATCCTACCGCGCCCGACATCGCCTTGTGAAGTCAAGGCGGGCGGGTATTCTAAATTCTTTTAATAAAGGTCAATCTTTTATTGAGATTATTATTGCTTTTTTGATAGGCGCTCTTTTAATTATCGCTTCATCAAGCGCCGTTGTTTTAATAGTTAGGAATAATTTGGAATCCAAGAATAATCAAATAGCCGCCTTTTTGGTTCAAGAATTAGTTGACAATATTCAGGCAGTTTCTGAATCTGATTGGAATAGTTTTTATAACCTTGCTCCAAAAGGCTCGAGTTCACAATATTACGTGAGTTCTACTCGCGCGATTATTAATGACGTGGAAGTTTTAACTATCAAAGAAAGGAATTATACTCGATATTTTTCTATTGAGAATGTTAATCGTGATATTTGCGGTACCGGCGATATTAGCAGTGCCGCAACCAGTACTTGTTTGGGTGCTGAGGTTTTAGAAGACCCATCAACGCAGAAAATTACTGCTTTTGTAAATTGGGCTGGCAATCATTCAATTAGCATAGTTCAATATTTAACTCGGCACCGTGATTCTGTTTTTGCTCAGAGCAATTGGTCTGGAGGAGTTCTATCGGATGAAATAATTACTTTCTCTAATTACAGATTTTCTACGTCAACTAATATTGATTTTGCCACCACCACTGGTTCAATAGTTTTAAGCGCGGGTCAAACAAGCGGTAATTTAACATCCAGCATTTTTGATACTCAAAGAACAGATGGAGCGGCCTTTAATGCCATTCTTTGGCAGGGCGATATAGGCGACGGAACGGTAAAATTTCGAATTGCTTCGTCAGCCACTTCCACCGATCACTGGAATTATTACGGTTGGGATGGCAGTGGAAGCACTGATTATCCGGCCAGCGGCTCTGTTGATGACGATACATCGGTTTTAATTATGCCGGAGCATCATAATAATGATAGATACGTTCGTTATAAAGTATTTTTAAATAAAACTTCTAATAGTCCGCGAATTGACGACATAATAATTAACTGGAGCTCATAAAATGAAACTAAAAACTAAAAACCCCCGCCTGCGCCGAGGCTTCGGCCTTCGGCCGACGAAGTCGCCTTCGGCCGACGAAGTCGGCGGGCAGGAAAAACTAAAAGCTAATAAAGGTATAATTGCATTGCCGACAATGCTTTTAATCGGCGGGGTTATTGTGGAAATTGGAATTGCCGGACTTTTAGTTTCTTATTTTTTAATACAGAGCAATCTTGGTATTAGGTTGTCAGCCGAAGCATTGGCAGTGGCTCGGTCAGGGACCCAGGATGCTATAATTAAAATTATTCGTGATAAAAACTTTACTAGCGGTTCACCTTATTCTTTAACTGTTGGTGAATGGTCTGCTCAAATTATTGTTTGTAAAGATTCAAGAACAATTTCCACTGCTTGTGATGACCTAGATCCTTCAAATAAGGGGAAACATGAAATTACATCTTTGGGGATAGTTCAAAAAAAACAACGTAAAATTCAAACAATTCTTAACGTTAATAGCGCAACTGGAGAAGTTAATGTAGAATCAATAGAAGAGATAGCTATTTAAAATTTCTAATTTCTAATTTCTAATTTTCAAATATTAATGAAAATCAATTTTAAAAAAATACTTAACGCTATAAATCCGCAGCCGGCTATTGGCGGTCTTGAGATTAATAATTTAGAATTGCGATTTATTAAATTAAAAGGCAATAACCTTTCTTCTATTTCCCAAAAATTACAGCCTGGCATTATTGAAAAGGGAAAAATAAAAGATCGGGCTAATTTTATAGCAGCTCTTTCAAATCTCCATTTTCAGATTACTCGTAGAAAAAAGAAAAAAATTTACGTAATTGTCGACGTTCCCAATATTAACGTTTATGCTAAAGTCTTTAATTTACCGAGCGTTGCTTTGGGGAATCTTGAAGAAGCCGCTAAACTTAATCTTCAAATGATTTCACCGATTGATTTTGCTGATACATATAATGATTGGCATTCGGTTGGTAATAGTGGATATAATGAGAATCAAATAGAAATTTTGGGAGCTTTGGCGCCGAAATCTATTATAGAAGAATTTAGCAGTTCTTTGGAAGAAGCAGGTTTTGGAATAGCGGCAATTGAATTTTCTGCTTTGTCATTAATAAGATTAGCGGTTAATTTTGGGGTTGGGATTGATATTAAAAATAATTATCTTTTACTTCAGATAGGCAGTGATGGTTTGAATTTTAATATAATGAAGAACGGTAATTTGTATTTCGCGCATTTTTATTCGTGGGAAACAGACACAAAAAAACAAAAGCAAATATCTTTTTCGGATTTTAAAGAATTAATTACCAGAGAAACTCAAAAAGTATTGAATTTTTATGAAACTCATTGGGAAGGAAGAATTAATAAAGTAATTTTAGTAAGCTCAGGACTTGTTAAAGAAACAATTAGTATGCTTTCTGAAAATTTATCACTTGAGGTTCAGGTATTAACTCTTAAGAAATTTAATAAATTATCTCCAGATTGGTATAGTGCTTTAAGCTCGGCGCTTAGAGGATTAATTCCTCGTTCTCAGGACACTATTATTAGCTTAGCAAGCGTCGGCACTGAAGAAGGGTTTAGGCGTTATCGTGTTATTAATTTTATAAATATTTGGCGTAATATTATTTTTGCTTCGCTAATTTTCGTTATCGTAGTTTTTGGAGCGTCCGTATGGTTGTTAATAAATACGATGGAATCAGTAAATTTATCGGACATAACTTTGTCGAATGTTTCGGAAATCGCAGAATTAAATATACTTCAGGAAAAGGCCAAAAGTTTTAATGAAAAAGTAGAGTTAGCGTTGAAATCACAAAAAACAGGAGCTAATTGGTCTTCATTTTTTGAGAGAATTAAGGGTTTAATCGGAAATGATATTGTCTTGGAAAGAATTTTTATTCAATCCTTGGAAACTCCGGTCTTGATTAATGCTACGGCAGTTAGTCAAGAAGCTGCAATAAATTTTAAAAACATTTTAACTCAACAGTCGCAATTTTATGAAATAAATTTGCCTTTATCAAATATTATTTCTTCAACTGAAGGACCGGTTAAATTCAGTATTAGCTTTAAGATAAGGGGGTTATAAAAATCTTTTTTTCAAAAAAATCTTTTCCCGCCAGCCAACAATAGCGCCTAACAATTTTTCGTTCATCAGCCGTTGTCACCTCGTTCGCTTTACGATTTTCTGGCGGCTTAAAGGACGCTTCGCTCCCGTCAAAAAATCTACTCACTTCGGAACAACGCGTTTGAATTCGCTCAAAACATTAGGCGCTATTATAGTAACAGGCTGGCCACAAAAAAGATTTTTGCTTTTCTTTGGCTACAAAAAGATTTTTATTTATTGGTGGTTGTGTTGAAGAGCTGCGCTTGGGCAGATTGAAAGACCTTGTTAAAAATCGTGAGGTCTTTTTTTGTTATTTTTTTGAGTACAAACTCTCCGGCTTTCGCTCTTCGAGCTCTTGATACTTGTTTCGGCCTAATACCTATGCGTAAACGCCAGAAATTTTTTGTTTTCAAGGATTTAATTATTGACTCTATGCCTTTGTGTCCAGCTGAACCGCGTCCATAAGAAAATTTATATTTTTCTAATTCAATATCCGAATCATCATGAACAATTAATATTTCTTTAGGGTCAATTTTATTATCTTTAGTGGAGAAATATTTTATTGCTGATAGTACTGCTTTTCCAGATTCATTCATAAAGACAGATGATTTTATGACATGAATTATGAATTGTGAATCATGAATTTTGAATTTTGATGCAATAAATAATTTATGTTTTATATTCCAAGCTTCATGTTCTATGAGCCATGATAAAAAAAGTTGCCCCACGTTATGATAAGTTAAGATGTGTTGGAAATCGGGGTTCCCAAGGCCAATAATCAGCTTGATTTTCATACAATTTAATTATATAGTATTTATGAAAATATATTAAATTTTATGAAATCTTTTCTTTATTCAATTTGGGAGATTATTGAAGTTGTTTTAATAGCTATTATCACAGTAATTGTTGTTAGAAATTTTTTAATCCAGCCATTTTTAGTTAGTGGCGCGAGTATGGAGCCAAATTTTTCAAATGGAGATTATCTCTTGGTTGACGAGATTACTTATCGTTTTCGTAAGCCGCAGAGAGGAGAAGTTATTGTTTTTTATTACCCCGGCGATGAAGTTACATATTATATTAAAAGAATTATAGGTCTTCCAGGCGAACGAATTAACATTAAAAACGGGCAGATTACGATTTACAGTAATGATTATTCCAGTGAATTGGTTCTTGAAGAATATTATTTGCCGCTTGATATTAAAACTTCTGGAGATAAAGAAATTGCCATTAGTGATAATGAGTATTTTGTTTTAGGAGATAATCGTTATTATAGTTTTGATTCGCGTAGTTGGGGTCCTCTTAATGAAGATGAAATTATTGGTTTAGTGCGTTTGCGCCTTTGGCCATTTAATAATGTGATGGCATTTGAGAAACCAGTTTATTAAAAATTAAAAATGTAAATATCAAAATGGAAAATGACAATGTAAAATTTCAAAATGAGTTAAAAAAACGGAAATAATTTCAATATTTTGATTTGTCATTTTGATTTTTGATTTTTTAATTTTACATTTTATTATGTTTAAGCCTCAAAAAAAGAAAATTATTAAAAAAGCAAAGAATAAAAAGAAGATGAAAAAGATGCTATTTCAGTCCCCAAAAGGCATGCATGATATTTTGCCAGAAGAACAGTCATATTGGGAAAAGATAAGAAAGGTCAGTCGAGAAATTGCTGATTTTTATAATTTTTCAAGAATTGACACTCCAATTTTAGAAACAGCAGAAATTTTTGAACGCTCTATCGGAGAAACTACTGATATTGTTGAAAAGCAGATGTTTATTCTTAAAACTAAGAGCGGTGACCGTTTAGCGCTTAGACCGGAAGGCACAGCGCCAATTATTAGAGCTTATCTTCAGCATGGTTTAAGTCGAACAGGGCATCCATTAAAACTTTATTATAATGGACCGATGTTTCGCTATGAAAAACCTCAAGCTGGCCGATATCGTCAGTTTAATCAAATCGGTTTTGAGATTATTGGCAGTGACGACGATCCAATTTTTGACGCCCAAATAATTTTAGTTACCTACCAATTAATTAAAGAATTAAAAATTAAAGATTTAACTATTCAGATTAACAGTATTGGTTGTAAGAATTGTCGTTCAACTTACCAAAAAAAATTGCAAAATTATTATAATAAATTAGGATTAAATAAAATTTGCAAGGATTGCCAGCGTCGTTTGATGATTAATCCGCTGCGCCTACTTGATTGTAAAGATAAAAATTGTGAAGAATTTAAAGAGCAAGCACCGATTATTCTTGATAACCTTTGTAATTCTTGCAATAATCATTTTAAAGTAACTTTAGAATTTATTGACGAGCTTAAGCTTCCATACAATCTTAATCCTACTTTAGTGCGTGGTTTGGATTACTACAATAAAACAGTTTTTGAAATATTTACCGAGGGCGTTGAAGTTGCCATAGCAAGCGGCGGCCGTTATGATTATTTGACAGAAATGCTTGGTGGCCGCAAAATAGCGGCAGTTGGCAGTGGTTTGGGCATAGAGCGTATTGTCGAATTAATGAAAGACAGAGAGATTGTGGTTCCACCGGCAAAAAGCAAGCCAAAGGCCTTTTTAATTCATATCGGAGAACCGGCAAAAAAACAAAGCTTAGGTCTAATTGAGGAGTTTCGGAAAGGCGGAATTAAAATAATCGAATCGTTGGGAAGAGATTCACTTAAGTCACAGCTTCGTATAGCTGACAAGGAAAAAGTATTTTTTGCTTTGATTTTGGGGCAAAAAGAAGTTTTTGAAGAATCAATTATTATTAGAGATATGAGAAGTGGAGCTCAAGAGACAGTGCCAATAAGAAAGGCAGTGGAGGAGGTTAAAAGACGACTTAAGTAAAGCTATAAATGTTATAATTGTTCTATCGTTTCGTTTGTTGTAATTGTTTCAACTAAAGCAATTATAACAGTTAGAACATTATAACATTATAACATTTCATGCCTTGTCTATTTTGTAAAATTATAAATAAAGAAATACAGGCAGATTTAATATATAATGATGATGACACTATTGGAATTTTAGATATTCATCCTGTAGCACCTGGACATACGATGATAATTCCAAAATTTCACAGCGAGAATATTTTGGACTTACCGGATGATAAAATTGGAGCAGTTTTTTCGGCGGTTAAAAAAATCACCGAAATTCTTGATAAATCTTTGAATCCCGATGGTTTTACTATAGGTATCAATCATGGTCGGGTAAGCGGACAAGCGGTTGATCATCTTCATATCCATATTATTCCAAGATTTAAAAATGACAAAGGAGGGTCGATACATACCATAATTCATAATCCTCCTAAGGAGTCGTTGGAGGAAATAAAGAAGAAAATTAAAGCGTAATGTCAATATACGAATGCGTACTAATGATACGAATAAATAAATACTAATATATGATGCCAATATACTAATGGATACTAATGATACGAATAAATACTAATTCAATTCGTATGTATTAGTATAATTAGTATGAATTCGTATATTAGCATTTCACATAAGTATAATTAGCATGAATTAGTATATTAGTATTTCATTAAGCGAAGCGTATGGAATTAAAACGTAAACAAGGAGAACAAATAAGTTCGTTTTTATACCGCTTTTCTAAAAAAATTCAGCAAAGCGGAATTTTACGCGAAGCAAAAAAACGTCGGCATAAGGATCGTTCGACGTCTAAAAGACAAAAACGGCTTTCAGCCATTTATCGAGTTAAGAAGAAAAAAGAAGTGGAAAAGGCGAAGAAAATGGGAACACTATAATTAGCCACTAGCGACTAGCCACTAGTGAATTAGTGTTGAAATAAAATTTCCTAGTGGCTAAACCCTAGTGGCTAGTGGTTTTATTTATATGTCTCTTTTAGAAACCATCAGAGATAATTTAAAAACGGCTATAAAAGAAAAACAGGAATTTAAAACTGGTGTTTTAAGATTGCTTAACGCGATTTTCCAAAATAAAGAAATTGAGAAAAAAGGCAAAGGACTGGAAATTGAATTATTAGATGAGGAAGTTGTTGAAATTTTAAGCCGTGAAGCTAAAAAAAGAAAAGAAGCGATTGAAATGTACAAACAAGGAAGCCGTGATGATTTAGCTCAAAAAGAAAACAATGAATTAGAAATTATTAATAAATATTTGCCAGAACAGTTAAGCAAAGAAGAAATCGAAAAAATCGTAGTAAAAGCTATTGAAAAAATTGGCGTCAAAGATTCTAAAGATTTTGGCAAGGCAATGGGTGAATCAATGAAAGAATTAAAAGGGCAAGCTGATGCTAAAATAGTAAGTGAGATAGTGAAGAAATTGTTAAATGGTTAATTGTTAGATTGTTAATATGACGAATAAAATATTGGTTGTGAGCTTAGAAAAAGGATTTGAAAAATTTGAGAAAGAAATAAAAAAAACAGTATTTAAAGCGTTAAGAATTTTAAAAAAGAAAAACGTTTCAGTGGAGATTTATTTGGTTGGAAGCCCAAAAATGCGGTTTTTAAACAAAAAATTTCGTGGTAAAGATAAAACAGCTGATATATTAAGTTTTGAAGAGCCCAAAAATGGCTTTATTTATCCTTCGTCATCTGCCACTGGCGGAGGCGAATCAAAATTTAAGAGAATTGGTGAAATATACCTCAATCTTGATATATCGCAGATAAACGTAGATGAAACGCAGATAAATCCCCCACATATAAATATATGTGGGATAAACGCAAATAAAAAAATCAGCGAAAATCTGCGTAAAAATCTGCGTGGATCAGTACTTTTAGTGCATGGCTTGCTTCATCTTTTTGGCTATCATCATAATAAGAAAAATGATAAAATTAGAATGGATAAAGCGGAGCAGAAATTACTCCTTCAAATTACAGATTCCAAACACCAAGCACCAAATAACAAATAAGCACCAAATTCTAATTCGCCAGCTGGCGAACTAAACACGAGTTTCGATAATTGGAATTTCGGTCATTGAAATTTACCCCTCAGTCCTGAAATTCTCGGGGTTGAAGGATTTGTGATTTGGAATTTGTTATTTGGGATTTAGTATTATGTACATCACTGCCTTAGATATTGGATCAGCTCAAATTAAGACATTGGTAGCTGAAGTTCAGAAGAATGGACAATTAGCTATAATAAATGTTTTTAAAACACCTTCAGAAGGAATTCGCAAAGGCGAGGTTATTGATATTGAAGACGCTACTCGTTCAATAAATTCTTCTTTAGCAGAAGTAAAACATTTTAATAAATCCGCGCTTAAAAATATTTTTGTTAATATTGGTGGAAGTAATGTAAAAATTCATAACTCACGTGGAATTATTGCTGTTTCCAGAGCTGATAATGAAATTAGTCAGGATGATATTGATAGAGTTATTAAGGCATCTCAAGCGATTAATCTTTCTCCAAATAGAATGATTCTTCATACTCTTGCTCGTGAGTTTATTATTGATAATATCAGTAACATTAAAGAACCGTTAGGAATGATAGGAACTCGTTTAGAGGTAAATACTTTAATTATTGATGCTTTTTCTCCAGCTGTTAAAAATCTTATTAAATGTATTGAAACCGCTGGCGGTAATTTGGGCGGTTTAATTTATGGTCCTTTAGCTGCTGCTCGTTCAGTTTTGACAAAGAATCAAAAAATATTAGGCTCAATTTTAGTGGATATTGGTTTTGGCACTACCGGTATGGCTGTTTATGAAGATAATAAACTTTTGAATGCTTCTGTTTTTCCTGTTGGTACCGGCAATATTACCAATGATTTAGCAATTGGATTAAAATGTTCAATTAAAACAGCTGAAAAGGTAAAACTTTCTTTTGGTTCTGCTTTAGCAAGAGAAGTTCCCAGTAAAGAAAAAGTTGATATGTATGAAATAGACGAAACTATTAAAGCGTCTCCGAGTCGTAAATTTATTTCTGAAATTATTGAAGTTCGTTTGGCTGAGGTTTTTGAATTTATTAATAACGAGTTAAAATTTATTGGTAAAATGAGACAGTTGCCGGCAGGCATTGTTCTATGCGGCAGTGGCGCTAAAATGCCTGGAATTGCTGAGTTGGCGAAACGAGAATTAAAACTGCATGTTCAAATTGGTATTCCTGAGACAGATGTTTTAGAATTAACTAATGCCGAATTCAGCAGTCAGATTGAAGATCCGGAATTTGCTACTGCGGTTGGACTGTTATTGTGGGGCAATGATCAACTTGCCAGGGATAGTAATTGGCTTCCGATAAAAAAGTTTTCAATAATAAATATTTTAAAACATTTCAAACCCTAGAGTAATCATTAATTAGCGAATAATTGTCTGTCCGCAATGCTTAAGCATAGCGATAGCAGGCGGACGAATATGGCGAATAATAAATTTGTATATTCGCAGGAATTCGTCAATTCGCGAATACTTTTATGAAGCATAAAGAAGAAAAATATACTCTTGCCAGAATTAAAGTTATAGGCGTTGGCGGAGGAGGAAGCAACGCGATTACAAGAATGAATAAAGATTTTCCGCGCGCAGTTGATTTGATTGCGATTAATACGGACGTTCAAGATCTTAATTATTGTAACGCTAAAAAGAAAATTCATATTGGTCAAGAAGTTACTAAAGGATTAGGAGCAGGAATGAATCCTGATTTAGGGCGTCAGTCAGCCGAAGAGAATCGCTCTGAAATTGCGGATATACTCAAAGGAGCGGATATGGTTTTTATAACAGCGGGTTTTGGTGGCGGCACTGGAACTGGAGCTTCGCCGATAATTGCCGAAATAGCCAGAGATTTAGGAATTCTTACAATAGCTGTTGTTACTAAGCCGTTTAGTTTTGAGGGCTCTCAGCGAAATCAAATTGCTCAAGAAGGCATAATTAAGCTTAAAGACAAAGTTGATACTTTAATTGTTATTCCGAATGATAGAATTTTTTCTTTAATTGATAAAGATACTTCATTAATTAAAGCTTTTGAAAAGATTGATGAAGTTTTAAATAATTCAGTTAAGGGAATTACAGAATTAATAATGAATCCCGGCATTGTTAACGTAGATTTCGCCGATGTTAAAACAGTGATGGAAGAAGGCGGTTCCGCGGTTATCGGAATTGGTTTAGCTAGTGGTCAGGAAAGAGCCCTAAGCGCGGCCAATCAAGCTATTAATTCGCCTCTTTTAGAAACTTCTATTGACGGCGCCAAAGGAGTTCTTTTTAGTATTTCCGGGCGTCGTGATTTAAAAATGAACGAGGTTAATGAAATTGCCAAATTAATTTCTGAGAACGTTGATTCAACTGCTAAAATAATTTTTGGAACATATAATGATAGAAGGATTAGAAAGGGGCAAATTAAAGTGACTCTTATTGCCACTGGATTTGATAATATTTTAAAAAATAATGATATCACCGGCTTATTTAGTTCAGTTAGCTTAGAAGAAGATTCTTCTCCGGCTACTGCTTCTTCTTTGTTGTCAGATAGCAAAAAAGAAGATAAAAATAAAGAGGAAAAAAGTAAAGAAATAAAAAAGAATAGTAAAATTGAACCAAAAAAGAAAACAGACGATATTTGGGACATACCGACGTTTTTGAGGAGAAGGAGAAAAAAATAAGAGTAATCGCTAATTAGCGAATACTTGCGAATATACAAATCGTGAATAAATTATTCGCTATATTCGCAGGAATTTGCTAATTCGTGAACACTCCTTTATGTTCAGAAAGATTTATAAACGAAACGGCCATACAGTGCCGTTTAAAATTGAAAAAATTACGCAGGCCATTTACAGGGCCTCTATTGCTGTTGGTGATCCAAATTGGCAAATGGCGAATAATTTTTCCAAAGAGGTAATTAAGCGTCTTGAGAAAAAAATAAAAAAAGGAGCTATTCCAAATGTTGAAGAAGTGCAGGATGTGGTTGAACAAGTTTTAATAGAAAAGGTTCATCCTCGGATAGCTAAAGCGTATATTTTATATCGTCAGCATCGAGCGGAAATTCGTCAGGAGAAAAAACAAGTTCTTAATAAAACCGAGATTGATGAAGTTGATAAAAAATTTGACATTAATGCTTTGCGGGTTCTTGCTTCTCGTTATCTTAAGAAAAATGAGGATGGCAAAATTATTGAATCGCCGAAAGAACTTTTTGAAAGAGTTGCTGTTCATGTTGTTTTGTCATCGCTTTTTTATGACTCTAAAATTTATAAAAAACAGAGCGGAACAATAGAACATCGAATTGAAGAATTTGATCCGCAGAAATTTGAAGATAAGTTTTCTATCGGTAAATTTAAACTTAATAGATTTCATCTGGAAGCCGCTAAAAGAGTTTACGATCGATTTGCCAAAGAAAAGAAAATTAAAGTTTCCTGGATTAAATTTTTAGATTTATTAAAGAAAGGTTATTTTTCAAAATATGAAAATGAAATTATCTCTTATTATGATTTAATGGTTAGCAGGCGATTTTTGCCAAATACGCCGACTTTAGCGAATTTTGGCAATCATTTAGGAATGGGTTCCGGTTGTTTTGCTTTAGGCATAGAGGATTCTATAGATTCTATAATGGATACGTTAAAATCCGCGGCTATTATTTTTAAATCCGGCGGCGGAGTTGGTTATAATTTTTCTAATTTGCGAGCAGAAGGCGATTTTGTTAAAACAACCAGTGGCGTGTCTTCCGGTCCGATTAGTTTTATGTCAATGTTTGACGTAATGACAGATGTGATAAAACAGGGCGCTATGCGTCGGGGGGCAAATATGGGAATTTTGAATAGTTCACATCCGGACATTGAAAAATTTATTAAAGCGAAAGAAGGCAATAAAGCGTTGAGAAATTTTAATATTTCAGTAATGCTTATGCCGGAATTCTGGAGGGCCTACAAAGAAAATAAAACATACGATTTGGTAAATCCGCGAACAGGGAAACCAGTCAAAGAAATAAACAGTCGTCAACTTTTTGATAATATTAGCCATCAGGCATGGGAATCAGCTGAGCCTGGAATTTTATTTTTTGACCGAATCAATGAACATAATCCATTTTTGAAATCTTTAGGGCCGATTGAAAACACTAATCCGTGCAGTGAGCTTCCACTTTATCCAAATGAAAGCTGTAATTTGGGCTCTATTAATGTGTGGGCTTATTTAAAGAAAAATGGCGATAAGAAACCTAAATTTAATTGGTTGCAATTAGAGCGGGACGTTAAATTTGCCACACGATTTTTGGATGGCGTAATTGATGTTAATAAATATCCATTAAAAGAGATTGAAGAAATGACTTTAAGCACCAGAAAGATTGGGTTAGGCGTGATGGGAGTTGGCGATTTACTTTATGAGCTGGAAATTCCGTATGCCTCTAAGAAAAGCATACAATTCATGGAAGAGTTAATGGAATTTATCAACTATCATTCAAAGGAAGCTTCAGTGGAATTATCCAAAGAACGCGGCCGGCTGCCATATTTTAGTAAATCGTTTTACAAAGAAGGAAAATTGCCGTTTTCCGGTTTAAAAGATAAAAAATCATGGCATTTTGATTGGGCTGAATTAATTAAAAAGATTAAGAAGTATGGTATTAGAAATGCCGGAACTACTACTGTTGCTCCAACGGGTTCCATTTCTATGCTTGCTGGCACATCTTCCGGCATTGAACCAGTTTACAGTTTAGTTTTTGAAAAAAATGTGGCTGTTGGCAGTTTTTATTATGTTGATCCAGTTTTTGAAGAAGAAATGAGGAAAGCTGGCTTAATGGACGAAGATTTAATTACTGACACTTCTCGTTTTAGCGGCAGTATTCGTCATATTTCTTATATCCCAGAAAAATATAAAAAGATATTTGTTACCGCGATGGATGTTGCGCCGTCTGACCATATCAAGGTTTTAGCGTCTTTTCAAAAATGGGTTGATTCAGCGATTTCTAAGACTAATAATTTTCCGTCCGAAGCAACGGTTGATGATATTAAAAGAGCTTACCTTTTAGCTTACGAGTTGGGTTGCAAAGGTATTTCTGTTTATCGTGATAAATCTTTACATACTCAGGTTTTAGTCGGTGGCAGCACCAAAAAGAAACCCAAGGACATTCAAAGATTGTCTGTTGTTAAAAAAGATGAAAAAACTAAGGGCTTAGTTGTTTATCATGAATCCGGGACTCAAACAGAGGTCAGTTCTTTAGAATTGCCTCCTATTGAAACAAATAATTCTTTTGAAATTAAAGAAATTAAAGATTGTCCTAGTTGTAAAATTCCTTTAGTGCGTCAGGAGGGCTGTAAAAAATGTCCGTCATGCGGATGGGGAATGTGTTCGTAAATAAAAAAGGGCTATTACCCCCCTTTTTATTTCATTGATTCACTTGCTTCGTCTATTAGTTTTGGAGAAGAATTAGCGTAAAAGATAATCGCGATTACAAGAGTAATGTGATGCAAGGCGTTAAATAGAAAGCCAAGCGGCGCTTCTACTAAATGATCAATTATTGCCAAAAGAAAAGAAAAAGTGAAAATAATTGATCCTAAAACTAAATAATTAAAAGGTTTTTTAAAAATTGAACCAACAAGCGAAGCTCTGATTTTTCGGCTTTTAAAAATAAAGATTAATCCTATTAAAAAACCAATAAAGTTAAGAATTAAAACCATTAATTCAAAATAATTTTCATTCATAATTTTTTTACGTATTTTAACGACCTTTGCTTTTTATTATATTATATGATATTTTTATGTAATAAAACAAATGAGTAAGAAATATTCTATAATTTTATTATTATTGATTATTATTCTGGCAATAGGAGCCGGGATTTTTATTTACCCTTTATTCAATAAATTAAACGTTCGTCCTTGGCGTTTAGGTTTGGATTTGGTTGGTGGCAGCCATTTAATATACGAAGTGGATATGTCTCAAGTTGATAAAAAAGACAAGGATTCAGTAATGAACGGCTTAAGGGAAGTAATTGAAAAAAGAGTTAATTTATTCGGCGTTAGCGAACCTAGAGTAACTGCCAGTAAGATAGGAGAATCTTTTCGTTTAATCGTTGAATTAGCTGGCATTAAGGATATTGGAGAAGCCGTAAAAGAGATTGGCTCAACTCCACTCTTGGATTTTCGAGAAGTTATATATACACAAATAGAAGAAAAGACGAATGATAATACAAAAGAAAGCATTCAATTCATTCCGACAAATTTAACTGGTCGTTATATGGAAGGGGCTCAACTTGATTTTAATCAAACAACAGGTGCTGCTCAAATAAATATTCAATTTAATAGCGAAGGAGCAAAAATTTTTGAAGAGTTAACTGAAAAAAATGTTGGGCAGCCATTGGCAATTTTTCTTGATAATCAACTTATTGAAATGCCTATGGTTAGAGAAAAAATTACTGGCGGTCGGGCGCAAATTACCGGGAAATTCACGATTGATGAAGCTAAAAAAATGGTGGAGCGTTTCAATGCAGGCGCTTTACCAGCTCCAATTAATTTAATTAGTCAGTATACTATTGGAGCTAGTTTAGGTGCTAGGTCTTTGGATAGCGCAATCAAGGCAGGGGCATGGGGAATACTTCTGATAATGATTTTTATGGTTCTTTATTATAGGAGTTTTGGAGTTTTTGCTTCGCTAGCGCTTTTAATTTACGTTATTTTGACTTTATCTGTATTTAAGAGCCTATCGATTACCATGACTTTAGCTGGTATTGCAGGATTTATTCTTTCTATTGGAATGGCAGTTGATGCTAATATTTTAATTTTTGAAAGAACTAAAGAAGAAATCAAAAAAGGCCTTTCACGAATTTCAGCTGTTGAGGAAGGATTCAAGCGGGCTTGGTCATCAATTCGTGATTCCAATATTGCTACTATTATTAGTTCAGTTATTTTGTATTATTCTACCTCAAGTTTTGTAAAGGGATTTGCTTTAGCGCTTTTAATCGGAGTTTTAGTTTCAATGTTTAGCGCAATAACAGTGACAAGAACAATGTTGAGAGTGTTCACGCGAGCCACTAGCGACTAGCCACTAGTGATTAGTGTTGACAACAAAGTTTTTTAGTGACTAACTCCCTAGTGGCTAGTGGCTAATTTACTAGTGGCTTAAATTTATGAATATAATAGGACATCGTAAAATTTTTCTTTCTATTTCCGGCATTTTAGTCATTGCTAGTATTATTGCTGTTGTAGTTTTTGGTCTTAAACCGGGAATTGATTTTGTTGGCGGTACTTTATGGCAACTTCGATTAACGCAGACAAACGCAGATGGTACGCGGATAAACGCAGATTTAATAAAAAATTTTTTTGAAGAAGAATTAGCAGTAAAAAATATAACTATTTATCCATCAGAAGATAAGAGTTTTCTGATTCGATTTGGTCATATTTCTGAAATTGAACATCAGCAATACATTCAAGCGTTTAATAATAAATTTGGAGAAATTGAGGAGATGCGTTATGAAACAATCGGACCGACAATAGGCGTAGAGCTTAAGAAAAAAGCTATTTGGGCGATTATTTTGGTACTTTTGGGAATTTCTTTGTATATTTCTTTTGCTTTTAGAAAAGTATCTTATCCGATTAAATCTTGGAAATACGGAATTATTGCTTTAATTACGCTTTTTCATGATGTTTCTATTTCTGTTGGATTTTTGGCTATTTTTGGCTGGCAATTAGGAATCGAATTAGATACAAATTTTATAGTGGCTCTTTTGGTAATTATGGGTTTTTCAATTCATGACACTATCGTAGTTTTTGACCGAATTAGAGAGAATGTTTTAATCAATCGTCATCGTCTTAAATTAGATGAAATTATTAATCAAAGCGTTAACCAGACAATAATGCGTTCAATTAATACTTCATTTACTTTAATATTGGTATTATTAACTTTATTCTTTATTGGTCCTGCTTCATTAAAATATTTTATTTTAGTGATATTGTTGGGTACAATTATTGGCACTTATTCTTCAATCTTTGTAGCTTCACCGCTATTGACAATTTGGCACAAATCTGATAAAAAGTAGAAAGAGTACGAAATACTAAATAATATGAAAGTTATGATTAATCTTAATGAAATAATCAACAATTTAATCAGTGATTTGACTCCGCGACAAAAAGAAATCCTAGAAGGAAGATTTGGATTAAAGACGGGACATAAAATGACTTTAGCTGCTTTAGGGGAAAAGTATGGTCTTACTCGGGAGAGAGTGAGGCAGATAGAAGAAGAAGTTTTGAAGTCAATTGCCAAGAAAATTAAATTAGGTCCAACAGCTAAAATTTTAACGGAGATAACTAATTATTTTAAAAAAATTGGCAATGTACGTCGTGAAGATTTTTTAGTTGAAGATCTTAGAAAATTATTAAAAGATAAAACTTTAACGACTTGGCAGCTCAAGTTTATTTTTGAGGCGGCTGGTTATCCTAATTATCACATTGAGGATAAAAATTTTTATAGTTTTTGGTATAAAGATAAGGCAATATTTAAGAAAGTTAATGATTTTATTAATAAATTGACAAAATTTTTCAGTAACAAAAAAGAAGATTTGATTACTCATAAAAAATTTGACAAACTCTTTACTCAAATAATTAAACCTCACGCTTTACAAGATGTAATTGCATTAAATTATATTTCGGTTTCCAAAAAATTTGACACTAATAGTTATGGTGATTTTGGATTGAGCCATTGGGAAGAAATTAGACCTAAAACAATGAGAGCTAAGGCATACTTGGTGATAAGAAAACATCAAAAACCAATGCATTTTAAGAAAATAACAGAATCAATTAATAAAGCTAATTTTGATAAACGAGTGGCTTTGCCTCAGACTATTCATAATGAATTAATTAAAGATCCACGATTTGTTTTGGTTGGCCGTGGAATGTACGGTCTTAAAGAATTTGGCCTTATGCCTGGAACTGCCAGAGAAGTTATTGCTCGGCTGCTAAAAACTAAAGGACCACTTTTATCTTCTGAAGTAATAAATTTAACTCTTCAACAAAGAGTTCTTAAGAAATGCACTATTCTTCTTAATCTCCAAAATAAAAAGCATTTCAAGCGATTGCCTGATGGAAGATATCACGTAGCATAAAGAATTGTTAAATTGTTATATTGTTATTTATTTAATAAAAAAAAACTCGTAAAATTCATTTCAACAATTTAATAATTTAACAATTTAGCAATAAATTTATGTCCGAGCTGTTTATAGAGCCTTTTTCTCTTATTGTAGATTTCTTCAGGACTTACTCAGTAATTTTTCAATGGCTGGGGATTTTTATTTTATTAATAGTGTTGTTTAAAGTATTTGAGCAGGCATGGCTTTTTCATCGACGATCACTTTATAAAAATAATATTAAATGGATTCTTTTAGAAATTAAGATTCCTCGGGAAGTTCAAAAAACGCCTTTGGCAATGGAGCAGTTTTTTATGAGTATTCATAGTTTAAAAAATACCCCAGGTAATTTTTTTGAAAAATATATTGAAGGAGTAGTAACTATGTGGTGGAGTATGGAAATAGTGAGTTTTGGCGGTGAGATTCATTTTTATATTAGAACTTCTGAAAGACACAAGAAAATAATTGAGGCAGGTCTTTATGCTCAATATCCATACGTAGAGGTGTCTGAGGCAAAGGATTATATAGATGAATTTTCAAAAGAAACTAAAGAGATTTACCAGAAAGGATATGATATTTTTGGAGGCGAATTTATTTTGGATAAAGAAGATGTTTATCCAATTACCACTTATGAATATTTTGAAAAAGACAAAGAAGAGTTGGCTATTGATCCGATTTCCACGCTTTTAGAAACTTTTTCTAATATTCATAAAGAAGAGACGGTGTTTATGCAAATTCTTATTCGGCCGATTGGGTCTGAATGGCATGATGCAGGAAAGAAATTAGTGGATAAGCTAGTTGGCAGAAAAGAGCAGAAAAAAGGCGGCGGAGGAGATACTTTAGCTGATACAGCAAGGAACGTATTTATGGCGCCGATTGAACATCCGGCATGGTCTGAAAAAGCAGATAATAAAGAAGAAAAAGATTTGATGAAAAAGTTAACTCACGGCGAACAGGAAATTATTAAAGCAATTGAAAGAAATATTTCAAAACCGGGTTTTGATACTGTAATTCGTTATGTTTATTACGCGCAAAACTCTGTTTTTAACGCTAATTTCGCCAAAATGGGTCTTTTGGGAGCAATAAATCAATATGCCTCACAATCTCTTAATTCTTTTAAGGGAAATAAAATGATTGAAACACGAAGCCGCTGGATTTTTTTTCCGTATCTTTTTGTTAATAAAAGAATTGAAGCCAGAAAACAGCGGCTTTTATATAATTACCGTAATAGGAAAATGCCGGAAGAATTAAAATTAGGCAGAGTTTATACGTCGCATCCTTTAAATTTTAATACTAAATCAAAGAGTTTTATTTTAAGCACCGCGGAATTAGCCACTATTTATCATATCCCAGCTGAAGGGGTTTTGACTGCTCCGCATACCAAAAGAGCTGAAAGCAAGAAAATGGGTCCTCCGGCTGGCTTGCCAATATTTACAGAAGAATAAAACTTTGAAACTCTGAAATTTTTAAACTCTGAAACTTTAAACTTTTAAGCATGGTCACATTTTTTTCTATTCTAAAAATTATCATTACTGTTTTATTAGCCGGACTTTTAACCGGTATCTTGGTTTTATTTGTAAAATCGTTTCATTTTGGGCCTAAAATAAGAATTTTTCATGCAATGAATTTTGCTAAGGAGTCTAAGGTTTCTGATAGCCGATATCAAGAAATTATGCGTCATCGGGAAATTATTCGTAGAAAATGGGAAAAATTGTTAGAGAAAATAAAATCCGGCGATGAACGAGATTTACGTTTGGCAATTATTGAGGCTGACAATTTAGTTGATGAGATTTTAATTAGACATGGCTATTCGGGGAAAGATATGGGAGAGCGTTTAAAATCTATTCATCCCAGCGAAATTGAAAATCTTGACGATTTATGGAAAGCGCATAAAATTAGGAATAGAATAGCTCATGAGTCGGAATTTCATATTGCTCAAGTAGAAGCTAAAAAAATAATTACTGTTTATCATAAGACATTAAAAGATTTAACGTCAAAAGATTTGGAGCTTGTGTAAAGCGTAATGCCAATATACGAATGCGTACTAATGATACAAATAAATAAATACTAATATATGATGCCAATATACTAATGGATACTAATGATACAAATAAATACTAATTCGTATGTATTAGTATAATTAGCATGAATTCGTATATTAGCATTTCACATAAGTATAATTAGCATGAATTAGTATATTAGCATTACATTAAGCGAAGCAATGAGAGAAGGTAAAATCCAAATAATTAAATACGCTCCGCCTCCACCGGATTTACCAATCTATGGTCAGGTAGATCCAAATGAAACTTCTTTTTTTGGCAGGACCAATTACGAGGCAGGTTTAGAATCAAAAAGATTCATTTTTGGCATTAAAAGACGAGATAGGCGTCGCCATTTTTATGTTGTTGGTAAATCAGGGGTTGGTAAATCAAAACTTTTAGAATTATTAATTCGTCAGGACATTACTTATGGACATGGTTTGTGTCTGATGGACCCGCACGGTGATGTTATTGCTAATATTCTTGATTTTATTCCCGAGCATAGAATAAAAGACGTAGTTTTAATTGACCCTTCGGATACTCAATGGCCGGTTTCTTTTAATCCATTGATGAATATTACTCCTGAACTGAAGCATCAAGTTACTCAAGGTTTGATTGAGGTAATGGAAAAACAGTTTGGCGCTAATTGGACTCCACGGTTGGAGCATGTTTTTAGATTTACATGTTTGGCTTTATTGGATTATCCAGGTGCAACAATGAGAGGGATGATTTTAATGTTAACTGACAGGAATTATCGTCACAAAGTTATTGAATATATTGAAGATGAAATGGTTAAGCGGTTCTGGGCGATTGAATTCGCTGATTGGTCAGAGAAATTTGATACAGACGCTATTATCCCTTTAGTAAATAAATTAGGACAATTTCTTTCAAATCCTTTACTTCATTATATTTTTGGCCAAAAAGACAATAAAGTTGATATTCAAAAGATAATGAATGAAGGAAAAATTCTTTTAATTAATTTGTCTAAAGGAAAGTTAGGAGAAGAAAATTCCAGTTTTTTCGGTTCAATGTTTATTACTAAAATTCATCAGGCAGGCATGGCAAGAGCTGATATATCCGAAGAAGAGCGAAAGGATTTTTATCTGTATGTTGATGAGTTTCATAATGTAGTTACTGATACTTTTATCAATGTTATAACTGAAGCGAGAAAATACGGTATTTGCGCAACTTTAGCTCATCAATATCGAGCCCAGCTTCCTATACAGATTATGGCAACTATTTTGGGTAATGTCGCTAATATTGTTATTTTTAGAGTTGGCGGAGATGATGCCAAGTTTTTTGAGAAAGAAATGACACCTGTTTTTAAAGATAAAGATATGATTAATCTGGGAATGCAGGAATTTTATATCAAGATGACTATTGACGGTGAAACTCATGATCCTTTTTCAGCTGAAACTTTAAAAATTCTTTCACCTACGCATCCTTCTTATAAAAATGAAATTATTGAATATAATCACAAAACGTATTGTTTGCCATTAGAAGAAGTAAAAAGAAAAATTACTGAAGCAGAAGGATTAACTGTACAGCAGCAGTCAAAGGTCGCAGAAACCACTCCTGGCGAGTCTCGTTCTGATGAACGGAAAGAAGAGCCAATCGTGTAAGAGTAATCACTAATTAGCGAATACTCGCGAATATAGCGAATTCGCCATATTCGCAAAGATTTGTAATTCGCGAACACTCCCATGATATTTATTTATACAACTTGCCAAACTGCTGATGAAGCTAAGAAAATCGGCAAAATGATTATTGAAAAGAAATTAGCTGGCTGCGTTAATATTTGGCCTATCAATTCAATGTATTTTTGGAAAAACGAATTTAAAGAAGAGGAGGAAACAGTGCTTTTAATAAAGACAATTGAAGCAAGACTTCAAGAGATTGAAGATTTAATTCAGGGCAGTCATAGCTATAGTGTTCCTTGTATTGCAACTATAGATATTAAGCGGATAAACCGTCCATATAAGGAATGGTTGGCGCAATGCATTGAGTAGAAATTTCAAATAACAAATTCCAAATCTCAAATCCTTCAACCCCGAGAATTTCAGGACCGAGGGGTAAATTCCAATGACCGAAACGTGTTTGAAATTTTAAATTTAGAATTTGGTGCTTATTTGTTATTTGGTGCTTGGAATTTGGTGCTTTTTAATACTTAGATTTAGCAATATATTATGTCAAATACTCCCCAATTTAATAAAGCTCTAAACGACATTTTAACTACCCTTACGCCTCATCAAAAAACCTGCCTTCAATGCAACAGTGTTTTTGATATTTTTCAGGAAGATATTGATTTTTATAAAAAACTGAAAGTGCCTCCTCCAACATTGTGTCCAGAATGTAGAAAGCAAAGAAGATTTGCTTTTTATAATACTATTTTAAAATTTTATAAAAAGGATTGTTCTGCTCATAAGGATGAGAAGCCCATTTCTACTTTTTATTCTCAAAGTCCGTATAAAATATTTGATTTAAAATATTGGTGGTCTGACAAGTGGGGTGGGGAAGATTATTCCAGAGATTACGATTTTAATAAGACGTTTTTTGAACAATTTCAAAAATTTAATTTATTGGTTCCGCATCCTGCAATTACTCATTATTGGAAAGGAGTAATTAACAGCCCTTATACGATTTCTATTATTGATGTTAAAAATTGTTATTTTACGTCTTTAGGAGGGTATCTTGAAAACGTCCATTATTCGCATTGGATGGGTGAATCAAAAGATTGTTTAGATTCTTTAAATTTTGGCAGGTGTGAGAACTGCTACGAACTTATAACTTCCGATAACTGCTATAATTGCAAATTTTGTCATGATTCTTTTAGTTGCGTTGACAGTACTTTTTTGTATGATTGTAAAAATTGTCAAAGTTGTTTTGGATGCGCGAATTTAAGGCATAAATCGTATTGTTTTTTTAACGAACAATTAACAAAAGAAGAATACAATAAAAGAATTCAGGAAATTAATTTAGGGAATAGAGATACTGTTAATGAGTACATCAAGAAATTTGAAGCTCTTATTAAAAAATCAATTAGAAGAAATTTACTTAATGATAAGAAGAATGTTGATTGCGTTGGGGATAGGATATGGGAATCAAAAAATTGTTATCAGGTTTTTAGGGCTGAACAAACGGAAAATTTGCGTTATTGCGTGGATGTAGCGCATGAAATAAAAGATTCAATGGATATCTGGGTAATTGGTCCACATGTTGGTTTATCTTACGAACTTATAGAGGCGTATGATTGTTCTAATATCAAATTTTCTTATTTTATTAAAGACGGCATAGACCTGGAATATTGCCTTGAATGCCACAATTGTCAGAATTGTTTTGGATGTGTAGGTTTGCGTAATAAAAAATATCACATTTTTAACAAATCATATTTAGAAGAAGATTATTGGAAAAAATTAGATGAAATTAAAGTAAAGATGTTGAAAGACGGCGAATATGGCGAATTTTTTCCAGCATCAATAGCGCTTCATCCATATAATAATACTTATGCTTCAGTGGAATTTCCTTTATCAGAAAAAGAAGCAAAACAAAATGGCTGGGATTGGCACGAAGATGAATTAGGAGCAGATATTGGAAATTTAGAGTTAATTGAGGCAAAAGACGTGCTAAAAGATATTAAAGATGTTGATGATGATATTCTTAATAAAGCAATAATTTGCGAGACATCAAAAAAACCATTTAGAATTATAAAAGCAGAACTGGATTTTTATAGAAAGAATAATTTACCTCTTCCCATAAAACATCCATATAATAGATTACTTGAAAGATTCCAAAAAAGAAATCCTTCAAAAATCTGGAAATCATCCTGTTTTAGATGTCATAATGATATGTACACTTCCTATCCGCTTAAAAAACAGGAAGAACTAAAGATTTACTGTGAAAAGTGTTACCAGGAGGAAGTTGTGTAATTATAATAAAAAAGTATAATTATAAAAATGCATAATTTTCTTTCTTCTTTGGTTAAATATATAGTTGCCTTACTTGAACTCTTGTTGGGAATTAGATTGGTTTTAAAATTTTTAGGAGCTAGCGAAAGAGCGATGATAGTTGATTGGCTTTATAAAATAAGCGATGTAATTGTTTCGCCTTTTGATTTTATATTTTCTAATATTTACACACGACAGGGGATGATTGATATTGTGGCAATTTCAGCAATAGTAGGATATTTTATTTTAACACTTATAATTTTAAAATTATTAGACGTTCTTTTTAATAAAAAACTGACACCCGAAACTTAATACTTATCCTTCCAACGCTTTCTTAATACTTTCTTTTAGTCCCTCAATATCTGGGGATTTTTTTTCAGATGGTTCTTTTTTATATTGCCTTTCTTGTTGAGTCGGTTCTTGCGTTTTTGGCAATTCTTTTAAAGAGATAAATTTTTTTGGTTTGTTCTGATTTTGCTGAGGAGTTTCTTCTTTTTTAGCATTTTTTTCTTCTACGGTTTTCAGAATTGAAGTTTGTCTTTTTTGCGGTTCAAATTCTATGCCTATATCTCTTAAACTTTCAGCGTATTTAAATCTTGGCTCGGCTTCTTTTCGTGAAAATCTTTTTTTATCTTTATCTGGGAATTTACCTCTGGACATTGATATTCTAGAGCCCATAAATCCGCTCCATTGATTAATGTCCGCCTCTACTTTTTCTCGTGGCTGAGAATAACGCTCTCTTGATATTTTAATTACTTTTTCTTTATTATCGCTATGAGTAGCCATTGCAAACGGCGGTAAAGTAGAGGCAGAAAAAGGACGACTGGTTATTCCGTCAACCATTAATTTAAGATAGATATTATAGTTTGGCAGATTAATTATGTCTTGAGCATTAAATTCCGGCTCAAATTCTTTTTCAAGAAATTCCGCATCAGCTGCTCCGACTCTAAAAACGAGCATTGTGCCGACATTGCCAAAAATAGCATCTCTAACCTTAGTTGACGTTTCGGTTAATAATTGGCCAACGTATTGGTGGGCAATAGTAATGTTAAGCCGATATTTCCTGGCTTCTGAAAGAATGCCGGCAAATGACTCTGTAACAAAGTTTTGGAATTCATCGACATATAAGTAAAAATCTTTTCTTTCTGTTTCCTGAATTCTTACTCTTTCCATTGCCGCTAATTGAATTTTAGTAATAAGCATTGCTCCTAAAAGCGCGGAATTATCTTCGCCGATTCTTCCTTTTGACACGTTAATAAGCAGAATTTTTTCTTCATTCATTATTTTTTGGATATTAATAGTGCTTTTGGTTTGTCCTACCACGTTTCTAATAAGAGGCGTTGATAAAAATTGGCCTACTTTATTTTGAATAGGCACAATAGCTTCATTTCTGAATTGGTCTCGCCAGCCCTCATATTCGTGAATCCAAAATGATTTAACAATTGGGTCTTTGATATTAGCGACTATTTGTTGACGGTAATCTTTATCAACTAAAATTTTAGGAACACCCAAGAGAGTAGTACCTGGAGTGTCAAGAAGAGCAAGTATGCAATTGCTTAAAATATATTCCATTCGCGCTGACCAAACTCCAGCCCAAATTTTAGTAAAAATTCCCATTAAATCCGAGACAACCAAATGTTTATATTTAGGGTCAGGAACTTCTAAAATATTAAAACCAATAGGATAATCCATATCAGCCGGATTAAAATAAATAACATCATTAATCCGGTTTTCAGGTATTTTATCAATAATACTTTCAACAAATTCACCATGCGGGTCAACAATACAGATACCTTTGCCGTTCATAACGTCTTGGATGGCTAAATTAGCCAATAGAACACTTTTTCCGGTTCCGGTTTTTCCGATGACGTATATATGCTGCCTGCGGTCAGCTTGTTTGATGCCAAAAGTTTTTTCTTGATTCCTAAAGTTTGTTTTAGCGAATAGAGTTATCTGATTCGTCATATTGGCATAATTATACCATAAATTTAGTTGTTTACAATTAACGGGAAAATGGCTATATTATAAAGCGTGATATCAATATACGAATGCGTACTAATGATACGAATAAATACTAATTCGTATCCATTAGTATAATTAGCATGAATTAGTATATTAGCATTACATTAAGCGAAACGTATGTTGTCTTATACCGATTTAAAATCAGGTGTTTATATAGTGGTTGATTCACAGCCTTATTTAGTGGTGGAGTCAGAGTTTGTGAGAATGCAGCAAAGAAAGCCAGTAATGAAAACGAAAATTAAGAATTTAATAACTGGCAAAACAGCAGAGAGGTCATTTCAGCCAAGTGACAATATTGAAGAAGCTGAACTTGAAAAGATGAAAGTAATTTTCATTTACGAGAGCCGCGGAGAATACTGGTTTAGCGAGCTAAACAATCCAAAGAATAGATTTTTATTAAAAGAAGAAGAAATTGGCGAATTAGCCAAGTTTTTAAAGCCAAATTTGGAAATTACAGCATTAAAATTCAAAGACAAAATTATTAACATTGAATTGCCAATTAAGGTTGACTATAAAGTAGTTGAAGCGCCGCCTGCCATTAAGGGTGATACTGCGCAGGGCGGAACTAAAACCGCGGTTATTGAAACTGGTGTTAAAATTACTGTTCCGCTTTTTATTCAAGAAGAAGATATAATTCGTATTAATACTCAAACTGGTGAGTATGCGGAGAGAGTAGAGAAGGGATCGTAGAAAATCTTTTCTTGCCAGCCAAGCTAAGTAAAAATCTTTTCTCGTTCGTAGTGCTACACCAAATGAAAATCTTACTTCGCTCATAACTAGAAAATACCACCCTGCTACGCGGGTACCCGGTATTTTCTCTATTCGCTCAGAGATTTTCTATTCGGCTCCGCAATACTCTCTGTGAAAAGATTTTTGCTTAGTTAGTTAACGGGCTGGCTACAAAAAGATTTTCTACTAGTCTTAATTGAGAAAAATAAGAAAATAAAAAAGCCGGCTTTAGAGGTAGCCGGCAACCTTTAATTTGTGGTGCTTACGCATTTCTTCTTCGTTCGAAGCACCAATTAACGAAGAATATCTCTGTCTAGTATACTCGCACGGCCGAGAAACGCCATTGTGCGATAATCTATATCTTTTGTATTGGATAACTCGCTGAGCGATTATTCAAGCAATTTCAGTGTACTATTAATAGTATACACATATTAAAACATTTGTCAATAGTGCGCCAAAACATCTCATTTTTAGCCCAAATAAATCCCACACTTTTCATTCGAGAGGTGCGGGATAAACGGCTCACACGGCGTGTGAGCCGTTTATTTTCTAAATTTTCAATTTATCATAATTTAACGTAATCAAATTACGTTAAATTATTTAATACAAAGCGTCATTTGAATGACACTTTATTTATTGGTTAAGTTTGATAATTTGAGAAAAAAAATTTCTGATGATATAGTTTAGTTAATTATGAAAGCAAAAGATAAAAAAATCGTATTCGTAGCGCTATCAGGCGGCGTTGATTCAAGTGTTGCGGCTTTATTATTAAAAAAACAGGGCTATTATGTAGTTGGTGTTTTTATGCGTTGTTGGAGAGATGAAAGCCCCGACGCTTCGGTCGGGGCAAGCTGTATGGAAAAAGATGCTGAAGATGCCAGAAAGGTGGCGGAAAAATTGGAAATTCCTTTTTATGTTTGGGATTTTGAAAAAGAGTATAAGAAAAGAGTGGTTGATTATATGGTTAATGGTTATAAAAAAGGCATCACTCCTAATCCTGATGTAATGTGCAATAAAGAAATCAAGTTTGGTTTGTTTTTGGAAAAAGCGCTGAAGATGGGAGCGGATTATGTGGCAACGGGACACTATGTCCGGCTTTACAGCGTTGTAAATGTTCAAAATGTTGTAGATGTTGTAAATGAAAAACAATTACAACAAGCGAAGCGATCCAACAAGCGAAGCGATACAGCATTACAACTTTTTGAGGCTAAGGACAAGAATAAAGACCAATCTTATTTTCTTTGGACCTTAACGCAAAAACAATTACAGCATTGCCTTTTTCCTATTGGTGATTATTTGAAGTCCGAAGTTCGGAAAATCGCTAAAAAAGCTGATTTATTAACAGCTGAGAAAAAGGATTCTCAGGGTATTTGTTTTTTGGGCAAAGTAACACTTGATGATTTTTTGGGTAAATATATTCCTAAAAAGAAAGGGGATATTATTAATATTTCAGGGGAAAAAATCGGCGAACACAAAGGCGCTTATTTTTATACTATTGGCCAGCGGCGCGGACTTGGAATTGGCGGCCGCCCAATAAAATTGGGCGAGTCTCGTCCCAAAGGGACGGGAGGCGCACCTTATTATGTCGTTGAAAAAGACGTTAAGAAAAACATTATTAAAGTTGCCGAAGGAAAAAGCGAAGCGCTTTATAAAAAAGAAATTGAATTATCGGATGTTAATTTTATCAATCCTATAATTCATAATTCAAAATTCATAATTCCAGTGTTGGCTCGGGTGCGTTATAGGCAGCCTTTAATAAAAGCCAAATTAGTAATTAGTAATCAGGAATTAGTAAATAGGAAAAACAAAAAGTCCCTAGTTACTAGTTACTATTTACTATTTACTGAGCCCATTAAATTCATCGCTCCTGGCCAGTCAGCAGTGTTTTATAGTTCAAAAGGTGAAATGTTGGGCGGAGGTGTGATAAAATAATATTATGATTATTATTTTTACGGGAAACGGAAAAGGTAAAACAACTGCAGCATTGGGGCAGGCGATTCGTGCTTTGGGGCAGGAGAAGAAAGTTTTGATTATTCAGTTTATAAAAAATATTTCTAGCGGCGAACATAAATTTTTTTCCTCTTTCCTCTTTCCTCTTTCCTCTTTTAGAATCATTAAAGGAGGTAAAGGGTTTGTAGGAATTTTAGGCGACAAGCTTCCATTTTCCGAACATAAAAAAGCCGCGCAAAAAATATTAAAATTAGCAGCCCAAAAAATTAATCCGCCAGCTGGCGGAAAAAAATACGATTTGATTGTTTTAGACGAAATAAACGTGGCTGTAAATTTGAAATTGTTAAGCGCTAAAAAAGTATTGGATATTTTAAAAAATTTTCCTAAAGACAAAGACATAATTTTAACTGGCCGTAGCGCGCCAAAAAGTTTTATAAAAATAGCTGATTTAGTGACTGAAATGAAAGAAGTTAAGCACCCGTTTAAAAAAGGCGTGAGGGCAAAAAAAGGAATTGAATTTTAAAGATTTTCTATAAATTTGGCATATGCGCATATATGATATTGCTTTTTATGTAGTTGTTTTCTTTTTGCTTGGAATATTGGCAGCGAGTTTAAAAATAGATTTTATAATTATTGTATTGGCTGCTGTTTTGGTGGCAGCCATATTTTTATTTTCCACCTATTTTCAATCTTACGAGGTTCAACCTCGTAAGATTGAGAGAAAGCTTTTTTGGTTTGCTGGCTTGTCTTTATTTATTATTGTCGGCGCTCTCTATTATTTTGTGGATGATTATCGTTCCAGAAATATCAATATTACTTTTGATCAGAAAATAAGTTTTGAGGGGATAGTGACAAGAAATCCTGCGAGAGGCAATCAACAAAAATTAACAATTGAACTTCAACTGCCTTATTCTGGAAGAGTTTTGGTAAAACTTAAAAATTATCCGAGTTTTAATTATGGAGATTTAATAAGTTTTGAAGGACAAATCAAAAAACCAGAAAAGGGCTCATATGCCAATTATTTAGCCAAGGATAAAATTTTCGGTACCATCAGTTATCCAAAAACTAATTTTATTAGTAGTGGTCACGGTTCAAAAATTAAATCAACACTTTTTTCTTTGAAAGAAAGAACAGTCAGTAATTTTCAGAAGGTTTTACCCGCGGAAAACGCCGCTTTTTTATCCGGAATTACTTTAGGTGAACGAGCCGAATTTTCCAAAGAATTCAAGGAAGCAATGAGTAAAAGCGGTACTACTCATCTGGTGGCGCTTTCAGGATACAATATTACTATTTTAGTGGTTGCTATCGCTTATATTTTGAGTTCTTTTGTATCACGCCGTTTAGTTTTTTGGTTAACGCTTCTTATAATAATTGGTTTTGTAATAATGACAGGTGCCGAGGCCTCAGTAGTGCGAGCAGCTGTAATGGGTGGAATTATTCTGTTAGCAAAGCGTGCTAACCGACTTTATAGTTTTCGCAATGCTATTGCTATCGCTGGTTTTTTAATGGTTTTGGAAAATCCAAAAGTTTTGAGTTTTGATATTGGTTTTCAGCTCTCTTTTATGGCTTTATTGGGTATAGTTTATTTGCGGCCGGCTATTCAAAAATTCTTTAAATTTAGCGAAAAGCCAGGATTTCTTTTATGGAAAGAAAATTTTTTAACTACTTTCTCAGCTCAGTTATTTGTTTTGCCGCTGCTTGTTTTGTATTTTGGCAATTTTTCTCCAATATCTTTATTGTCCAATATTTTAATTCTTAGCGTTATTCCCTTAACAATGACTTTGGGTTTTATTATCGGGTTCTTGGGATTTATTCATTATTATTTTTCCCTGATTTTTGGATGGCTCACCAACTTACTTTTATCTTATGAGACATTTGTAATTAAGTTTTTGGGAGAGTTGAATATTTTACAAATTAATTCATTAAGTGTTCCTTTGGTAATTACTTATTATTTTATTTTAATCGTTTTTATTTTGTATGCTCGCCGCCTTCCGAAGCCGCGCCAAAATTTTTAAAACATAATTAGTTAATGTATATAGCAATGTATGTTATGATTTGATTTTAACATATCAATCAAATGACACTATGTCATTTGATTGACATATTGCTATGGTTGATAATAAAATATAAATAGAATTAAGATGAAATTAAAATTAGAAGCTAAAGATAAAAAATAAAAATGGTTAATGTTAATAAAAAATATTTAGATAAAGAATTTAAGAAATCTATTTGGTATGCTTTTGTTAGCGAGCTTAAAAAAGCGAAAACCGAAAAAGAGATAAAGAAAATAATTGGCAAAATTATTACTCTTTCAGAGATGACGATGATTGAGAAACGATTAGGAATTTTAGCTTTACTTAAAAAAGGGTTTAATCAAAGAGAGATAGGAAGAATTCTTGATGCTGTGCCGGGTACGGTTAGATTTGTTAAAAGAGGATTAGATAGAACTTCGCGTAATTTACGGCCACATACACCATGGCCAAGCAAGAAAAAACGTCCAGTTTCAAATTCAAAATTTCCAGCTTATACAGGAAAAGGAAGATGGCGATTTTTGGATAATTATTAAATTTTTAGCCAAGAGTTTATTATTTTATAGGATGTGTTTTTTATGGGTATGTTTGTGTAAATATGTTGGTTAATTAATTTAAATGTGTCATTCGAATGACACACTGAATTATTTTTTACATCAATTTATGTTAATTTTTACAATTATATTATTATATTAAGCTTATATATTATTATATTAACTTACAGTATATTGATTAATTTACAATAATGAAAATTGATAATTGGGTTATTTTGTTGGTTTTGTTTTTAATTCTTTTTGATGTTTTTGTTTGGAAGCAGGTTGTTTTTGACAGTCCGAATGAAAATCTGGAAGTTTATTTCTTGGAAGTTGGACAAGGCGACAGTGAATTGGTTTTTTTGCCGGGCGGGGTCAAAATCCTGATTGACGGAGGTCCTAATAGCAAAATTCTTGATGAATTATCGTCAATTTTAAGGCCAACTGACCGCTATATTGATTTAGCGGTTCTTTCTCATCCGGAGTTAGATCATTTTGGCGGTTTGATAGATGTTTTAAAAAGATATCAAATTGGCGCTTTTATTTTTAACGGTCGACGCGGCACAGCTCCAGCTTTCCATGATTTAGAGAAAATCATAAAAGAAAATAACATCGCAGCCGTTGTTCTTGGCGAAGGAGACGGCATTAAATATATTGAAAATCAGTTTAGTATTCTATCTCCATCAGAGGAATTTTTAAGCAGTTATGAATTAAATGACACGACTTTAGTAATGAAGTTTGAGAATGAAAGCGTTAAAATTTTATTTACCGGAGATATTGATAAGAAAATTGAATATTATTTAATTGAAAAATACGACTTAAATGTTGATATTCTTAAGGTCGCTCATCATGGCTCAAGATTTTCTTCAAGTGAGGGGTTTATAAAAGAAACAAGCCCGAAAGTATCAGTTATTGAGGTTGGTAAGAATTCTTATGGTCATCCAACAAAGTATGTTTTAAATAAATTAGCTTCAATTGGTTCCCAGATTTTTCGTACTGACAAAAACGGAACTGTGAAATTAGTAATAGACGCAGAAAATATAAGTATTTTTAATAAATATTAATCTATGGACATTCGATGTCCTTAAATTAGAAAAGAAAATAAAACATTGACAAGCCCTCTTTTATATGCTATAAATAAATTTAATAGGAAATAGAAAATTAAAAAATAAATAAAGAGGGACAGGAGATGAATACGAATGAAAGAACGAAGTCGTTAATACCAGCATTAATCGTTGTTGCGGTTTGTTTGACAGTGGCTTTTATTGGAATGGTATCTGGCCGTGAAGTGTTAACCATATCAGCTTTAGTTGGAGCATTGATGTCTTTGATATGGGCATAGACAAAGATAACGGCCTAGAAAAATTTAAACGCTCAAGTATTATACTTGAGCGTTTTTATTTTTTTAAAGCTAATGAAATAATTTTATCTAAGAGTTTTGGAAATTCAAGACCTACCAATGCGGCAGATTGCGGTAAGAGGGATGTTTCAGTCATTCCTGGCAAGGTATTTAATTCTAAAATATAAATTTTGTCTTTATTTATCCTATTAGAAATTCCATTTCTAATTGGGTTAATTATAAAATCAGAGCGTGAATAATGACGGCATTTTAATATTTTATGCGCGATAATTGATTGTTTTTGAATTTCTTTGGTTAATTTATTTGATATTTTTGCCGGCGTTATCTCATTGGAAGCGCCTTTTTTATATTTGGCTTCATAATCAAAGAATTTATATTTTTTATTAGGGATTATCTCTGTTATTGGCAAAGCAAAGAATTTTTTGCCTTTATAATTTTCAATAATACCGCATGTAAATTCTCGACCAGATAAATATTCTTCCGCCAGAATTTTCTTATCGTATTTTTTTGCCAGATTTATGGCTTTTTTTAGTTGAGATTTTTTATAGACAATTGTCATTCCAATACTTGAACCGCGGCCAATTGGCTTAACGATCAACGGAGGATTAGTGGTTATCATTGGTATATTTAATCCGGCAGATTTAAATAATTTTCTACTGGCGATTTTATCCATTGCAAGTCGTGATGATTTCGGTCCCGAACCAGTATAGGCAATTTTATATTGTTCAAGTAGTTTTTGAATTACACCGTCTTCGCCAAATTCACCGTGCATTGCGTTAAATATTAAATCAACTTTTTTTAGGAATTTTTTAGCAGGAATTTTTTTACCATTTTCAAGCCAAATTTCTTTTTTAGAAATAACACAAGGAAAAATAAAATATTTATCTTTATTTAAGTTTTTAATAATCATTTCGCCGGTTTTTAACGAGATGTCATGTTCAGCCGAAGGCCCTCCCATCAATACGCCGATTTTAAGCTTCTTTTTCATAATTGTTGTTTTTTAATTGAGATGTTATTATTATAAACACAATGCGTACTTTAGTTAAGGATATTATAAATAAGGAAGGCGAGAAGGTTGAATTGGCAGGGTGGGTAGCAGTGCGACGTGACCATGGCAAGGTTATTTTTATTGATTTGCGGGACAGGAGCGGAATAGTTCAAATGGTTTTTACGCCATCCAATAAAAAACTTTATGAAGTAGTTGAACAACTACGACCTGAGTGGGTGATAAAAGTAATTGGTAAAGTAAGCCGTCGGCCGGAAAAAATGAAAAATCCTAACATAGAAACGGGTGAATTTGAAATTCAGGCCGAAGGATTGGAAATTTTAAATCTAGCTGAAACTCCGCCATTGGCTGTTGATACTGATGGCTATGAAATTGGAGAAGATGTTAGGATGAAATATCGCTATTTGGACTTGCGCAGGCCGCGTTTACAGAAGAATCTAAAATTACGGGCTAATATTATTAAATTTATACGTGATTTTTTGATTGATAAAGAATTTATTGAAGTGGAAACGCCTGTTTTGGGTAAATCAACTCCTGAAGGAGCAAGGGATTATCTAGTGCCTTCGCGTCTTCAGTCGGGTAAATTTTACGCTTTACCTCAATCACCGCAGCAATACAAACAGCTTTTAATGGTGGCTGGTTTAGAGAGGTATTTTCAGATTGTTAAGTGTTTTCGAGACGAAGATACGCGTGGTGATCGTCAGCCGGAATTTACACAGCTTGATATAGAGATGAGCTTTACTAATCAGGAAGAGATTTTGAAATTAGTAGAAGATCTTTACGTAGAAGCCGTTAAGAAGTTTATGCCGGAGAAGAAAATTAAAGAAATTCCTTTTCCGAGAATATCTTACAAAGAAGCGATGGAAAAATACGGCAATGATAGGCCTGATTTACGCGAGGATAAAAACAATAAAAGTGAATTAGCTTTTGCTTTTGTTGTTGATTTTCCGATGTTTGAATGGCGCGAAGAGGAAAAACGCTGGGACGCGGTTCATCATCCATTTACCAAGCCGAAAGTTGAAAAAATAGAAGAATTAAAAGATGACCCTTCTAAAGTCGGCGCTTATCAATATGACCTTGTATTAAACGGAGAAGAAATTGGAGGAGGAAGTATTAGAAGTCATGATCCAGAAATTCTTAAAGCAGTATTTGAAATAATGGGGCATAGTAAAGAAAACATTAATAAACAGTTTGGTCATTTAATGGAAGCATTTAAATATGGTACGCCTCCACACGGAGGAATTGCATTGGGGCTTGATAGATTACTGGCAGTTTTATTGGATGAACCAAATATCCGTGAAGTAATTGCTTTTCCAAAAACCGGAGACGGAAGAGATTTAATGATGCAAGCGCCCAGTGAGGTCGATGAAAAACAATTAAATGAATTAAATATAAAAATAAACAAAAAATGAAAACAGAAAAAACATTTATTATAATTAAACCAGACGGCGTGCAGAGATCTTTGATTGGAGAAATTATTCAACGACTTGAAAGGACGGGGCTGAAACTTGTTGCCGTAAAAATGATTGTCCCAGACGAAAATTTTATTGAAAAGCATTACACAATTGACCCAGAGTGGAAAGGGACTGTTGGAGAAAAAACAATTAAAAGCTATCGCGAAAAGGGGCTGAAACCGCCGTATGACGATCCGCATAAAGTAGGAAATATAGTTCTTGGTAATCTTAAAAAATTTATGACTTCAGGTCCAGTGATTGCCATGGTTTTGCAGGGGCTTCATGCCGTGAAACTTGTCAGAAAATTGGTTGGCGGCACCGAACCGTTCGCTTCTGATGTAGGCACAATCCGCGGTGATTTTGTTTTAGATTCGTATCAGCTGGCTGATATTGATGGAAGAGCTATTAGAAATCTTGTACATGCATCCGGTTCAATTGAAGAAGCAAATAAAGAAATCGCTTTGTGGTTTAAGCCGGAAGAAATCATAAATTATCGTCTGATTCAGGAAAGGATTTTATATGATGTTAATTTAGATGAGATTTTGGAATAAGCGGCTATTGACTCTTTATTTTTATGTTATAATTATAGCGAGTTCCAGTTAGTGATTTCTCGGATCAAATCGGATTTTCAGGGAGAACAACAGCGCTTTGGCTCTTGGGCTAAAGTTGAGTTCACCCACTTGGCGAATAGCCGAGAGAATCCAACGGCTGGAACTCATGAAAAAGCAGTGGAATGACTGCTTTTTCGTTTCTAAACTTACCGAAGGATTGATACTTCGGAAATGTGCTCAGTATCAATCTCCTCGAGTCTGAGTCTCGGAGTCGAAGATCTGAGCTTACCGAAGGATTGATATTTTATAAATTATTTGTAATACTTATTGTTATGAAACAATGCGAAATATGTGGGAAGGGTTCAATTATGCGAAATGCCAGAAAAAAACTTCGTGGTATTTATAACCCGACCGGCAAAAAAAGAAAATATCCCAATATTCAGAAAACTCGTTGTTCGGAAGGGAAGCGAATTTTAGCATGCACAACTTGTATTAAAAAAATAACTAAACCCCGTTAGAAAAAGGAGAGTTTAACTCTTTTTTAATATTTTTTAATATATGCGAATAACTTTACCTATAGAGAGTTGTGATGTTTTTTCTAACGGGGTAAATCTAAATAGGACTTAGTTATTTTTTATTTATGGATAGATATCAAATTATCAGTTTAATAATTCAAGGATTAATAGCTTTTGGAGCTTTTGGCGGTTGGCAGTTGATTGTCAGCAAGCGCAAGAAAAGATTACAGGAAATTATTACAGTATCAATAGAATCGGATAAAGATTTTATAAAATTTTTTAATACTGGAAAGATAAATTTATATATTCATAACATAGAAGTTAAAGATGAGAAGACCCGTCAGTTAATTGGAGAAGATAGTGTTTTTGACGAGCCACGGCTTTTGGTTGCCGGAACCGCGGAATCAAGTTATTACGAGTATCCAATTTCCAAAGATTTACTGGAATACAAGAAAATTAGATTTTGTTTGTTTTTAACAGATGAACTTGGCAAGAAATGGTTTTCTGAACATGGCGGTGAGATTAATAATGGAGAGATAAGAGTTTGGTCTTATAAAAATTACGAAAAAGAGTGGAGTTTGTGAATTATGAAAAAAATTTTAACACTTTGCATGATTCATAATGACACTCATATGCTTTTAGGAATGAAGAAGCGTGGTTTTGGCGAAGGCAGATGGAATGGTTTTGGAGGCAAGGTAACAGACGGAGAAGCAATAGAAGAAGCAACAAAAAGAGAATTAAAAGAAGAAGCAGGAATAACTGTGGTAGATATAGATAAAAGAGGAATAATAGGTTTTTCTTTTGAAAATAATTCTGAAATGATAGAAGTTCATATTTTTAGCGCTTGTAATTTTGAGGGAGAACCCACGGAAAGCGAAGAAATGAGGCCACAATGGTTTGCGAAAGATGAAATTCCTTTTGACACGATGTGGATAGATGATGAGCATTGGATACCCATGTTTTTAGAGGGGAAGAAGTTTCGCGGTAATTTTCATTTTACAGAAGATGAAAAAAGTATAATTAGTTATAATATTGAGGAAGTATTAGAGTTATAAATTAATCTATGAAATACTTAATTTTAATTATTGCCGGGATTTTGGGGATTTGGGTTGGCAGGAAGTTGGCGATGTGCAGGACGATGAATAAAGGTAGTACGGTTGGCAAGGGAAATTTAATGGAATTGAATGAAGCGAAAAAAATTGCCAAAGAGAAAAACAAAGAGAAAATACTTGAATTATTAAAAGAAAAGGACCAAATCACAAATAACGATATTGAAAGCGCCTTAGGTGTTTCTGACGCGACAGCTACTCGTTATTTTGAGGAATTAGAACAAGAGGGAAAGATAATCCAAAAAGGAGAAGGAAGAGGAGTTTATTATATAAAAACTTAATAAATAAACGGCTCACACGGCGTGTGAGCCGTTTATTGTGGGTAATTTTTATATCTCTAATTCGCGCGAATGGTAGAATGAAGAAAGTTTTTGTTATATAATAATTGAGATATGCGAAATTTAGAAAAAAATTTAAAAGTGTTAGCTAATCGGCGGCGCTTGGCCATACTTAAGTATTTAAAACGCAATAAGGAGGCACCAGTGGCAGAAATTGCTCATGAAATCAATTTATCATTTAAAGCCACTTCAAAACACCTTTGTATTTTAGCTGCTGTTGATATTATTAAGAAAGACCAGAGAAATTTACAAATGTTTTATCGTTTGTCTACTAGTCAAAACCCAGTAGTTAAACATATTTTTTCTCTTCTTTAATTATTTTTTAATTTCTTTTTAACCTTCTCTAATTCGCGCGAATTAGAGAATAGTAAAGAATAGTATGGATAAAATAAAAATTAATTGGCTTACTAAAATATTTTTAAAACTTTGGCCAAAATTGGCAATGAAGCATTTCGCAAAAAAGATGGGTATCAATAATTCATTATTTGACCAAGCCCACGAAGTTTTTTCTCAAACTAACCGCATTGATATTTTGCCATTAAAATCCGGGCATCGTGGCTTTATGATTATTATGGACAGGAAAACCGCTCTTTATTTTTATCAAGACAACGACCATTTTATTTATGATGGTTTTGAGATGAGGAAATATAACAAAGGCGATGTGATAATATTTGATAATGTTAAATAAGGAGGAATTAATAATTATGGTAAATTAAATTTATGAAAAGAGCGGTTATCATACATTGTTGGGGAGGGAAACCGAATTATTGCTGGTATCCAAATACCAAAAAAGAATTAGAGGATAAAGGGTATGAGGTTGCTGTTCCTGAAATGCCGGACACTGATTATCCCAAATTTGATAAATGGTTTTCAAAATTAAAAGAAGTTATTGGAGATCCGGATGAGAATCTTTATTTAATCGGGCACAGCTTGGGGTGTATTACTATTTTAAGATATTTGGAATCTTTAAAAGAAGGAGAGAAAATCGGTGGAGCTGTTTTAGTGGCGGGTTTCGCAGGCGGTATAGACATTGAAGAAATTGAAAGCTTTATAAATAAGCCGGTTGATTTTAAAAAAATTAAATCGCATTGTAAAAATTTCATTGCTATTCATTCTGATAATGATCCTTTTGTTCCATTGAAACACGGAGATATTCTTAAAGAAAAGCTTGGCGCTAAATTAATTATTAAGAATAATATGAAGCATTTTTCAGGCGAGATAGATAAAGAAGAAAATTGTATTGAATTGCCTGATGTTGTAGAGAATTTATTAGAGATTAGTAAATAAAAATTTTACGATTATTTAGTGGAAAACATTTTTTATATAATGTACTATTAGGGAATATATTATGGATGTTTTTTCTATAAAAATATTTTTGTATCTTATAATCGTTCTTTCAGCGGTTTTTCACGAATATGCCCATAGTTGGGTAGCTTATCGTTTGGGGGATATGACGGCTAAAAATGCCGGCCGACTGACTTTGAATCCATTGGTCCATTTGGATTTATTTGGTACTGTTATTATGCCGTTATTTCTTTTATTTACTTCGGGAATTTTTCTTGGTTGGGCAAAGCCGGTTCCTTATAATCCTTTTAATTTAAGAGATAAGAAATACGGCACTTTGAAGGTTGGAATTGCCGGGCCTTCTGCTAATTTATTAATTGCTTTGTTTTTTGGATTGTTTTTGAGATTTTTCAGCGGCTATTTTTTGGCAGCTGCTATTCTTCCGCCGATTTTTATTCAGTTCTTAGGGTTGATTATTTACATTAATATTTTTCTGGCTTTGTTTAATCTTTTGCCGTTTCCGCCGCTTGATGGTTCAAAGGTATTTGCAACTTTATTCCCACGACAATGGCGATCTTTTAGCCGACTTGGCTTTATGGGAATCTTTTTGGCTTTATTTATCGCATTTTTTATTCTTTCTCCGATAGCTCAATTTATTTTTTGGCTGATTACAGGAGTTGGGTTTAGTTTTTAGATTATTGACAATTATCAGCTTATTTTGTTATTATTTATAGGCCTTTAATGAGGTTTTTATTTTTCCCGATTTTATATGAGCGTAGCGAATTAATAAAATTGAGGACCACGTTAGATAAAGCCCTGTCCCATTAGATATTTATCTAACGGGGTGGACTCATCTAACGGGGTGCTTAATTTTATAGATAAATTTTATCGCTTTGCTCAAAAATTTATACAAAATTCGTATGCCAACATTAAATCAATTAATTAAAAATAAAAGAAAGAAAGCCAAAAAGAAATCCAAATCACCTGCGATGGGTTTTTATTTTAATACTATACAAAATAAACCTGTTTATTCTAATTCGCCTTTTAAAAGAGGTGTTTGCCTGAAGGTGTTTACAACAACGCCAAAAAAACCGAATTCCGCTTTGCGAAAAGTTGCAAGAGTGCGGTTAACCAACGGAATGGAAGTAACGGCTTATATTCCAGGCCAAGGACATCAACTTCAGGAACATTCAGTAGTAATGCTTAGGGGAGGGCGAGTTAAGGATTTGCCTGGAGTGAGATACCATATTGTTAGAGGAGTTTTGGATACAACCGGCGTAGAGGGTAGAAAGCAAGAAAGGAGCAAATATGGAACAAAGCGTTCCAAAGAGTAATCACTAATTAGCGAATACTTGCGAATATAGCGAATTCGCCATATTCGCGAACACTCATGAGAAGAAAACGTAAATATAAAAAACAATATAGTTCTGATATTCAATATGACAGTATTGCTGTTGGTCGTTTTATTAATTATTTAATGGAAGACGGTAAAAAATCAGTGGCTGAAAAAGTTCTTTATGGTGCTTTTAAAAATATAGAGAAAGAAATAAAGCATGTGAATAACGCACTTTCGGTTTTTGAGAAGGCACTTGAGAACGTTTCGCCAGTATTGGAAGTAGTTTCGCGTCGCGTCGGCGGTGCTAATTATCAGGTCCCAAGAGAAGTAAGGCCGGAACGAAAGTTTTTTTTGGCTTGTAATTGGATTCTTGAAGCAGCTCGGTCGCGTAAGGGGAAGCCAATGGCGCAGAAATTGGCCGAAGAATTAATTATGGCATCCAATAATGAAGGAGCGGCCATTAAGAAAAAAGAAAATGTTCGAAGAATGGCGGAAGCTAATAGGGCGTTCGCTCATTTCGCCAGATAGGCTATAAATTTACAATTTTCAATTATCAATTTCTATTAAATTTACAATGACTTAATTTTCAATGACTAAACTTTTAGTCGTGTTTGCAAAATTATTGAATTAAAGATTCAATGAAAATTAAAAATTAGAAATTAAAAATTCTATGCGAATGTATCCATTAGAAAAATACAGAGACATAGGCATTATTGCTCATATTGATGCTGGAAAAACTACCGTTACAGAACGGGTTCTTTTTTATACTGGAATTTCTCATAAAATTGGTGAAGTTCATGAAGGTCAGGCAATTATGGATTGGATGGAACAAGAACGAGAGCGCGGTATTACTATTACTTCAGCTGCTACAACTTGTTTTTGGGTTTCATCTCGTTATTTAGAAGGCGTTGATGATGATAAAGAAAAACATAAAATTCGTGAAGTTAATGAGCATCGAGTTAATATTATTGATACACCAGGCCATGTTGATTTTACAGTTGAGGTTGAGAGATCGTTACGTGTTTTAGACGGCGGAGTAGTCGTTTTTGATGGAGTTGCCGGAGTAGAACCGCAATCAGAAACAGTTTGGCATCAGGCGGATAAGTATAAGGTACCGAGAATTTGTTTTATTAATAAACTTGATCGAATAGGAGCGAGTTTTGAAAATTCTCTCCTTTCTATTCAAGAGCGCCTTAATTCTAATGCTGTAGCAGTCCAAATACCAATTGGTTCAGAGGCTAATTTTGAAGGCGTTATTGATTTAATTCAACTCAAGGCATTTAATTTTGATGGAGAGAGGGGTGAAAAAATTATCAAAAAAGACATTCCAGAGAATCTTAAAGAAGAAGTTGAAAAATACAGGCATATTTTAGTTGAAAAAATTGTTGAGCATGATGAAAATTTAATGACAAAATATTTAGATGGCAAGGAAGTTTCTGAAGACGAACTCCGTTCTGTTTTAAGGAGAGCTACTATAGATAATAAATTAATTCCGGTGCTTTGCGGTTCAGCTTTAAAAAATAAAGGAGTTCAATTGGTGCTTGACGCGGTTTTGGATTATTTGCCGTCTCCTTTGGATATATCGGAATCAAAAACAATAAAAGGAATTGATCCGAAAACCGACAAAGAAATTGTACGTCAACCAAAAGATGATGAGCCGTTTACAGCTTTGGCTTTTAAAATTGCTACTGATCCTTTTGTGGGAAGTTTAACTTATTTTAGAATTTATAGCGGTGCTCTTAAACGCGGAAGTTATATTTTAAATTCATCTAAAGGAAAACAGGAACGGATAGGTAGAATTGTTAGAATGCACGCTGACAAAAGAGAAGAGGTTGAAGAAATGTACGCAGGCGACCTTGGAGCTATTGTTGGATTAAAAGGAACTACTACCGGCGATACGCTTTGCGATATTGATAACCAAATTATTTTAGAAAAAATTATTTTTCCTGAACCGGTAATTTCTATTAGAATTGAACCAAAAACAAAAGCTGACCAAGAAAAAATGGGAATAGCAATGAGACGTTTAGCTGAGGAAGATCCGACTTTTAAAGTAGGAGGTGATCCTGATACTGGTGAAACAATTATTTCCGGAATGGGAGAGCTTCATTTAGAAATTCTTGTTGATAGAATGAAAAGAGAGTTTAGTGTTGAGGCCAATATCGGTCGTCCACAAGTTGCTTATAGAGAAACAATTAAGGGAACTGCTGAAGCTGAAGGAAAATATATTCGTCAGTCTGGCGGTCGCGGTCAATATGGTCATGTTTGGCTAAAAGTAAATACATTAGAAATGGGCAAAGGATTTATTTTTGTCAATAAAATAAAAGGTGGAATTATTCCCCAAGAATTTATTCCTGCCATTGAAAAAGGCGTTAAAGAAGCAACAAATAAAGGGGTTTTAGCCGGATATCCCGTAACTGATATTGAAGTGACTCTTTATGACGGTTCTTTTCATGATGTTGATTCTTCAGAAGCAGCTTTCAAGATTGCCGGTTCAATGGCTTTTCAAGAAGCAACCAGAAGAGCTAAGCCAGTTATTTTAGAGCCAGTAATGAAGATTCAAGTAATTGCGCCAGCGGAATTTCTTGGTGATATTACAGGTGATCTTAATGCTAAGCGCGCTAAAATTGAATCAATGGGAGACAGAGGCAATATAAAAATTATTGATTCTAAGGTTCCTTTAGCTGAAATGTTTGGTTACGCAACAAAATTACGTTCTATGACTCAGGGTCGAGGAAGTTTTTCAATGGAATTTGATCATTATGAAGCAGTGCCGAATAATATTGCTCAGATGATAATAGAAGGGAAAAAGTAGAATAGCCACTAGCCACTAGTGATTAGGGTTTAGGGTTTTAATTTAAGTATTTTAACCCTAGTGGCTAAACCCTAGTGGCTAATCACTAAAAATGGATACTTATTTAAAAATTAAACAAACCTTAAATAATAGCAGTGGCTCTTGTGTTGTTCTTCGTAAAGGCGATCCTTATTGCGTAGTAATGACTTGGCAAGAGTATGAAAAATTTGCTAATATAATTAATGATAATAAAAAATTAAAAAACGGTCGAGAAAAAATTGGAAATGGGGTTGACATAAATAGTATCCCCGTGTAAAATTAAAAATTATGAAACATGAAGTATGAAGCGTGAAACATAAAGTTTCAAGTTTCAAGTTTCAAGTTTCAATAGAAATATGGCAGAAAAAGCAAAATTTGATAGATCCAAGACGCATATTAATATTGGGACCATTGGCCATGTTGACCACGGTAAGACAACTTTAACCGCGGCAATTATGCATGTTCTTAAATTAAAAGGTTTAATTGAAAAAACAGAATCAGTTGACCAAATTGATAATGCTCCCGAGGAAAAAGCTCGAGGCATTACTATTGCTCTCCATCATTCTGAATATCAAACAGACAAACGGCATTACGCTCATATTGATACTCCAGGGCATGCTGACTACATTAAAAATATGATTACAGGCGCCGCACAGATGGACGGTGCAATTTTGGTAGTTTCAGCGGCTGACGGTCCAATGCCTCAGACAAGAGAACACATTCTTTTAGCGCGTCAGGTTGGTGTACCGGCAATTATAGTTTTTCTTAATAAAATTGACCAAGTTGACGATCCTGAATTAATAGATTTAGTTGAAGCTGAAATTAGGGAACTTTTAAAGAAATATAATTTCCCAGGAGATGAAACTCCAATTATTAGAGGTTCAGCCATTAAAGCATTGGAAACAAAATCTATTGATGATGAAGCAGCTAAACCAATTTTGGAATTAGTTAAAGCGCTTGACGAATACATTCCGGAGCCAACAAGAGAAACTGATAAACCATTTTTGATGCCAGTTGAAGATGTTTTTTCAATTGAGGGCAGAGGAACAGTGGTAACCGGAAAGGTTGAACGCGGCATTGTTAAAATTAACGAAGAGATTGAAATTATTGGCATTAAAGCAACTCAAAAAACCGTTGTTACTGGTATTGAAATGTTTAATAAATTGCTTGACGAAGGCAGTGCTGGCGACAATATTGGAATTCTTTTAAGAGGTATTAAAAAAGAAGACATTGAGCGCGGTCAGGTTATTGCTAAACCAGGCAGTGTTACTCCTCATACTGAATTTGATGCAGAGATTTACGTGCTTAATAAAGAGGAAGGTGGACGTCACACCCCATTCTTCAAAGGGTATAAACCGCAATTCTATATCAGAACAACTGATGTAACTGGTGAAGCAATTTTGCCAGAAGGAATGGAAATGGTTATGCCAGGCGATACTGTTAACTTATCAATTAAATTAATCGCGCCAGTAGCCTTAGAAGAAAAGCAAAGATTTGCTATTCGAGAAGGCGGTAAGACAGTTGGAGCAGGAGTGGTTACTAAAATAAATAAATAATCATTGTTTAAAATAGTTCTTTGTTATGCCTAAGAAGAAAGAAGAAGTTGTACAAACTAAATTAAGAATAAGGATTCGTTCTTATGATCATAAACTTATTGATAATTCTGTAAAACAGATTATTGATACGGCTATTCGTAATGGCGCTGAGATAGTAGGTCCAATTCCTTTACCAACAGAGTTTAAGCGTTATACTGTAAATCGCTCAACGTTTATTTTTAAAGACGCGAGAGAACAGTTTGAATTAAGAATTCATAAACGTTTAATAGATATTCTTAATCCAAGCCAAAAAATAATTGAATCGTTATCTAATCTTAATTTACCGGCTGGAGTGGATATTGAGATTAAAATGACTTCATAAATTAAGCAAAATCCTCCTAAATGGTGGATTTTGTTTATATGAATAATTTATTTAGTTAGAAATAATACACATCCGCTCTGCGGCGCAAGTTATCGCTTATAGTAATTTCTACGGCAATCTAAATACTCAGCGGGAATTTCTAACGGGATTTATTGACAAAAAATTTGATATTTGTTAACTTTAACTAAAGTTGAACAATGATTAGATTATCATTAAATTTAGAATAATATAGGAAATATACGACAGATTTAGCCAAAATTTTTTAAAAAATAGCTAGGCTATGTCTGGCTGTTTTTTTGTTGTTACGTCCAATATGAGGATTTTAAAAGCGTTTTTCTAAAAGAAAAACATAGAGTTCTTTATTGGGTATGAGATTTAAGCATTAATCAAGAAAAGGAATTCAAATAAAATTTAAGTATTTTCTATTTGAAATTTTTCTACTGGGTATGGCGTTTATATTAGGTAAAAAACTGAATATGTCTCAGATTTGGAAAGACGATAAAGTGATTCCTGTTACGGCTGTTAAGGCCGGACCAATAACTATAACTCAAATTAGAATAGAAGAAAAAGATGGTTATGAAGCAATGCAAGTTGGATTTGACGCGACAAAAAAGAAATTAAATAAGCCGATGAAAGGACATTTAAAAGATTTAGGGAATTTCAGATATCTAAAAGAATTTAAAAGTGAACAGGAGAAAAAGTATAAAGTAGGTGATATTCTGGATGTTAGTCAGTTTCAAGAAGGTGATAAAGTAAAAGTTAGCGGTTTAAATAAAGGCAGAGGATTTCAAGGGGTAGTCAAGCGACATGGTTTTCATGGTGGACCCAAGAGTCATGGCCAAAAAGATCGTTTGCGGGCGCCGGGCTCAATTGGTTCTACTGATCCGCAAAGAGTAATACCAGGTAAGAAAATGGCCGGTCATATGGGTCAAGAAAGAATAGCGATAAAAAATTTGAAAATAGTTAATATTGATAAAGAGAACAACATTTTAATGATTAAAGGCGCGGTGCCTGGAATGAGAGGGACACTTTTAGAAATTCAAAATGTAAAAATTAAAAATTCAAAATGACAAATCAAAATGTTAAAATTGTTTCCGTTCGTTTTAATCCATTTTGAAATTTTACACTGTCATTTTCCATTTTGATATTTACATTTTACATTTATGAACGTTGATGTATTTGATAAACAAAACAATAAGGTAGGCAAGGTTGAGTTGCCAGACAGGATATTTGCCATAAAGTGGAATGCTGATTTAGTTCATCATGCTTTGCAGGCGCAAATTGCTAATTCCAGACAGAATTTGGCGCATGCAAAAACTCGCGCTGAAATTCGTGGAGGTGGACGTAAACCATGGCGTCAGAAAGGAACTGGGAGAGCTAGGCATGGTTCAATACGTTCGCCAATTTGGATTGGCGGAGGAGCGACCCATGGTCCGTTGAAAGAAAAAATATTTGAGAAGAAAGTAAATAAAAAAATGAGACGGTTGGCGATTTTTAGCGCACTTTCCAAAAAATTAAAAGATGGAGAACTAAAAGTTATTGATTCGTTGAAATTAACCGATTTTAAAACAAAGGAATTATTTCAAGTATTAAAAAGTGTTTTAAGTTCACAACCAAACGTTATTTTGATTTCATCCTTGGATACTAAAAATATTCATCAAGCAATTTCCAATATTAAAAAAGTAGATGCAATTAGTTCACGATCATTAAATGTTTATGATTTGTTAAAATATAAAAATATTATTTTAGAGAAAGATGCAATTAAAGAAATAGAGGAACATTATAAAGGGCTTGGTATAAATTTTGGAGCCAAAGGCGAACAAAATTTATGAACCAAACCTTTACCCGCCTAAATTTTTATACCAAATATGAAATATTACAAAAATAGAGCCGAAGGCGTCGACTTCGTCTCCTAATATGCTAAAAGTAAAAGTTTTTGACAAAAATTTAGGCGGGTGCTCAAATTTCTAGATAAATTTGACTTCGCTCCACTCGTAAAATTTATAAAAATTTGACATGTCTATTTTAGATAAATTTAAAAAAGAAAAATCAAAAAAGAAAGAGCCGAAGAAAATAACAGAGAAGAAAGTGAAAGAAGCAGAAAAAGAAGTAAAAGAAGTAAAAGAAATAGGTGAAATTAAAGAAAGCAAAGGAATTTCGCCGGCATCTCTTATTAAACACGTTTGGATTACAGAGAAAGCAGGTAATTTGGTTAATTTAAGACAATATACTTTTATTATTAAAAGAGAAGCTAATAAACCGAGAATAAAAAAGGCGGTTGAAATAATTTATGGAGTAAAAGTAATTTCAGTTAATATTGTTAATATAAAAGGTAAACCAAGGCGAATGGGACGAACTCTCGGTAGAACTTCATCATATAAAAAAGCAATTGTTACATTAAAAGAAGGGCAGAAGATTGACGTAATGCCAACGTAACTAGCCACTAGCCACTAGCCACTAGTGATTAGGGTTTAGGGTTTTAATTTTTAACCCTAGTGGCTAAACCCTAGTGGCTAATCACTATGAAAAAATACAAGCCAACAACTCCATCAAGAAGACAAATGACAACCGTTGATTACGGTGTTTTAAGTGCGGTTAAACCGTTTAAGAAATTGTTAAAAAGATTACCTAAGCGCGCTGGTCGGAATAAACAAGGAAAAATAACCATGAGGCACCAGGGCGGAGGTAATAAAAAACTTTACAGAATTATTGATTTCTGTCAAAATAAATTGGACGTTCCGGCAAAAGTTGAATCATTGGAATATGACCCTTACCGAACTGCTTTTATTGCCTTGATTTTATATCGGGATGGCGATAGAAAATATATTTTAGCTTCAAAAAATTTGAAAGTTGGAGATGAAATAATTTTTTCTCAAAACACGCCTCTCAAAGACGGGAATCGGTTAGAATTGAAGAATATTCCAGTTGGCTATTTAATTTATAATATTGAATTGAATAAAGGAAAAGGTGGACAGTTGGCGAGGTCAGCCGGTTCTTATGCTGAAATTTTGGCACAAGACGGTGATTTTACGCATTTGAAATTATCCTCTAAAGAAGTAAGAAAAGTGCGTGGAGAAAATTTTGCTTCTTTAGGACAAGTTTCTAATTCTGACCATAATTTAGTAGTTATTGGTAAAGCAGGTCGTTCAAGGTGGCTTGGTATTAGGCCAACGGTGCGAGGTTCAGCAATGAATCCATGTGATCATCCATACGGTGGAGGCGAAGGTAGATCTAAACGCGGTACCAAAAAGCCAAAAACAAAATGGGGTAAAGTTACTGGCGGCAGGAAAACAAGAAATAAAAAGAAATGGAGTAATAAATTAATTATTAAACGCAGGAAGTAATATCAGCAAAAATCCGCATAAATCAGCGTAAGGACATCATAAACGCTGATTAATGCTGATACGGCTGATTTATGCTGATAAATTATAAAAATGTCACGTTCATCAAAAAAAGGTCCATACGTTGATCCTAAGTTATTGAAGAAAATAGCTAATTTAAAGCCGGGCGATAGAACGGCTATTAAAACGTGGTCGCGAGAATCTGAAATTGCACCAGAAATGGTTGGTTTTATTTTTGATGTTCATAATGGAAAAGATTTTATTTCAGTTAGGGTTTCCGAAGAAATGGTTGGCCACCGTTTAGGTGAATTTTCACCGACAAGGAAATTTACAAGGCATGGAGGCAAAATACAAAGAGAATTAGAGCAAAAATCCCAACAGAAATAAGTATGAATTATGAATTGGAAATTAAGAATTAGAGGTAATAATTTATAATTCAAAAATCAATATTTTTAATTAAAACCAACAATATGACAAAAAGCAATTCAAAAGAACAAATCGCAAAATTAAGATATTTACGGATAGCGCCACGAAAAGTGCGTTTGGTTACTAATGTTGTAAAAAAATTATCAATCAATGAAGCCGAAGCTCGACTTTTAACGAGTCCCAAAAGAGTTGCGGAACCAATTTTAAAACTTTTGCGTTCGGCGATTGCTAATGCCAAGAATAATAAACAGATGGAAATTAATCATCTTTTTATTAAAGAAATTAAAGTGGATCAAGGGCCAGTGATTAAAAGATTGATGCCGAGAGCTCGAGGTCAAGCAGGAATGATTCAAAAGAAAGAAAGTCATATTACTTTAATTTTAGCGGAATCAAATAAATTAAAAGCACCGAGATTTAATATTATCAAGCCAGAAAGAATTAAAAAAACAGAGTTTGAAAAAATAAAAAAACAAAAAGAAACAGACATAAAAAAAGAAAAACCAAAAGAAACATTAAAAGTAGAAACTAAAAAAACGGAAATTAAGTCCCAAAAGGGTCAGGGATTTATTAAAAGAATGTTTAGAAGAAAAAGTATTTAAAATAACTAACGACTAACGACTAACAACTAACGACTAATAATTTTTTAAGTCGTAGGTTATAAGTCGTGAGTCATAAGTCAAATAAATTGGCGCAGAAAATTAAACCAAATTCATTTAGATTAGGGATAATTAGAGATTGGGATGCGCGTTGGTTCCCTAAAAAAACTAATTATAAATCTTCTTTAGAAGAGGATGTTTTGTTAAGAGAAATAATTCGTGAAAAAATCGGTAAAGCTGGTATTGATAGAATTATTATAGAGAGAACTGGAAATAGTTGTAAAATTTTTATTAAAGCTGCCAGACCTGGATTAATTATCGGACGGGGGGGAAAGGGAATTGAAGAATTGACTAAATTATTAGAAAGCAAATTAAGTGAATTAAGAAAGAATAGAAAATTTACTGAATTGATTTCTTTGAGTTTAAATATAGAGGAGTTAAAACGTTCAGAGATTTCAGCTTCAGTGGTTGCGCAAAATATTGCCTGGGATTTAGAAAAAAGATTGCCATTTCGTCGGATGATTAAAAGATCTTTAGATCAAATTATTCAAAATAAAGACGTTAAAGGCGCGAAGATTGAAGTTTCTGGCAGATTGAATGGAGCAGAAATTGCTCGTAGAGAACATTTAAATAAAGGAGAAATGCCTCTTCAGAATCTTAGGGCCAATATTGACTATGGAGAAGCTACTGCTTTTACTACTTTCGGAACTGTCGGAGTGAAAATATGGATATATAAAGGAGAAGTGTTCGCCGATAAAATCGGCTCAAATTAAAAAATCAAAAATCAAAATAACAAATCAAAATTTCAAAATGGTTTAAATTAAAAATTTAACATTTTACACTGTCATTTTCCATTTTGATATTTATATTTTACATTTTTAACATGTTAATTCCAAAAAAAGTAAAACATCGCAAATGGCATAAGGGACGTTCTAGGAAACGGCAAGTTGAAACTAGAGGGATTACTCTAAGTTTTGGCGCTTTTGGATTACAAGCATTGGAAAGCGCGTGGATTAATTCAAGACAAATAGAGGCCTCTAGAAGAACGATTACTCACTTTACTAAAAGAGGAGGAAAAGTTTGGATAAGAATTTTCCCCGATAAACCAGTAACTAAGAAACCACCAGAAGTAACTTTAGGCGGCGGTAAAGGGGCAGTAGATCATTATGTGTTCCCAGTGAAACCCGGCAGGATATTATTTGAAATTGATGGAGTAGATGAAGAGATGGCAAAGGAGGCATTACGGAGAGCTGGACATAAATTGCCAATTAAAACTAGAGTCATATCTAAATAGTTATTAAGTTATTATGAAACAGAAAGACAATCAACAATTTAAAAACAAACCTTTGCCGGAGCTTAGGGAAAATTTAGCTGATTATCATGAAAAATTGAGGAAATTGAAATTTGACTTAGCTGCGGGCAAGGTGAAAAATATTAGAGAGATTAAAGCGATTAAAAAGTCAATCGCCAGAGTTTTAACTGCAACAAGTAATAACAATCAATAATATGAAACGTAAATTACAAGGAATAATAGTTTCAGATAAAATGAATAAAACTAGAGTGGTAAGCACTACTCGGCTTAAAAAACATTCAAGATATTTGAGGCGTTATAAAGTAACCCAAAAATTTAAGGCGCATGATGAAAATAACGAATATAAAATTGGTGATAAAGTTATTATTGAAGAAACGAAACCAATAAGTAAAGATAAACGGTGGATTATAAAAAGCAAAATTAGCCACTAGCCACTAGTGATTAGGGTTTAGGGTTTTAATTTAAGTATTTTAACTCTAGTGGCTAAACCCTAGTGGCTAATCACTAATATATGATTCAAGAACGTTCAATATTAAAAGTAGCTGATAACAGTGGCGCTAAAGTCATACGTGTTTTTAGGATTTTAGGCGGCACCAGACGACGTTATTCAAGAATAGGCGATCTTGTTGTTGCCTCAGTAAGAGAAGTTGAACCAAGAAAAGCAGTAAAAAAGAAAGATATAGTTAGGGCAGTAATCGTAAGGCAACGCCAACCATTTCGTCGTTCTGATGGTTCTTATATTAGATTTGATGAAAATGCAGCAGTTTTAATTGAAAAGAAAGAACCGCGAGGAACAAGGATTTTTGGACCAATACCAAGAGAATTAAAAGAAAAAGGTTTTGAAAAAATAGTAACTATGGCGGAGGAAATAGTGTAAGCGTAATGCCAATATACAAATGCGTACTAATGATACGAATAAATACTAATTCGTATCCATTAGTATAATTAACATGAATTAGTATATTAGCATTTCATTTATTAGTATGCGAATCAAAAAAGGAGATATGGTAAAAATAATTACCGGTAAAGACAAGGGTAAGGCTGGTAAAATTATAAAGGTTTTTCCTGATAAGGGTTCAATTTTGATTGATGGATTAAATATTTACAAAAAACATGCTAAACCGAAAAAACAAGGAGAAAAAGGGCAGACGGTTTTGGTGCCGAGACCGATTAATGCTTCAAATACAATGATTGTATGCTCGGCTTGTAATAAAAATACTAAAATCGGATACCGGTTAGAGAATAAAAATAAAATTAGATATTGTAAAAAATGTTCTGCCGCTCTACGTTAATAAAACTAACGTTTAATGTGAGAGAAATTTTCCACTTATTTATACAAAATTATGGCAAGTTTAAAAGCAAAATATAATACGGAAATAGTGAAAAAAATGAAAAAATCTTTTGGCTATAAAAATGATTTAGCCGTACCTAAATTAAGTAAGGTGGTTATTAATGTTGGCGTGGGAAGGTTAAGCCAGCAGCCAAATTTTGAAGAGAAAATTTTGCCGGAAATAAGTAAAGAATTATCATTTATTACAGGACAGAAACCTTTATTTACAGCTGCTAAAAAATCAATTGCTGGATTTAAAACGCGAGCTGGTCAAACTATTGGGCTAAAGACAACACTAAGGCGCCAAAGAATGTATGATTTTTTAGAAAGATTGATTAATATTACTATGCCGCGAGTCAGAGATTTTAGGGGCATTAATCTGAAAAGTGTTGATAAAAAAGGAAATTTAACTATTGGGATGAAAGATCAATTGGCATTTCCGGAAATTAATCTTGAATTCTCAAAAATTGACTTTGGCTTGGAAATCACTATTGTAAGTAATGCCGCAAAAAGAGAAGAGGCAATAGAATTGTATAGATTATTGGGAATACCATTAAAGAAATAAAATTATGGCAAAAAAATCAGTAATAGCTCGAGCAAAAAAGAAGCCAAAATTTTCTACAAGAGACGTGAAAAGATGTTTTCGTTGCGGTCGAAAACGAGGTTATATGCGCGATTTTGGTCTTTGTCGCATTTGTTTCAGGGAAATGGCGAGTAGAGGTGAAATACCCGGAGTGAAAAAAGCAAGCTGGTAAAAATTATGTACATCAATTTATTAACAAACATAAAAAATGCTCAAGCGGTGAAAAAAGAGAATATCAAAGTGCCTTACTTAAAAATGGACGAGGGCGTTCTTAGTGTTTTAAAGAAAAATAAATATATAGAAACTTATACAAAAAAAGGAAGAGGCATAAAGAGATTTCTTGATATTAAATTAGATTATCTTGATAATAAAGAAGGAGTAATTAATGGCGTTAAATTTATTAGCAAACCATCTCGACGGATTTATATTGGTTATCATGAATTAAGGCCAATAAAACATGGTTATGGATTGTTAGTTATATCTACGTCCAAAGGTATTATGAGCGGTAAGGAAGCAAAAAAGTCGAAATTGGGCGGAGAGATATTATTTGAAATCTGGTAATTATGAGTAAAATAGGTAAAAAACCAATAGAGATTCTAGAAGGAATTGAAGTCAAAATTAATGGCGGCGAATTAGAATTGAAAGGAAAAAAAGGAGAAATGTCAGTAAAAATTCTTCCGTATGTTAAAATAGAAATTAAAGACAACCAAATCCTTTTTGATATTCAAGTCAATTCTAAACAAGCGCGGGCTAATTGGGGGACAATACGGTCATTAGTTCAAAACGCTGTTTTGGGATTAAATGAAGGGTTTACAAAGATTTTAGAAATTAATGGTGTTGGCTATCGTGCGGAAATGCAAGGAGATGACTTAATTCTTAATATTGGCTTAAGCCACTCCGTAAAAGTAAGCTCACCTGAAAATATTAAAATTTCCGTTGAAAAAAACATTATCAAGGTTTTTGGGGTTGATAAAAGTATAGTAGGAGAAATAGCGGCTAAAATTAGAGCTTGCAAGAAACCAGAGCCGTATAAAGGAAAAGGAATTAGGTATCAAGGAGAAGTGGTGCAAAGAAAGGCAGGGAAGAAGGTAGCTGGAACCGCAACATAGCGTAATGCCAATATACAAATGCGTACTAATGATACGAATAAATAAATACTAATATATGATGCCAATATACTAATGGATACTAATGATACGAATAAATACTAATTCGTATATATTAGTATAATTAGCATGAATTCGTATATTAGCATTTCACATAAGTATAATTAGCATGAATTAGTATATTAGTATTTCATTAAGCGAAGCGATGAATTCAAGAAAAACATTAAATAAAATAATACAGAGAAGAAAGATGAGGACTCGAAGTAAAATACACGGTACTGCTAGTAGGCCGCGATTTTCGATTTTTAGAAGCAACCAAACTGTTTATGTTCAATTAATTGATGACAAAGAAGGTAAAACTTTAGTCAGCGCGTCAACAAAAGAGTCAAAGAATTTAGGAGAATTAATTGGTAAAAAGGCGTTTGAAAAAGGTATTAAAAAAGTGGTTTTTGATAGAGGTTCATACAAGTTTCATGGTCGAATAAAAAAAATAGCCGAAGAAGCGCGAAAAGCAGGACTACAAATATAATTTTTTGAATTTAAAATAATTCGAGGTGTTTTTGAGATAATTTAAGAAATAAATTTATGAGAGAATTAAAACCTAAAAGTGAATTTAAGGATAAGGTATTAGATTTGCGTCGAGTGACGCGTGTTGTTGCTGGCGGTAAGCGTTTTCGTTTTAGAGCAACAGTGATAATTGGAAATGAAAAAGGTAAGGTTGGAGTAGGTGTTGCTAAGGGGCTAGATGTAGCTCAAGCAGTTAATAAAGCTAAAACTAATGCTAAGAAAAAAATAATTATTATTAATCTTAAAAATAAAACTATTGCGCATGAGGTTGAAGCAAAGTATAGCGCTGCTAAAGTAATGATTAAGCCGGCTAAAATTGGACACGGTCTTAAGGCAGGAGGCGCTGCAAGAGTAGTATTGCTTTTAGCCGGCGTTAGAGACGCTACTGCAAAGTGTTTAGGAGGAACTAAAAATAAATTAACTAATGCTTTGGCGACGATAGAAGCGTTGAAAAAATTAAAAAATTAAAAATCAAAAATCAAAATAACAAATCAAAATTTCAAAATGGTTTAAATTAAAAATTTTAACATTTTACACTGTCATTTTATATTTTGATATTTACATTTTACATTTTTAACATGCAATTACATCAATTAAAACCAAAAACTAAATCAAAAAATAAAAAACGCATAGGTAGAGGCGGAAAGCGCGGTACTTATTCTGGTCGTGGGATAAAAGGTCAGAAGTCCAGGGCCGGTCACAAAATTAGGCCAGCTGAGCGAGATTTGATTCAGCGTTTGCCGAAACTGAGGGGCATTAAGAATAAACCGCTTAAATCAAAGCCTGTAGTGGTTAATTTTAGCGATTTGGAAAAGAAAATTAAAGGTAATATAATTAACAGAGACGTTTTATTAAAAGCTGGATTAATCAGAAAGTCAGATAAGCGAGTAAAAATTCTTGGTCCAAAGAGCGGAAAGATAAAACGGACTTTTCAGATAGAGGGGCTAGAGGTGTCAAAAAAACTCAAACATGAACAATCTAATTTTTCTTAAAAATTTTGCTACTTACTCTGAAGCAGAACTTGCAAAAAACCTTTTAGAAAACAATGATATTAAATCAATGCTTCAAAAGGGGGATATTGCAGTTGCGGGAGAATTTAGTGGATATGCTGGTGACGCGAATTTATTTGTTTTAGAAAAAGATCACAATAAAGCAAAAGAAATTTTAGGAATTAAAGATAATAGGGATTAACATGAACAAAATCCTCCAAATATTTAAAATCAAAGACCTTCGCAATAAAATTTTAATTGTTGCTTTTTTATTGCTGTGTTTTCGAGCATTATCTGTTGTTCCTATTCCTGGAGTTGATGTTTCCAAATTGCAGGAATTTTTTTCTTCTAACCAGCTTTTAGGTTTTCTTAATATTTTTTCTGGAGGCGCTTTGGCGAATTTGTCAATTGTTATGTTGGGAGTTGCTCCTTATATTACAGCTACTATTATAATGCAGCTTTTAACAATGATTTTCCCAAAATTGAAGGCAATATATTATGAAGAAGGAGCTGCTGGTCGTGCAAAGTTTAATCGTTTATCTCGTTATTTAACAGTACCTTTGGCTGGACTTCAATCTTACGGATTTTTAAACTTATTAATTTCTCAAAACGTAATTTCACAATTAGGGATTTTTGACACCATAAGAAATGTATTGATTATTTCAGCTGGTTCAATGATTTTAGTTTGGATAGGAGAATTAATTAGCGAACAAAAAATTGGTAATGGTATTTCTTTGATTATTTTTGCCGGTATTATTAGTGGACTTCCTAATATTATAAGAGGAGCAATTATTTCTTACAACCCGACTGTTTTATCCACTTATTTTACTTTTTTAGTAGTAGCTATTTTAGTTATTGCCGGCGTGGTTTTTATCAACGAAGGAGAAAGAAAGATACCTATTGCTTATGCCAAGCGCGTAAGAGGTATGAAAATGTACGGTGGTGTTTCCAGCTATTTGCCGCTTAAAGTTAACCAAGCTGGCGTTATCCCGATTATTTTCGCGATTTCAATCTTACTTTTTCCGCAGTTTGCAGCTCAAATTAGCACAATAATTTCACAGGATTTTGCTTTAAAATTTAATGAATTAGTTAATCGTCTTTTTAATAATCAGTATTTTTATACTGCTGTTTATTTTGCTCTAGTAATGGTTTTTACTTATTTTTATACAGCAGTTACGTTTGATCCTAAAGAAATTTCTAAAAATCTTCAACGCGCAGGCGGATTTATTGCCGGCATTAGACCAGGTGAGTCAACTTCAATATTTTTAGGAAAAATTATTAGCAGAATAACATTATTTGGCGCTATTTTCTTGGGCTTGATAGCTATTTTACCAAACTTAACCAGGATGGTTACTGGAGTTACCATGCTTACAATTGGTGGAACAGCTCTTTTGATTGTGGTTTCGGTTGTTTTGGATTCAATGAAACAGATAAATTCGCAGTTGGTGATGAGAGAATATGAGGAAATATGATAAAAAATTTCTAATTTCTAATTTCTAATTTCTAATCAATTTTTAATGTTCTAATGTTTAAAAATTAAAGAATTATAAATTTATTAAAAATTAATAATTAAAAATTCTATGATCGCCATTATATTATACGGTTCGCCGGGTTCTGGAAAAGGAACTCAAGCCAAGCTAATAGCTGATAAATTAGGTTTGGTGCATTTTGATACTGGCCAATATCTTCGCGAGCTGCTTTATAATCCTAAATTTCAGAAAAATAAAATTATTCAAAGAGAGCTGAAGCTTAATAAGGCAGGTAAACTTAATACTCCCTCCTGGGTTTTAAAGATAATTAGTCAAAGAGTTAAAAAAATAGCTAGCTTAGATCAAGGAGTCGTTTTTAGTGGTTCGCCACGAACTATTTTTGAAACTTTTGGTACAGGTAAAAAACAAATAGGTTTAATGAAATTATTAGAAAAACTTTATACTAAAAAGAATATTTTTATTTTTACGCTAAATATTTCTGCTAAAGAATCAATTAATAGAAATACTTCACGATTATCTTGCTTAGTTTGTCATACTCCTATAATGGGCACAAAAGTATCAAGTATGAAGTATAAAGTATTAAGTTGTCCGTTTTGCGGCGGAAAAATAAAACGAAGAAAAGATGATAGAAAAGAAATTATTTTAATAAGATTAAAAGAATATCAAGAAAGAACTAAACCGATTTTTAAAAAACTTAAAGAAAAAGGATACCAAATTAAGCAACTTGACGGCACTTCGCTACCGTACAAAATTCATCAGAAAATTATTAAGTTATTGGATTAGATGACCGTAAAATTAAAGAATCAAGAAGAAATTGAGATGATTGCTGCTTCTGGCAGGATTTTGGCTAAGGTTTTTAAAAAAGTTCTAAAAGAAGTTAGAGTCGGAACAAGCTTAGAGTATTTAGATAAATTGGCGCGGCAGTTAATTATAGAATATGGCGGTAAACCGGCATTTTTAGGTTATCAGCCAGATGGAGCGAGCTGTCCTTATCCTGCAACGATTTGCGCTTCAGTTAATAGTACGGTTGTTCATGGTCTTCCATTGAATTATCAATTGAAATCCGGAGATGTTTTTAAGCTTGATTTCGGAGTAATTTACCCTTCAATAATCTCAGGGCAAGTTAAAAATTTTTATTCTGACGCCGCTAAGACAATAGCAGTTGGAAAAATTTCTAAAACAGCAAAAAAATTAATTAAAGTTACCAAAAAAGCTCTTGAACAAGCAATAAAACAAGCAAAACCTGGTAATCATATTGGTGATATTGGTTATATAATCAACAAATGCGTTGAGAAAACTGGCTTTAAGGTAATTTATGGATTAACAGGGCATGGCACTGGTTTTAATCTTCACGAAGAGCCAACTGTTTATAATTTTGGTAAAAAGGGCGATGGAATAGAATTAAAGCCCGGAATGGTTTTAGCGATTGAACCAATGGTAAGTGTTGGTAACGGCCGAATAGTTAAAAAACCAGACAATAGCTATGTTACTGCTGACGACACTTTATCAGCTCATTTTGAACATACAGTTGCCATTACTGAAAAAGGACCAAAAATTTTAACAAAATTGTAGTGTTGTAATATTCTAATGTTATAATGTTTGTATGAAAAACCCATACCTTTCGGTTATAATTCCTGCTTATAACGAGGCAAAAAATTTACCTTTTACTTTAATTGATGTTAATAAGCATCTTTTAGAAATGAAGTTTCTTTCAGTAAATTCAGGACAAGCTTACGAAATTATTGTTATTAATGATGGATCAAAAGATGCTACTGTTGAAATTGTCAGACGTTTTTCTTATTTAATAAAAAATTTGCGATTAATTGACAATAAAAAAAATCACGGTAAGGGATGGGTAGTGCGGCAGGGCATGCTTGAGGCAAAAGGCGACATCCGTTTATTTATGGATGCTGATAATGCTACTTCAGTTGATCAGTTTAATAAGATGATTCCACATTTAAAGGAAGGATATCAAGTAGTTATTGGCTCAAGAGATATTGAGGGAGCGAAATTAATTCCACCACAGCCATTTTATAGAAGATTTTTAGGCAATATTGGCAATGCGATTATTCAAGTTTTACTTTTGCCTGGATTTTGGGATACCCAGTGTGGTTTTAAAGCATTTACCAAAGAAGCAGCAGAAAAGATTTTTTCTTTGACTAAGATTGATAAATGGGGCTTTGATCCCGAGGTCTTGGCATTAGCAAAAATATTTGGGTATAAGATTAAGGAAATCCCGGTTGTTTGGGTTAATAACCCTGTTTCTCGAGTAAAAATCACTTCTTATATTCAAATGTTATTGGAAGTTTTTAAAATAAAATGGTGGATTATAACAAAAAAATATAAAACAAGGGCTAATAATTAGTAAATAGTAAACAGGGTTATATCCCTAGTTCCTAGTTACTGATTCTTATTTACTTAATTCATGAAACATTACCTTACTATCGAACGTCTCAAAGAATTAAAAATTGAATTGGAGCGTTTGAAAAAAGATGCGCGTTTGGAAATTGCCGAAAGATTAAAGCATGCTAAAGAACTTGGCGATCTTTCGGAAAATTCGGAATATTCAGATGCTAAAGACACTCAAGCAAAGGTTGAAAGCCGGATCTTTGAATTGGAGGACATATTAAGAAATACCTCTATAATCAAGAAGAAAGTAGGTCAGGAAATTGTTCATATCGGCTCAACGATTGAGATTAAAAGAGACGGTAAACGTTTTACTTATACGATTGTCGGTTCTCAAGAAGCCAGGCCGGAAGCTAATTTAGTTTCTAATGAATCGCCGTTAGGAAATGCGTTTTTAGACAAGAAAGCTGGTGACACGGTTGAAATACAAACTCCAAATGGAATCGTGAAATGTGAAATAATTAAAATATCTTAATATTATGCTCGAAGATATTATTAAAGACAGGCGTAAAAAATTAAACAATCTTCTTAATGAAGGCGTTAATCCTTATCCATCAAAAGCGAGGCGGACAATTGTGATTAGCGATGCTCTTAAAGATTTTAATAAATTAGCGCGTTCTAAAAAACAGGTTTTTATTGTTGGCAGAGTTATGGCTTTGCGCGACCAAGGCAATTTGATTTTTATTGATATCAAAGATGGAAGCGGTAAAATTCAAGTTGTTTTAAAAAAAGACAATGTATTAAATTTCAAAATATTAAAAAATAATTTAGACATCGGTGATTTTTTAGAAGTCGGCGGTAATCTTTTTAAAACCAAAAAAGGAGAACGTAGTATTGAATCTAAAGCAGTTCAGATTATTACTAAAAACTTACGGCCATTGCCTGATCAGTGGTATGGATTAAAAGACGTTGAAGAACGATTTAGGAAACGATATTTGGATATCATTCTAAATCCAGAAATTAAAGAGAAGATAATTAAACGTTCGGAAATAATTAAAATTATAAGAGAGAAATTATATCAAGAAGGATTTTTAGAAGTTGAAACGCCAATTTTGCAGCCAATAGCTGGTGGCGCTAAAGCTAGGCCATTTATTACTCATCACAATGTTTTAAACGTTGATTTTTATTTAAGAATTGCTCCAGAATTGTATCTTAAAAGATTACTCGTAGCTGGATTTGAGAAAATCTTTGAAATTGGACGAGTTTTTAGAAATGAAGGAATCGATAGAGACCATAATCCTGAATTTACAATGATGGAACTTTATTGGGCTTATCAGGACTGGATTGGTTTAATGAAATTTACCGAGAAATTACTTAAGAAATTTATTCCAGGAAGATGGAATAAAATAACTTTTACTGAAGCGATTAAGAAGTATGCAAAAAAAGATATAAAGAGTATTAAAATTAAAGATATTGACGAGGTTTTCAAAAAAGAAGTTAGACCAAATATTATTAAACCAACTTTTATTACTTATTATCCGAAATCAATTTCTCCATTATCAAAATCTTGTTTGGATAATCCAGAGTTGACAGAAAGATTTCAATTAATTGTTGATGGCATGGAAGTAATTAATGGTTGGTCAGAATTAAATAATCCAATTGAACAGCGTAAACGAATGGAAGAGCAGGAAAAATTATATCGCGCCGGTGATGCTGAAGCATCACGGCTTGATAAAGATTTTCTTGAGGCGTTAGAATACGGAATGCCACCAACTGCTGGTTTGGGTATAGGCATAGACCGTCTTGTTGCTTTAGTAACAAAAAGCCACAATATAAAAGAAATAATTACTTTTCCAACATTAAGGCCAAAATAATATGCTTGATATTAATTTTATAAGAAACAATCCAGAAGAGGTTAAAAAAGGCATTGCTGCTAAAAATGTTAGCCCAAATTTTGTGGACGAGTTTTTGGTTTTGGACAAAGAATGGAGGGAGTTAACTAGCAAACTTGATAATTTGCGCGCTGAACATAAAATCTTATCACAGACTTATGCGGACAGGGGCGCGGACAAACGCGGACAAGAAGCAGAAGCAGCAAAAGAAAATAAAGAAAAAATTAAAGAAATAGAGAGTAAATTAAATGAAACAGAAAAGCGGCGTGAAGAAATTTTGAATGGTTTACCAAATTTGCCTTTTGATGATGTGCCGATTGGGAAGAATGAGGATGATAATGTTGTTATTCGTGAAGTTGGGAAAAAGCCGGAATTTGATTTTAAGCCCAAAGAACATTGGGAAATAGGAGAAGAATTAGACATTATAGATATTTCTCGCGCGGCAAAAGTAAGTGGTTCAAGGTTTAGTTATCTAAAAGGAGATTTAGCGCTTTTAGAAATTGCGCTAATTCAATTCGTTTTTTCTGTTTTAGGGAATGAGAAAATCTTGAAAGGTATTATTAAATCAGCTAACCTTGATGTTGTTTCAACTCCTTTTATTCCGATTATTCCGCCTGTTTTGATTAAGCCAGATGTTTTACAGAAGATGGCAAGATTAGAGCCAAAAGAAGAAAGATACCATACAGATGAAGATGATATGTATTTAGTTGGAAGCGCTGAACATACTCTTGGGTCAATGCATATGGATGAAATTTTTAAAGAAGACCAATTGCCTTTGCGCTATGTTGGTTTTTCAACTTCATTTAGAAGAGAAGCGGGTTCTTATGGAAAAGACGTTAAGGGAATTTTACGGGTTCATCAATTTGATAAAGTTGAAATGGAGTCGTTTACTATACCGGAAGATTCGCGTAAAGAACAAGATTTCATTGTTGCCATACAGGAATATTTAATGAAAGCCTTAGAAATACCGTACAGGGTAATTAATATTTGCACTGGAGATATGGGTGGGCCTGATGCCAGACAAATTGATATAGAGGCCTGGATGCCTGGGCAAGATAGATATAGGGAAACGCATACATCTGATTTAAATACTGATTATCAATCAAGGCGTCTTAATATTAAAGTGAAGAGGGATAATGGTGAGACGGAATTTGTTCATATGAATGATGCTACTGCTTTTGCTATTGGAAGAACTATCATCGCGATTATTGAGAATTATCAAACTAAAAATGGCACTGTTAAAATCCCAAAAGTTCTGCAAAAATATATGGGAATAAAAGAGATTAAATAAAATAGTTATTATTCTATGGGTTTATTATGCTAGTACGTGGGGCAGTATCTGGATAAATATTTTAGCTGGCCAAAACGGAAAAATCCTTACTTTTACTCCTTTACTTTTATACTCTTACTCTTACTGGGTTATATATACGATCGTAAGTAAAAACCAGTATTTTTATAATTTCTTTTATTTTTAATATAAAATAAACGGCTAATATGGCGTCTTAGCCGTTGAATTGCTTTGATTTTAGTATTCTTTATTCGCGCGAATAAGGGAATTAAAGAATGGGTTTTTAAATGTTTGTTTTGGCAATCTATTGAAGTTCAACTTCAATAGACTTTAATAGATTTCAATAGACTTTGATAGATATTATAACGTAAATAAACGGCTCACACGCGTGTGAGCCGTTTATTTTAATACTTTAATTAATCAAAGTGCGTTGATAATTTGCAATGTGTCATTCAAATGACACATTTTTAATTTTGTTCAATAGACTAATTCGCGCGAATAAACAGAGTTTAGTTGTTATCAAAAACCATAATTGGAGTTTTTAATCCTTCAATAATGTGACCATCTTCAGTGTGATATACCTTTGCGCCTAAATTTTCGTAGAATTTTTGTAGGCCTGACGTAAAAGGCGTTAAGTATGACTTAATATTATATTCTTTTTTGGCACGATTAAATAATTCTTTTCCATAACCTTTGTTCCGATGTTTTTTATCTATAACTACATATGTTAAATACCTGTATCCCATTTTAATAAATTTCCAAAGACAATCCCGTTTTTGTTTACTAAGCAAATTTTTAAGTCGGAATATATTTAAAGGCAAATCTGACAGAATAAATCCTCCGATTACTTTATTATTTAATTTAATAATAATAACATCCGCATTTTTACGCATTAAAGCGTAGATAATTATAGGTAAATGAGAATAAAATGCCTTTACAGCAATATAAATAAACATTAAATATTCTTTTGCAAAAGGTCGTACTTTTATTACTTGTAGCTCCATAAAAGAATAAAATAGCGCATTAAGCATTATGCAGACTTATGATTTCAACCTTTGTTTATGCTATAATTTTAAATATTAATTTATAATTATAGAGAAAGCAAACAGTATGAAAAACGGCATTTATTTTGACGAGAAAAAGTCCCGGAAACGGCGAATGATTTTTAAATTGAAAATTTACGGCAGTTTAACGGTTTTTTTTCTTTTAGTAGTCGGAATTTGTTATTTAATTATTTATTCTCCATTTTTTCAGCTCAAAAACATTGAAATTGTTGGTAATAGAGATTTTGAAAAGAGTGAGTTAATTCAAGAATTAAAATTATTTTTTATCAGCCAATCAAAACTTGCCTCAATATTGGGACCGAACAATATATTAATTTGGAAAGAGGACATTGATCAATTTAAAAAAAGCAATCCTTTGATTGCTGATTTAGTTATTAGTAAAGATTATCCTAATCGCAAAATTAAAATAGAAGTTAAAGAAAGAAAAAAATTCGGCATCTGGTGCACTGCACAGACCAATACTGATTATATGCTGATTAATACAGACAGTTCGCATAAGTCTGTGTTTGGACAGTATGAGTCCGCATGCAGATGGTTTGATAAAGATGGTATTTTATTCGCCGAAGCTCCGTTTGTTGAGGGGGCTTTAATAAATAAGGTAAGTGATTTTACTGGCCGCCAGCTGGTAATTGGAGATATGATTCTTGAGCAGAGATTTTTTGATAATTTATTAAAAATTTTTGAAGTTTTGGAAAAATCTGGTTTAGGAAGAGGATTTTTAAAATTGGAAAATCTTAATTTTCAAGAAATTGTTTCTGATTCACCGATTGGCTTTAAAATATATTTTAGCTTGAGAATTAATCCGGAATTCAGTCTGGCTGGAATTAAATCCGTAAAAGAGGTTGGCTTGGAGAAAGTTGATTATATTGATTTTAGAGTAGAGAATAGAGTGTATTATAAGATTAAATAAAAATTGAAAAATCAAAATGACAAATCAAAATGTTAAAATTGTTTAGATCGGAAGAGCGTCGTGTAGGGAAAGAGTGTAGATCTCGGTGGTCGCCGTAGCATTAAAAAAAAAATTAACAA
>CAJVXI010000002.1 GCA_913009635.1 uncultured bacterium
ACAAAATCAAAGCTTCAGCGTGGTGAAACCCGCTTTCGCTCTGATAAAGTTGGAGCTTCAGCGTGGTGAAACCCGCTTTCGCTCTGATAAAGTTGGAGCTTCAGCGTGGTGAAACCCGCTTTCGCTCCGACAAAGTAGAAGCTTCAGCGTGGTGAAACCCGCTTTCGCTCCTACAAAATCAAAGCTTCAGCGTGGTGAAACCCGCTTTCGCTCTGATAAAGTTGGAGCTTCAGCGTGGTGAAACCCGCTTTCGCTCTGATAAAGTTGGAGCTTCAGCGTGGTGAAACCCGCTTTCGCTCTGATAAAGTTGGAGCTTTAGCGTGGTGAAAGCGGGGACGACCGGACTCGAACCGGCAACCTTCCGCGTGACAGGCGGATGCTCTAACCAATTGAGCTACGTCCCCATGCTTATATTAGAATAAATTTTACATTTTTTAAAAAATAAATCAAATCACATTCGTGTTAGTTAATCACAATGTTTAAAAAAACAGCCCCAAGTTTCTTGTGGTTGTTTTAATTGCGGTTCATATTATGAATCGTTTTATTAACATAATATTATAAGATTTTGGAAGATTTATTATGGATTGCTCTACTACACCAGAGGCAATTGAACTATTACAGGCGTGGATTATTTTGGAGGCGCCGCTGAAAATAGCAGTATGCCCAATATATAATTTCCTTCCAGGAAAGAGGTCGTGGCGGTAGTGGCCGCGTTCTCCTTCGTAAAATATTATATCTCCAGCCGTAAGTATGTTTAAATCTTTATCGCTGATTTCTTGTCCTGACGCAGCTGCTTGAAGAACACTTGAACGAGGAAGTTCTATGCCAATTTCATTAAATATAAATTGAATAAATGATGAACAATCAAAAGCAGCTGGTTCACCATTATTTTTTTCTTCAAGATAAGCTCCATATTTGTAGGGCTTCCCGATTTGGCTTCTTGCTATTTTTAATAATTTTTCAATTTTTTCTTTTTTATTCATAATTGTTCTTATAGTAAGATTTTAATAAAAAAACTCCCCTTTATCAATATGACAAAGGGGATTAATTATCAATGTTGCTTTATTTACATAACGTAGCAAGAGCGATCAATTTGCCTCTCAGTGTTGATGAATTCCACCAATTTCCAGGACAATCAGTTCCTTCTCTAGCTTCGCAATGCCCGATAATATTTTTAATATTTGAATATTGTTTGATGATTCTTGCGGCACTTTCAATGGCCGAGAAAGCTGGAGGCGAATTACTATAATCGCCGGCAAAGCATATTGCTATACTTGTACGATTTACAGCTTTATTTCCTGCATGTAAACCAATTTGATGGTCTTGTAGAAGTCGTTCGCGTGAGCCATCAGGCCTGATAATCCAATGATAATTGTAAAAAATCTGTTTGTTGTTTTTATCAAAATGGCCAGAACAAATAGGTTTTCCATAGAAAAGGCGGTGCAAAGAATTATGACATCGGGAATATTCAGCCACATAAACATTTAGAAATCCCATTACAGAAAGGTATTCTTTGCTTATCTCTGGTTCGGTCTTTGTGTGGTGAATAACAATATTGGTTATTTCTCTCTCTATTTCTCTTTCGTGAAAAAATGTAGGACCTTCTCTATCCAAGGCAATCAAATTATCACAGAGAAGTTCTTTTATGAGGTTGTAGAAGTTTAACCTAAAAAATACGTCTCCGTTAAATTTTTTTAAATCAGTTGCAACCGGTTCTTTAATATACCAATCAGGATATTTTAGGGCTTCTTTCCATCCTTCACAATCAATAAATTTAACATATTTAGACAATATTTCATTAATCATAACTCCTCCTTTTTAAATTTTTAATGTGCTATACAAAATCTCATTTCGTTCAATTTTGTTGCGGGGGTGGGAATTGAACCCACTACCTCGAGATTATGAGCCTCGCGAGCAACCGTTACTCCTCCCCGCGTCTTTATTATATTTACTTTTCTTAAAAAATCAAGTATATTTTATTTATAAAGTGGCGATGCCGGCGTAGCTCAGTGGCAGAGCGAGAGATTCATAAACTCTAGGCCGCAGGTTCGATCCCTGCCGTCGGCACTATAATAATTAAATTAAAATGCTAGAGAAAATAAAAAAATTCTTCTCAAAAGAGATAAAGGAAATAGGTGATTTAAAAAACTTAGAGCAACTAAGGGTTAAATATCTTGGTCGGAAAAGCGAATTAACCCAAATTTTGCGTTCTCTAAAAAATTTTTCAATTGAAAAACGTCGCAAAATCGGTCCACAGGCGCAAAAACTCAAAAAAGAAATTGAAATAATATTAACTAAAAAACTTAAAGAACTAAAAGCTAAAAACTCAAAACTAAAAGTTGATATAGATATTACAAGGCCGGGTGAAAAAATTAAACTTGGTCATATTCATCCTTTAACTAAAATTGAAGAAGAAATTCGCCAAATTTTTCTTTCAATGAATTTCTCGGTTGTTGAGGGGCCGGAAGTGGAAAATGAACATTATAATTTTGACGCTTTAAATATTCCGCCAAATCATCCAGCAAGAGACATGTGGGACACGTTTTGGCTAAAAACACAGACCAATACGGACTATACACAGATTGATACGGAAGGTCTGTATAAGTCCGTGTCCAGTCAGTATAAGTCCATGTTACTGCGGACACATACAAGCCCGGTTCAAATTCGCTATATGGAAACTCATAATCCGCCATTTCAGATTATTGTGCCTGGCAGGGTTTTTAGATATGAGGCGATTGATGCTTCTCATGAAATAAATTTCTATCAATTAGAAGGGCTGATAGTCGGGGAAAATGTTTCATTGGCAAATTTTAAATCAGTAATAGAGGAATTCTTTAGAAAACTTTTTGGAAATAAAATTGAGTTTCGTTTTCGTCCAAGTTATTTTCCTTTTGTTGAGCCGGGATTAGAAGTTGATATTAAATTAGGTAAGGATTGGTTGGAGATTATGGGTGCTGGAATGGTCCATAGAAAAGTTTTTGACGCTGTCCGTTATAATCCGAATGAAGTTCGAGGAATTGCTTTTGGAGTTGGAATAGACCGCTTAGCAATGATAAAATACAACATTCCTGATATTCGTTTGTTTTATAATGGAGATTTGCGATTTATTAAACAATTCTAAATATGCGATTCAGTTATTTTTTAATTAAAAAATTAGCGCCAGTAGTTAAATCAAAAAATGATTTAATTGAAAAACTTAATCTTTATTCTTTTGAGGCAGAAGATTTGGGGGGCGATGTGGTTGATATCTCTTTACCACCGAATCGATATTCTGATACGGCATCGCATTTGGGAATTGCCAAGGAAATTGCCGCGGTTTATGGTAAAAAGTTAAAAGATTTTAAAATAAAAACCATTAAATCTGTTATCAAGCATGGTTTTGCCGTGGAAATTAAAGAAAAAAAACTTTGTAAAAGAGCGGCGGCTCAATATTTTGAAGGTATAAAAATTGCTACTTCGCCGAAATGGCTGCGCGAAGTTTTAATTTCTTGCGGTTTACGGCCTATTAATAATTTAATTGATATAACCAATTATGTTACCTTAGAAATAGGTCAGCCACTCCATGCTTTCGACGTGGATAAAATGGAGGGCGAAAAATTAATTATACGCCGTGCAAAGTTACAGGAATATTTGGAAACTTTAGATGGGAATAAATTTAATTTAGATAAAGATATTTTGGTTTTAGCTGATGAAAAAGACGCTTTAGATATAGCTGGAATTAAAGGAGGGAAAAAAGCAGAAATTATAAATAAAACAAAAAAGATTCTCCTAACTGCTTGTAATTTTGATCAGACAGCTATTTATCAATCTTCGCGCAAGACCGGCGTGGTAACTGACGCTTCAGTTAGGTTTGCGCATGGTTTAAGCCCAGCATTGGTGGAATTAGGAATTCAAAGAGCAGGGGAGCTTATTGTTGAGCTTTGCGGTGGCCGGGCTGGAAAAACAACAGATGTCAATTTTTCTAGTTTATCTAAGAAAATAATTAAATTTGACGTTGAAAGGTTTAATAAATTCATCGGTATTAATCTTGATATTAAAACAGCCGCTGGCTACTTAAAACGGTTAGGGTTTAAAATAACTAAAAACCAAAAACTAAAAACTAAAAGCTCGTTTTTCGTAGAGATTCCGCCTTTGCGTCTTGATATAAAAACTTTTGAAGATTTAGCCGAGGAAGTTATTAGATTATATGGCTATAATAAATTAAAATCATCTCCGCCTCGTATTTATATAACCCCTTCGGGTTTTGAAGACGAACTTATATTAAAAGATAAAATCAGAAAAGTATTGGTTGGTTTTGGATTGGACGAAGTTTATAATTACTCTTTTACATCACAGACTGATACGGACTATACACAGACCGATACGGAAGGTCTGTATAAGTCCGTGTCCAGTCCGTATGGGTCAGCGTTAGTAGAGTTAGAAAATCCAATCAGTTCGCAGTTTCAATATTTAAGACCATCATTATTGATTAATCTTTTAAAAAATATTAAAGATAATTTTAGGTTTTTTGATGATATAAAGATTTTTGAAATAGGAAAAACTTTTTTTAAGAATAAAAATGAAGTTAATGAAAAAAGCATGCTAGGAATTGCTATTGGTTCAAAAAATAAAGAAACGTTTTTTGAATTAAAAGGCGTAATAGAGGAATTATTTAAAAGAATTGGTTTAGTGGATTATCTTATTTTTGAGGAGAAAGGGATTTTGTTAATAAAATCAAATAATAAAAAAATAGGTTATTTAAAAAAAGAAGAAGTAGCAGGTAAGCGTTTTTCTGCCTTTACAGAAATTAATTTAGAAGAACTTCTTAAGTTAATTGAAGGAGAGCGTGAATATTCGCCGTTATCAAAGCATCCTTCAATTATGCGCGATATTTCAGTTTTAGTTAGTCGAAAAATAAGGATTGGGGACATGATACGAATAATTCAAATTTCTGATTTTAAGAACATTAGAGACGTTGATTTAATTGATGAATATGACTTTCCAGATAAAAAAAGCTTCACATTTAGGATTATTTTTCAGGCCGATAATAAAACATTGACTGACAACGAAGTTGATAAAGAGATGAAGAAAATAACTTCTATTTTACAGCGAAAATTCAACGCTGAAATACGCTAAAAAGAAGGTTTTCTTAAAACTTTTTTTGTGCCAGCGAAGACACAAAATTTTAAGACATAAGAACGCCTTATTTTTATGTTATTATTTAATTATGTTAAATATTAATTATTCACTTAAATCATTAAAGATAATCGTAGAAAAGGTAAAGCCCTCAAAAATTGTTTTAGTAAGTTCAAATAATTTAATTCCAAAATTAAATTGGGCTATTACAGAGTTAAAAGAATTAACGCCTGTTGAAATTAAAATTATTCAGGTTCCTGATGGAGAAGTAGCGAAAGAATGGGGTGTTTTAAAAGAATTACTGAGCGATTTTATTGAAGTAGGGTTAAACAGGAAAAGTATTGTTATAGCTTTGGGGGGCGGCTCAATAACTGATTTAGTTGGTTTCGCGTCATCAATTTATCAAAGGGGTGTTCCTTATATAAATATTCCCACTACTCTTTTAGCTCAAATTGATAGTTCCATAGGTGGAAAAACAGCTATTAATTTTTTGGATTATAAAAATCAAATAGGTTCTTTTTATAATCCAATAGCTATAATCATTGACAGCCGATTTTTAGAAACTCTAACTGAACGGCAAATTATTGATGGCTTTGCAGAAATAATTAAGTATGGGCTAATTAAAGACCCGAGCATATTGGAAATTATAAAATCTTGTAATTTGGCTGCTTTAAGAGAAGAATCTGTTATGGAGGGTTTAATTTCAAAATCAATTAAGGTAAAAGAATATTTTATTGAAAAAGATCCGTATGATTTAAATATTAGACAAATTTTAAATTTTGGTCATACAATTGCTCATTCACTTGAGCTTAAATATAATTTAAGCCATGGAGAAGCTGTTTTGATTGGGATGATGGAAGAGCTTAAACTTGGCGAGCAATTAGGAGAGGCAAGTCCTGAAATAAAAAATTATCTAGGCGTGCTTCTTAAAAATTTAAATATTACTCTAAATAAAAAACAGCTGAAAGTTGATTGGAAATCTATTTTACACGATAAGAAAATCTCAGGAAAAGAAATTAATTTGCCAGTTGTTAAAAAATTAGGTGAGGCAAAATTGATTAAAGTTAGATTAGATAAACTAATTTCATTAATTAAATAGCAAAATAAACGGCTCACACGTCGTGTGAGCCGTTTATTTTGGTGCTTTTTCAACGGCTTAACGCACGTTGAGCCGTTAAGTGGCGTATTAACATTTGATGCGGTCGTCTTGAGATGTTAACTATTAATAACATTACTCGCGACACGATAGTGAAGGATGTTAATATGTGGGTTTTTACGCGCTCTAACATAATTAAATAAAGAGCTTTTTTCAACGGCTAACACGGCGTATTAGCCGTTGAAATGACTTGCCATGAGCTTGCCGAAGCCTTGTTTTTATGGTTGTTTTTTGATATAATTAAAGTACCCGAAGAGGGTATTTTATTGTAAATATGCCTAAAAAATCAGTAAAAAAAGAACAAAAAACCGAGCAAAATAACGCTTCTTATAGAGCTAAGGATATTTATGTTTTGGAGGGTTTGGAGCCGGTACGGAAACGACCGGGAATGTATATTGGTACGACTGGAACAGATGGTTTGCATCACTTAATTTGGGAATGTGTGGATAATTCCATTGATGAAGCAATGGCTGGTTTTGCTAAGAATATTAAAATTGAACTACTTAAAAATAATCGAGTAGCTGTTTCTGATGATGGGCGTGGAATTCCAGTTGATATTCATCCCCAAACAAAGAAGTCGGCTTTGGAAACCGTAATGACCACCCTTCACGCTGGCGGAAAATTCGGCGGTGAATCTTATAAAGTTGCAGGCGGTCTTCATGGGGTTGGTGTTTCAGTGGTAAACGCTTTATCAAAATGGCTGAGAGTTGAAGTTTGTCGTGATGGAAATCTTTATTCTCAAGAATATGAACGTGGCGAGCCAAAATACAAAGTTAAAAAAGAAGAGAAATGTTCGCAGACCGGAACTAAAGTAATTTTTGATGCTGATCCGGAAATTTTCCAAAATATTGAATTCGACAGAAAAAAGATTTTAGACCATTTACGACAGCAGGCCTTTTTGACTAAGGGTATAAAAATCGAGATTATTGATGAAAGAGAAGCAGTGCCTTTTTATCATGTTTTTTATTTTGAAGGAGGACTTTTGTCTTTTATTGAATATTTAAACCGTTTTAACAAACCTGTTCAGAAAGAAATTTTTTATACTCATAAAAATTATATTGATATCGAAGTTGAAAACGCTTTTATTTATAATCATGAAATTGAAAATAAAGAATTAAGTTTTGCTAATAATATTTATACTGCGGATGGCGGAATGCACATTACTGGTTTCCGTTCGGCGTTAACAAGAACATTAAATGATTATGCTAGGACTAATAACTATCTTAAAGAATCGGACGATAATTTAACAGGAGATGACATTAGAGAGGGATTGGTGTCTATAGTTTCAATTAAGCTTAGAGAGCCGCAATTTGAGGGCCAGACTAAGGCAAGATTAGGTAATCCAGAAGCCCGAACAGCAGTAGAGTCGGTAATTAATGAATCATTAAAAGAATTTTTAGAGAAACATTCTAATGATGCCAGAGCAATTATTGAAAAGTGTTTATTGGCAGCCAAGGCCAGAAAAGCCGCTAAAGCAGCTAAAGACACAGTTTTGCGAAAAGGCGTTTTAGAAGGTTTGACTTTGCCAGGAAAATTAGCGGATTGTTCAAGCCGTGAACCTTCAGAATCAGAATTATTTATAGTTGAGGGTGATAGCGCCGGCGGAAGTTCAAAGATGGCGCGAGATCGTCGGACTCAAGCAATTTTACCTTTGCGTGGAAAAATTCTCAATGTTGAAAAAGCGCGGATTGATAAGATACTTGCCAATAAAGAAATTCGTTCTTTGGTAATTGCTATTGGTACGGCTATTGGTAATGAATTTAATCTTTCAAAACTTCGTTATCATAAAATTATTTTAATGACAGATGCTGATGTTGATGGGTCACACATTAGAACATTATTACTTGTTTTATTTTATAGGTATTTTATTTCTGTTATTGAAAACGGCTATCTTTATATTGCTCAACCACCGTTGTATAGAATTCAATCAGGAAGAGAGATTAGGTATGCTTATACTGAATCTGAAAAACAAAATATAATTTCTGAAATTCAGAAAATCAAAAAAGATAAGAGTTCTAAGGCTAAAGATGAAAAAGAGTTGATTAATGAAGATGGAATTGAAAAAATAAAAAAAATCAATATTCAACGCTATAAAGGTCTTGGAGAAATGAATTCTGATCAGCTTTGGGAAACAACAATGGATCCAGAAAATCGAACATTAAAGATTGTAACTATTGAAAATGCTCAAGAAGCCGATAGAATGTTTGATGTTTTAATGGGTGAACAGGTTGAACCACGTCGTCATTTTATCCAAAGCAGAGCGACGATGGTTAAAAATCTTGATATATAATCATAACTTGCCAATCTAAATGTTCTATGGTAAATTATTTTCATTCGCATATAATTAGCAAATACTCAAACTAATGATTAGTATGCTTACTCGCTTAAAATCATATCTTCAAGAATCACGTCAGGAATTTCGTCGGGTTAATTGGCCAACTCGGAAAGAAACAGCCCGCCTTACTTTAGTTGTGGTTATTTTTTCATTGATTGTAGCAACATTTTTAGGCGCATTGGATTTTTTATTTACGTATTTATTAGAGAAATTTTTTATATAAATTCTAAATTTTAGCTTATTTATTCTTTTATGGTACAAGATTCAGAACAAATTAAAAAAAATAAACCAAAGACATCTCATCAATTAAGCGTTAAAAGTGATGGACGTCATTGGTACGCCGTTCATACTTATGCCGGCTATGAAGACGCAGTAACTCGCTATTTAAAGCAACGAGTTGACTCATTGGAAATAAATGATAAGATTTTTAATATTATTGTTCCTAAAGAGAAAAAAGTTAAGATAAAAAACGGCAAACGAAAAACAGTTGAAGAAAAGATTTATCCAGGTTATGTGTTGGTTGATATGCTCATGGACGAAAATTCTTGGTATGTTGTTCGCAATACGCCGAGGGTAACCGGATTTGTCGGCTCTGATAGCACAGAACCAACACCGCTTTCAAGTGAAGAGGTTGAATCATTAATGATGCGCATGAAAGGAGAAGAACCGAAATTTAAAATTGAATTTAATATAGGAGAAACTGTTAAAATAATTGATGGACCTTTTAAGGATTATGACGGTAAAATTTCAAGTATTGATGAAGAACATGGCAAAGTTAAAGTTATGGTGCCGATTTTCGGCCGGGAAACAGCGGTTGAATTGGACTCATTGCAAATACAGAAAATTTAAAAAGTATTAAGTATAAAGTATAAAGTATAAAGTATTAAGTATTGTTTTTGTATTTGATACCTGACATTTGAAATATTCAATGGCAAAAGTAATTAAAACAACATTAAAGCTTCAGATTCCGGCTGGAAAAGCCAATCCAGCTCCTCCAGTTGGGCCTGCTTTGGGGCAGCACGGAGTTAATATTCAGCAGTTTTGTCAGCAGTTTAATGAGGCCACCAAGGAAATGGGAACAGATATTGTCCCTGCTGAAATTACGATTTATGAAGATAGAACTTTTGATTTTAAACTAAAAACTCCGCCAGCTTCTGATTTATTGCGAAAAGCGGCTGGAATTGAAAAAGGTTCAGGCGATCCGTTAAAAAATAAAGTTGGTAAAGTAACTAAAGCGCAAATTAAAGAAATAGCAGAGAAGAAAATGGTTGACTTAAACGCAAATGATATTGATGCGGCAATGAAAGTTGTTGAAGGAACAGCCCGTTCAATGGGTATTGAAGTGGAATAATTAGCTTTTAGTTTTAAGCTTTTAGTTTTTTAGTTCGGCGGCAAAAGCCGCCCTTTTTTGTTGACAAATCAACCATTATTAGATATTGTTCATTTTAGAAGCTTTGATAATTAAATATCAGCTAAAAATAAAAATCTGAAATAAAGAAATGGAGGTGTTTTATGTTTAAGCCAATAGTGAAGCAAATAATTGTTTCAAGTATAGAGCATGGTTGGTATATGCTTTTGGATTCGATTATAACAGACGGAAGAAAGTACAAGATTGAATATGGTAATGAATATCGACTCAGTGGCAAATTTGTTGTTGAAATGCATATACCAGGCGCAAGGCCGCTTGCTCCTATTATGCCCGAAGGTTCCGCAATTTTTCCGCCTACAACAGAAGAGAAAATAGAAGAGTACTTCGGAGATCTTATATCTCCTGACAAAAAGCCGAATCAGCACTACAGCTATGGCCAGGATCTATCGTGGCAGATTGAAGAGGTAATTAAGTACTTCAAAAAATATGGACACAATACAGCTTGTTGTCAGATGCCGGTAGGAAGGCCTGAGTCGTTTTTCTTCTATAGCAGAGAGGTTGATTATGATGAAAAGATAATTGTAAAAGACAGAAAAACTGGCGAATTGATCTGGACTAAAGAAATTACAAATACATGGAACAAAAATCCCAAAGAAGAGGTTAGTTCCCAATGTTTAAGAAGCGTAGATGTCTGGATTGAAAATAATAAATTACATTTTTGGTGCTATTTCCGTTCACAGGACGCATGGGGTGCTTTTCCGGAAAACTACGGCGGTCTTCAGCTAGTCAAAGAATACATGGCTGATGTGCTTGCAGTGGAAGACGGTCCAATGATTGCTTCAGCGAAAGATTTACATGTTTATGATTACGCATGGTTAACTACTTTAATGAGAATTAAAAAAGAAGAGGGCTTTCTCAAAGAAAGGGGGGTGCTCTAATATGACTAAGAAAAAAAAGAAAGTTGTTAACAGGCGTTTTGCAAGAAAAGGGGAGTATGACAGTGTTTTAAAAACTATTGAAAAACGCGGTAAATGTCCCTTTTGTCCTGACAATTTTAAGTATCATAAGAATCCAATATTAAAAAAACGTTGCGGATGGTTTGTGACAAAGATAAGCTGGCCGTATAAGAACACAAAACACCATTTCATTATCATTAGCGATAAACACAGAGAGAATATTCAAGAGCTTATTGGTAAAGACATGGAAAGTATTTTGTATTTGGCCAAATGGATTGTTTCCAGATACAAGATAAGAGGCGGCGGATTAGCAATGCGTTTTGGAAACAGTTTGTATACTGGAGCAACTGTTTGTCATATACACGCACATCTAATCGTGCCTAAGCGAGGAAAAACAGTGAATTTCCCGATTGGTTGATGTAAAAAAATACCCCCCTCACTTTACGTGTGGGGGGCTTTTATTTTACTAAAATAATCTTAATATTCTTTGCTTTCATTATTTCCAAGCCATTAAGAGATGCGTGTCCTTTTTTGAAGTAGCATTTCTTTATTCCGGTCTTTGATAGTTCTCTGGCGCACATTGGACAAGGAAAATCAGTTGCATACAGAGAGGATCCTTTTAACTTGATTCCTTCTCTTGCAGCTTCGGTGATTATAGACTGTTCAGCATGAAGTGAGGTTGCTATGTCGTTATTTTCTCCTGCTTTTACAAAATCACGCGGATCGCCAAAAGTGTACGGTGTATGGTCTGACGGTAGATGATGATTATGGTGAGCTCTGAGTATTATATTCCCGTTTTTAACTAGGACAGCTCCAACATTTCTCCACCAGTCAGAACTATGCTTAGCTTCTTCTTCGGTTATTTTAATCATTTTACGGTCAAATTTACTGCGTGAAATCGTATCATAACCAACGGGTTTTTTTGTAAGGATATTTTTTTCATCCCAGCGTAGAAATACCGTATCAATAGTTAACTCCGAACGAGGAAAGTATTTTTTTACAAGATTTAGCGAGATGCTTTCATCAGCGGTAATTATTGGCAGATGCTGTAATTTTTTAACCAAATTATTGGTCAGAATTTTAACTTTGTGGAATAACCCGCCGGATTTGATGATTTTTTTTACAATAATAGGATTAATTTGCCGTATCTCTTTTTCTAGAAAAGTGAATTCTCGGATTAATTTGGAACCGAGAATATAAAGCGTGTCAGCTTTCTTGTATTTTTCTAAAAATTTGAGGTAGCCGGCATGCAGAACAGGAATGTAAAGAATGATTATCTTTTTCAATTGCTCCCTCCTTATCGCCTGTCAGTTTTAGTCAGCATTTTTTCTAAAGTTTTTTTGACAACGTCTTGAATTGTTCTGGACGTAGATGTTTCTTCGGCTTGCCTTGGAAGAACAACAAGTTTTTTGCAAAATTGTTTTATTTCCTCCTTTTGTTCTTTCGGGTAGCTGTCTTTAACAGCGATAAATACATCTGGTTTGATTTTCTTGATAAGCTCATACAGCCATTTTTTATTATTATCAACATCATCAATAAGCGTTACGAAATCAACACACCCTTGATAGCTGAGCATTTCTACTCGTTCATTTTCCGGAATAATAGGACGCAGTTCTCCTTTATAAATTTTAACTGCTCTGTCGCTATCTACTCCGACTACTAATATATCCCCGTGCGTTTTAGCTTTTCGTAAGTACCTCACGTGTCCAATATGAAGTAAATCCCAACTGCCTATAGTTACTATGATTCTGTATCCGAGTTCACGCATAACATTTGTCACCTTGGTTAATTTTTCAATATCCAAAATGATTTTTTTGTGGTCATTTTTTCCCTTATTGCTGAAATTTTCCATTTTTTCTCCTTTTCTTTCTTGTATTTATAATTTTTATTTTTAAAGAACTTATCTATTTTATATAGTAAACGGTGATAAAAGTCAAATAAAATATGGCAAATGCCACCCTTATTTTTTTTGCGCTCCTGCCTAAAAATTTATATAATTATGGCATGACTTACATTCCTACTATTGGCTTGGAAATCCATACCCATCTCAAAACCCGCACTAAAATGTTTTGCGGTTGTGACAATGACTTTAACGAAAAGCATCCCAATATTAATGTTTGCCCGATTTGTTTGGGACACCCCGGTACTTTACCGGTTATAAACAAAAAAGCCGTTGAATCGGTTCTTAAATTAGGATTGGCATTAGGCGGAAATCCGCCGTCTGCGCCTAGTAAGGGAATATCAAAATTTGACCGTAAAAATTATTTTTATCCGGATTTACCAAAAGGATACCAGATATCGCAATATGACCAGCCATTAATATCAGGCGGCCAATTAAACGGCATACGGCTTACAAGAATTCATTTAGAAGAAGACGCTGCGCGGCTTGCGCATCAAACTAAAAACCCCCGCCTGCCATCGCCTGATGGCGAAGTCATTGGCGGGCAGGAAAAACTAAAAACTAAAAGCTATAGCTTGGTTGACTTTAATCGTGCAGGAGTACCTTTAATGGAATTAGTAACTGAACCAGATATTAAAGACGGCAAAAAAGCAGTTGAATTCGCAAAAGAACTTCAGCTAGTTTTGCGCTATTTGGAGATTTCTGACGCAGATATGGAGAAAGGGCAAATGAGAATAGAAGCAAATATTAGTGTGTCCAAAGATGGAAAATTAGGTACCAAGGTGGAAATAAAAAATCTTAATTCTTTTCGTGCAGCAGGAGAGGCGATTGATTACGAAATTAAAAGGCAGTCAGAGGTTTTAGATAGAGGTGAACAAGTTGAGCATGAAACTCGTGGCTGGGACGAAAACAAAAAAAATACCGTTAGTCAAAGAAGCAAAGAAAAAGCGCATGATTACCGTTATTTTCCAGAGCCGGATTTACCGCCTTTGGATTTTAACGAGTCAAACGCCATAGATTTGAGAAAATTAAGAATAGAAATTCCGGAATTACCAGCAAATAAGCGTAAGAGATTTATAGAAGAATATAGATTATCTTCAGAGCAAGTTGAGGTATTGGTTAGCGAATCGTCAACAGCCCAATATTTTGAAGAATCAGTATCAGAATTATTGGAAGAATTACAGAGCGAAAAGAGTGAAAAGAAAAAAATTGAGGCAATGATGTTATTGTTTAATTATCTAACTAGTGATATTAGGGGATTAGCCAATGAAAAAGGGGTAAGCGTCAAAGATATAAATATTACTCCAGAAAATTTTGCGGATTTAATAGTGTTGATTATCAAAGGAGAGATTACAAGCCGTCTTGCAAAAGATATTTTAAAAGAAATGTCTTTGACCGGACTTGATCCGTGGCAGATTATTCAAGATAAGGGTTTGGGTCAGATTTCTGACGAGAAAATTATTAAGGAGATTATTAAAGAAATTGTAAGCGAAAATCAAAAAGCGGTAGAAGATTATAAAAAGGGTAAAGAAAATGTTTTGCAGTTTCTTTTTGGTCAAGTAATGGGTAAATTAAAAGGCCAAGCTAACCCCGATGTTTTAAGAAATCTTTTACAAGAGGAATTAAGGAAGTAGGTTTTGTTATCCAGTGAATTTTATTATCGCGCCTAAACCAAGTCATTTGGCGTTTTGCATATTGCCAGCTTTCTTTTTTGATTAATTCTTTCATTTCATCGTAAGTTATTGAACCACGCAGATAGCGGGAAATATAGCGGTATTCCAATCCAAAATCATCTAATCGTTGCCAGTTTACTCTATAGGAAGCCGAAGGATTTCCTTCGGGGCTAAGCACGCTTCCGTCATGCAATTTTTCAACTTCTTCAACTATTCCTAACTTAATTCGCTTTTCTAATCTTTTGGCAATAAGTTTTTTAAGTTTTTCTGGAGATTTTTTAATACCAATTTTCAGTACCGCTAAAGCGGTCGCTGATTTATGCTGATTAACGCGCTGATTTATGCTGATATTATTTTTAAGCTGTGGAACTGGCTGATTTGTTGTTATGCAAATTTCCAGCGCCCGAATAAGTCGGCGGCGGTTATTTTTATCAATGTTTTTCGCGCGGCGTGGGTCTAATTTTTTGAGTTGTTGAAAAAGTTCTTTGGTAGATTTTTTTTCCAGTTTTTTTCTTAATTTTGGATTTGGAGGAACTGCTGGCAGGTGATAGTCGTAAATTACGGAATCAATATAAAAACCGGTTCCTCCGCAAATAATAGGAATTTTCCCATTATTTAGAATTTGTTTAATCGCTTTTTTGGCTAATTTCTGATATTGAGCAATCGTGAAAGTCCGTTTAGGAGAAGCCACATCAATAAGATGATGAGTAATGCCTTGCATTTCTTTTTTGGTAATCTTGCCAGAGCCGATATCCAATCCCTTATAAACTTGACGTGAATCAGCTGAAATAATTTCACATCCGTTTATCCCGTATAATTTTTTGGCTTGTTTTGGGCTGAGCCGAAGGGAGATTTTTACCGCTAAATCAGACTTTCCTGAAGCTGTTGGGCCGAGAATAACTATGATTTTTGGCAGTATTGACAATTGTTTTGGCATGAATATAATTATAACAAAATTTGAGATTTAAGAATCTTAGCGGAGGCAACAAGTGATCTTTGGAGCTGAAAGGAACTCTTGAAGCTGATGAAGCTGAGATTCTTGATTGGGTGGCGTGTTTAGTAGCCGAAAGGGACGGGTAAGCTAAGGCGAAACAAATCTGAAATCCCGAAGAATTATCGTCCGCTTCGGGTCACGTCACCTACCTAAAATTAGCACTTTTACATTTTAAAATTCTGGCTTCTTTACCGAGACCGGGGCATTAACAAAGACGTTGAAGTTGGCAAGAGATTATTAGATTATTGAGGAATTTTTCTTGTTAATGGAGTCTGTAGGTGTGGATCGCTGCGTTTTCTACACCAAAAGCCTAATACGCAGCTTTGGAACTGTTTATGTTAACCAATGGTTGGAGCCAGAACGAATTTTAAAATATGCCGCCTGCGAATCAACGCAGCGCGGCATTTTTATACTTGTAAATTTCAATAGATTTCAAAATGTCAATCAAATGACATATGTCATTTGATTGACATTTCAAATTAATTAAATAACTAACCAATTAATATAGCGTTTCAATACATTAGAATGCTTCAATATATTGAAGCGTTCTAATTAAATAGAGCGGGTATTTCCACGCGTGGAAGTACTTCCATGTATGGAAGTATCTGATGTATGTTATATTTTATATTATTATTTTATGTTGTGTTGTATCTTAATTTTATTAATTTTTATTATTAGCGTTATAATCAATTATAGCGCTGTGGTTGACCATAGCGCTATAAGATACAAAAAGTAGAAAAAAAAGTAGAAAAAAAGAAAAATAAAAGAAGAGTTAGATAACTTTATCCTCAATTTCTTTTAAGATTTTTCCAATAAATTTTTCTAATTTAACAACATTTTGCTTGCCCGCCGAAGCCTTGGCGAAGACGGGCTTGTTGTCTCTTGAGCGGACTGCAATAGTGTTTGATTTCATTTCTTTTTCGCCGACAATTAAAATATACGGAATTTTTTGAAGTTCAGCTTCACGAATTCTTTTTCCCAAGGTTTCATTATTATTATCAATTTCAGCGCGAATATTATTATTTTCCAATTCTTGAAGAACTTTTTTCCCATAATTATCAAATTTTTCTGATATTGGAATTATTATTGTTTGAACAGGGGAGAGCCAAACTGGCAATGCGCTGGCATAATGCTCAATCAGGATGCCAATAAATCTTTCAAGCGAACCAAGTATTGCTCGATGAATCATAACTGGATTTTGTTTATTTCCTTTTTTATCAATATAAAAAGCATTAAATCTTTGCGGCATTGAGAAATCAACTTGAATTGTTCCTAATTGCCAATTTCTTCCAATAGCATCTTTTATATTAAATTCTATTTTTGGTCCGTAAAAAGCGCCTTCTCCTTCTTTTATTCCATAATTTAATTTTTTTTCTTTTAATGCCTTATTTAATGATTCTGTTGCTTTTTTCCAGGAATCATTGTCGCCAATATATTTTTCCGGCTTAGTTGCTATAAATATTTCATATTCATTAAAACCAAATGCTTTATAAACATCTATAGCGTAATCAACCATATTAATAATTTCATCATTTAGCTGTTTTGGCGTACAAAATGAATGAGCATCATCTTGAGTAAAAGAGCGGGCTCTAAATAGGCCGTGAAGCACTCCTGATAATTCATGACGATGTACTAAGCCAAATTCAGCGTATCTAACTGGCAGGTCACGATAAGAATGAAGTTTTTCTTTATAGATAAGAGTTGTTCCAGGGCAATTCATCGGCTTTACTGCGAATTCCTGGTCATCAATATTTATAAAATACATATCATCTTTGAATTTTTCCCAATGTCCAGAAGTTTCCCATAATTTTTTATTTAATATAATAGGCGTTTTTACTTCTTTATATCCGCGTTTTTCGTTTTCTTTTCTTATATAGTTTTCAATCTGGCTGTATAAAGTTGTTCCTTTTGCGTGCCAAAAAGGGAAACCAGGTCCTTCGTCGTGAAATGAGAATAAATTCAGTTCTTTTCCAAGTTTCCTGTGATCTCTTTTTTCCGTTTCTTCCTGTAATTTTAGATATTTATCCAATTCTTTTTTATTATTAAAAGCTACGCCATAAATTCTGGTAAGCATTTTATTTTTTTCATCGCCTTTCCAATAAGCGCCGGCAACTCTTGTTAATTTAAAAGCATCTGGATTTATTTCGGAAGTTGACTTCACGTGAGGTCCTTTACACAAGTCAATAAAATCACCGCTTTTATAAATAGAAACCGATTTCAATTTTTGGGAAGTCGGACTTCCTTTGGAAGACCGACTTCCTGACGACAATTCTTTAATAAGTTCTAATTTATAGGGTTCATTTTTAAAACCCTTTTTTGCTTCAACAAAAGAAAGAGATTCTTTTTTGAATTTCAAATTTTGTTTTATTAGTTCGCGTATCCGTTTCTCTAATTTTGGCAAGTCGTTTTCAGTTAAATTCAATATAAGGACATCCGATGTCCTTATATTATTTTTATTAATATTTGGGACATCGGATGTCCCCATATTAAAGTCAAAGTCGTAGTAGAACCCATTTTCAATAACAGGTCCCATACCCAATTTAGCTTTTGGAAATTTTTCCAAAACTGCCATTGCCATTAAATGAGAAAGTGAATGCCTAATTTTTTCCAGATTATCTTTCATAAATAATATAATATCATATCTTAACTTAAAATAGAAATATTGCTAATATTGATTTTAATACATAGAAAGGGGGACTTTTATGAGAGGTAAATTTGACCGTCGTAGAAGAATAGCCAAGGAGATTTAATTTTTGTATATTCCCCGGAGATTAATAATGAGGGTTTAAAGTTCTCAAGTCCATTATAAAAAACTTGATTCCAATTTATTGGTTAATCCGTTAAAATTTGAATCTATGGATAAAAACATGGGGCTGCATATCGGAGAAACCGAGCAGCCCCACTTTATTTTCAATATTATTTAATAGTAAACGGGCATCAATTCAATCGATGCCCAGTTTTTTTACTCTAACCCTAGTGGCTAGTGGCTAATCACTAGTGGCTCGTCTATAACTCAACTGCGTGTTCGCAAATCAGTTTCGGTTCATTATTTCGCCAAGACAATCTTCCTTGAACTATTAAAACATTATTTTCTTGCCAAATTGCGGGATTTTTTGCCAGAGCGTCCGCAAAAACTATTGTTTCCAAGCTATCATTAAAATCTTCAATGGTTGCAAAAAGCATTGGCTGGCCCAATTTTGTAAGAATTTTTTGGGTTTTGGAAATAACGCCGGCAATGCGAAATCTGTTTCTTGGGTTGCTTTCTATGTTATTTGTTTCCAGTAATTCTTTGATTGGTTTAACTTTGTTTGATTGTATTCTTTTCAGGTGCGCGTTAAGTGGGTGGTCGGAAATATATAGCCCTAATAATTCTTTTTCCCAGGATAATTTTTCTTTATTTGTGGCTGGTTGCACGTCTTCAAAATTTAATGAACCATTATGATAATTCGCGCCAAAAAGACCGTCTTGGTTAGTGCTTTGTGATTTTCTTAAGTTTTGGCTAAAAGAAAGAATTTTTTCGATATTTAATAAAAGAGTATTTCTGTCTATTCCAAATGAATCAAATACACCGGTTTTTATCATACTTTCTAAAGATTTTTTATTCAGGTCTTTGTGTTGGACTCTGGTAATAAAGTTTGTAAAATCTTCAAATGGACCTCTTCTATGTCGTTCTGTAATAATTGCTTCAACAATGTTAGCACCAACGTTTTTAATAGCTAACAAACCAAAACGAATCTTTTTGCCTTCTGGTATGAAGTTGTCAAAACTTTTATTTATATCGGGAGGTAATACCTCAATTTTTGACTTTTTTGATTCGGAAACCAGAAAGGATATTCGTTCAATGTTTCCAGAGTCAGCATTAAGCAAGCTAGTGGTGAATTCAATTGGGTAGTGGGCTTTAAGGTAGGCGGTTTGATAGCCAATCATTGCATAACAGGCACCATGACTTCTATTGAAGCCATAACGTGAGAAAGGTGGGAACAATTCCCAGATTTCTTTGGCGATTTTTTTATCAATTCCGTTTTTTAGCATCCCGTCTATTAATTTTTCTTTTTGAGAATCAAGTAATGATTTTATTTTTTTGCCAATAGCTTTACGGAGTATATCAGCTTCAGCTAATGTAAATCCGGCTAAATCTACGGCGATTCTCATCATTTGCTCTTGATAAAGTCCAATACCGTAGGTGTTTTTAAGGATGGGTTCAAGTTTGTGATGCAGATAAACAACTTTTTCTAATTTATGTTTTCTTTTTATGTATTGTGGAATATGCTCCATCGCTCCTGGTCTATAAAGAGAAATCATAGATATAATATCTTCAAATTCAGTTGGTTTTAATTGCTTCAGATAATTTCGCATTCCTGATGATTCCAATTGGAATACAGCGGTGGTATCGCCAGCTTGAAGAAGCTTGAAGGTTTTCTTATCATCAAGGGGGATTTTAGAGATATCAATTTCTTCGTCTTTAATTTCTTTAATTAAACGAATTGTTTTTTCGATAATTGTTAAGTTTTTTAGACCAAGAAAATCCATTTTTAAAAGACCAAGGTCTTCAACGCTATGCATTTCAAATTGAGTAATAATAATATCTTGGTTTTGAGGAGCTTTTTGAAGTGGCGTGTATTTCGTAATTGGCTCTTTTGAGATAACTATGCCGCAAGCATGAACAGAAGCATGACGAGCTACGCCTTCTAAATGTTTCGCTGCATTAAGTATTTTCTTGGCATCAGGATTATTATTATAAAGATCGTTAAGTTCTTTGACGTTTTCAAGCGCGTTGTTTAGTTTTTCGTTAAGAGGAATTAATTTGGCCAATTGGTCGCAAAGGTTGTACTGCATTCCTAGGGCTCGGCCAGCATCACGAATCGCTGCTCTCGCAGCCATTGTTCCAAAAGTAATAATTTGCGCTACGTGATCATCTCCATATTTTTGTCTCACATAGCTCATAACTTCATCGCGCCGAACGTCGGTAAAATCAATATCAATGTCAGGCATAGAAATTCTTTCGGGGTTTAAGAAACGTTCAAATAATAAGCCGTATTTTAAAGGATCAATATCTGTAACACCTAAAATATAAGAAACTATGCTGCCAGCAGCTGATCCTCGGCCAGGCCCTACAACAATACCGCGTTCTTTAGCCCAGCTAACAATATCTTGAACAATTAAAAAATAATCAGCAAAACCAGTTTTTTCAATAACGTTTAATTCGTAATTTAATCGTTCTTTTATTTGGTTCGTGATTTTCTGGAAGCGTTTATGTAATCTTTTGATTAATAATTCTTTAAGATATTGATTAGCGTTTTTTCCTTCCGGAAGAGCAAAATTAGGCAAAAGAGTTTTATTAAGTTGTAGTGTTACGTTGCATCGATCCGCAATTTTTACGGTATTTTCAACTGCTCCGGGAAAGTTTTTAAATAACTCAGTCATTTGTTCTATTGAGCGCATTGAGAAATCATCAGCTTTTAAAGTTATACGGTTATCATCATTTAACGTGTTTCCAGTTTGAACCGCTAAAAGAATATCCTGATATTCAGCATCTTCGGGTTTGAGGTAATGAATATCCTGTGTCGCAACTAATGGAATGTTATTTTTTTGGGAAATTTTAGTTAAACCATTATTTATTTTGGAAATATTAGGAACATTGGGATGATGATAAACTTCCAAAAAGAAATTTTCTGGTCCAAATATTTCTTGATACTCTTTTGCAATTTTTTCTGCTTCTTCAATTCTATCTTTTGCAATTAATTTCGGAATTTCTCCACTTGGGCATCCAGAGAGAGCAATTAGTCCTTCAGAATGTTCGCGAAGCAAGTCTTTATCAACGCGCGGTTTATAATAAAATCCCTCCAGATTGGCTTTGGTAACTAATTGAATTAAATTCAACCAACCAGTTTGATTTTTAGCTAATAATGTTAAGTGAGAATATTTATCATCAATACTCACTTCTTTTTTAAAACGAGAACGGGGAGCTACGTAAGTTTCCACCCCCAAGATTGGTTTAAGTTCAGCTTTAATAGCTTTTTTATAAAATTCAATCGCGCCATAGAGATTGCCATGGTCGGTTAAAGCCAAGGCATTCATTCCTAATTCTTTGGCATAGGCAATTAGGTCGTCAATTTTTGCCAAGCCGTCAAGTAGGGAATAATGGCTATGAGTATGTAGGTGTACAAATTTCATAGGAGTAATCACTAATATACTAATCAAAGACGAATATACGAATTCATATATTTGTTTAAAATTCGTATATTAATGAACACTCCCATGATTATAATCCCGAAAATACTAAAAAGCAAAAGAGTTTGATCTTATTAAGTATTCGTGTTAATTTATAAATAGTAGATAAACAATTTAATTATAGATTTCAAAAAAGGAGAAAAGATGAAAGTAAAAATTCCAAGAATTATATCGCCGGTAGTTGATCAGATTATGTTTTGGGTAATTCCACTTGGACAGCCGATACTGGCTCTGATTTATATCGGAAAGAAATATTGTAAAAAAATTATTCAGCTGAATATTGGCAATAAGCAATAAAGGCGATCAATATAGGTCGCCTTTTTTATTTAAATAGTATGATAAAATAAATTTATGTTTAAATTAAAAACTAAAAGCCAAAAATCTCGACGCAGAGTCGGGACTCCGACTAGAACGTCGGAGCTAAAAACTAAATATATTATTGGTATAGATGAGGTTGGCAGGGGACCATTAGCAGGACCTGTTATCGTGGCTGCCGTGATGACGCCACGGAATTTTCAATTTTCAATTTTCAATTTTCAAAAAAAAATAAAATCTAAACTAAAAGATTCAAAAAAATTAACTTCTAAGCAAAGAGAAGAATGGAACGGGATTTTAAGAAAAAATTTTGAATGTAGATACGTTTCTATAAATAATAAAGTAATTGATAAAATTGGTATTCAGAAAGCAATTAAATTAGCAGTAAGAAAAGTATTATGTAATTTATTACGTAATAAATTACGTAATAAAATTTTTATTTATTTTGACGGCGGATTGTATTTGCCGAAATTCCTAAATTCTAAATTCTACCGCGTCCGACATCGCTTTACGAAGTCAAGGCGGGCGGGTATTTTAAATTCTCGTACTATTATAAAAGGCGATGAAAAAATTTCTGTTATTTCCGCTGCGTCAATTATTGCCAAAGTCGCTCGGGACAGAAAAATGATGCGTTTTCATAAAAAATATCCTAAATACAGTTTTGATAAACATAAGGGTTATGGAACAAAACTTCATTACAAGATGATAAAAAAACATAAGATTTCTAAAATCCACCGTCGTTCTTTCCGCCTCAACGGCTAACACGCCGTATTAGCCGTTGACTTTTACATTAAAATTGTAAATAATGAATATAAATAAGCATCAAATCTCAAGCACCAAATAACAGATAAGCACCAAATTCTATCCGTCAGTTGGCGGACTAAACACGGGTTTCGGTCATTAGAATTTCGGTCATTGAAATTTATTTGTTATTTGGAATTTGTTATTTGGGATTTTTATCTGTGGGCGGAGTACCAGTAAAACATCATACAAAATCTAAGGTTGGCAGACGCCGATCTCATCATGCTCTTAAGTCGGCTGCTCTTTTTGTTTGTTCTAAGTGTCAGCACCCTATTTTACCGCATCGTTATTGTTCTAAATGTGGATTTTATAAAGGAAAAGCAATAAAAGAACCGAAATTGAAAATAAAGAAAAGTTAATTAACCAAATGGCAACTAGACATCTTGCGCGTTCAATAGTTCTTCAGTCCTTTTATGAGTGGGATTTTTATAATCAAAAGGAGGATTTAAACAAGGTAATTGAACGCAATATTGAAGAATTTGGTCCTGGTATTAATGAGCCAGAATTTGTTTGGAAGATAGTTAAGGGAGTAATAGAGAATTTTGATAATTTGAATAAAATTATTGAGAAAGCTGCTCCAGAATGGCCATTAAATCAGATTTCAATAATTGATAGAAATGTTTTACGTATAGGGCTTTATGAATTGCTTTATGCTGACAAGAAAGAAGTTCCGGAAAAAGTGGCTATTAACGAAGCTATTGAATTGGCAAAAAATTACGGCGGACCCAATTCAGGAAAGTTTATAAACGGCGTATTAGGAACAGTATACAGAGAAATGGAAAAGTAATTAGTAATTAGCGAATAGTAACTAGTAACTAGGGAATAAATTTTATTAAACCCTGATTACTAGTTATTAGTTATTGATTACTTATTTAGATGGATTTTTCAAAATTAGAAGAAATAATTGGGCATCAGTTTCAGAATCAAAAACTTTTAAAAGAATCATTAACTCATCGTTCTTATTTGAACGAGAATCCTTCATGGGGCGTGCCTCATAACGAACGCTTGGAGTTTTTAGGTGATGCGGTTTTAGAATTAGTAGTGTCGGAATATCTTTTTAAAAAATATCCTGATTATAATGAAGGTCAGCTTACAAGCGTTAGAGCGGCATTGGTTAATTATCAGATGTTGGGAAAATCCGCCAAAAATATGGAATTGGATAAGTTTGTTTTACTTTCTCGTGGAGAAGCCAAAGATACCGGAAAAGCAAGAGAAGTAATTTTAGCTAATGCTATTGAATCGCTTATTGGCGCTATTTATTTAGACGCAGGTTATTCTATAATCCAATCTTTTATTGAAAAAGTTATTTTATCAAATCTTCAGGATGTCATTGAAAATGGATTATATAGAGATCCTAAGAGTTTGCTTCAGGAAATTATTCAAGAAAAACTTAAAATCACTCCGAATTATAAAGTTCTAGGCGAAATCGGGCCTGACCATAAAAAGATTTTTAAAGTCGGTGTATTTTTTGATGACGATTTAGCTGCTGAAGGAGAAGGAGCTTCTAAGCAGGAGGCGGAAGTTGAGGCAGCGAAGAATGCGCTGAAAACATTAGCCACTAGCGACTAGCTACTAGTGATTAGTGTTAAAATAAAATTTCCTAGTGGCTAGTGGCTAAAATTATGTTTTTAAAATCCCTAGAACTTAATGGTTTCAAATCGTTTGCACAAAAGACAGTTTTGGAATTTCCGGCTGGAATTACCGCTATTGTAGGGCCAAATGGCTCTGGAAAAAGCAACATTATTGATGCTATTCGCTGGCTTTTGGGAGAGCGTGAGGCAAAGAATTTAAGAGGCGGCAAGGCCGAAGATTTAATTTTTTCAGGCACTTCCAAAAAAGCTAGAACATCAATAGCTCAAGCAGGCTTATATTTTGATAACAGTAGCGGTTTTTTCCCTTTGGATTTTAATGAAGTTTCAGTAGTGCGTCGCGTGAATAGAGACGGTAATTCGCAATATTTTTTAAATAAATCAGAAGTGCGGCTTAAAGACATAGTCGATTTTTTTGCGCGTTCACGTCTTGGCACAAAGGGTTTAACTATTATTAATCAGGGCAATAGTGATTTATTTGTTAGGGTCTCACCTGAAGAACGGCAGATAATGATTGAAGAAATATTGGGATTAAGGGAGTATCAAATAAAAAAGACTGAAGCCGTACGCAAACTTAAAAATACTGTTATAAATTTAGAAAAAGTTAAGGCAATGATAGGGGAGATTACGCCACATCTAAGAATGTTGAAAAGGCAGACTTCTAAATGGGAGAAACGCGCAGAAATAGAAAAAGAATTAAAGGAATTAGAAGATAAATATTTTTCTTTTAAGTTAAGCAAAATCAAAAAATCATTAACTGGTTTTGATCCGGAATTAGACAAATTAGAAAAACAAATAATTATCAAACAAAAGGAATTAAATAAATTAGAAGATGAAATTAAAAAACTTGAACCTGAAAATCAAGAACAAGAAAATATTAAGTCGATTAAAAGCAAGCAAGATGAATTATTGTCACGGAGTTCGGAAATCCAAAGAGAATTCGGCCGATTAGAGGCGAAAATAGAATTATTAAGTTCTTCAAAAAGCGGAGATAAAATTTTTAGTATTAAAGAGACGCTTAATTTAATTAGTGAGATAAGGGAATCGCTTGAAAGCGGATTGGATTATTCTGATTTTGAAAAGTTAAGAAAAATAATTGAAGATTTAATTTCTAAAATTGAGAATTTTTTAGAAGGTCATACTGACTTAAAGTTAAAAGAATTAAACCCCATTAGAAATTCCATTTCTAATGGGGTAAATGAATTGGAAAAATTAAAAGGAGATTTAACAAAAACCCTTTCTTCAATTAATAATGATTTAGAGCAACTAGCAGAATCTGAACAGAAAATTGCTCATAATTTAGAAAGTTTTAATAAAAATTTTCAGCAGGCATTTGAGGCAAAAGAGGCAAAAAAAGAAGAAATTAATGAACTTGAAAGTCAAAAAAGCAGGGTTATTTTTGAAAAAGAAAAGTTGAATCTGAAACTGCAGGATTTACAAGATCAAATTCATCAAATTGGGAGGAATATTAACGAATTTTGCGTTAGCGATGGCCAATCTTTTGAAGCAGACGAGCTTTTTGAAAATGAAAGAAAAATGTTTAAATTAAGGGCGCATTTGGCAAGTATTGGTGAAATTGACGAGTCTTTAATAAAAGAAACAGCTGAAACCGAAACCCATTATAATTTTTTAATTAACCAGTCAGATGACTTGGAAAAAGCATTAATTGATTTAAAAAATCTTATAAAGGAATTAAGCGAAAAAATTCATTCTGAATTCAATAGTTCGCTTAAAGTAATAAATGAAGAATTCAATAAATTTTTTCGTTTAATGTTTGGAGGAGGAAGCGTAAAATTAAAAGTAGAAATGGAAAAGAAGAAAGTAAAAAGCGAAGAAGAAAATTTAGAAAATAGAACTGAAATTAGCCAAGAGGAAGAAGATGAAGAAATATCAACAGGAGTATGCATTGATTTGAATCTGCCCAAAAAACGTATTACCAGTCTAGATGTTCTTTCTGGTGGAGAAAAAAGCTTAGTGTCAATCGCGGCTCTTTTCGCTTTAATTTCTGTTAGCCCGCCGCCGTTTTTGGTGCTAGATGAGATTGACGCGGCTTTAGACGAACAGAATTCTAAAAGATTTGCCGACCTTATTAAAGAGTTTGCGCATAAGACCCAGTTTATTGTTGTAACTCATAACAGGGCAACAATGGAAGCGGCAGGCGTTCTTTACGGAGTTACAATAGAAGAAGATGGGTCGTCTAAAATCTTATCTTTGAAATTAGACAATAAATCTTGATTTTTTAGGGGATTGCTGTATTATATTGATATGAAATAAATGTAAAATGTAAAAATCAAAATGACAATGTAAAATTCAAAATGGATTAAAAACGAAGAAAATTTTAACATTTTGATCTGTCATTTTCTATTTTGATATTTACATTTTGAATTATTATTATGTTAGCAATTAAATTAAGAAGAATAGGCAAAAAACATCAGCCGTCGTTTAGAATGGTGGTTGCTGAGAAGCATTCAAAGCTTGGCGGAAAGTTTACGGAAGATCTTGGTTGGTTTAATCCGCAGAGCAAAGAAATTAAATTAAATAAAGAGCGGGTTGAATATTGGATAAAAAACGGCGCTCAACCAACGGACACTGTCCATAATCTTTTGGTTCGCGCTGAAATAATTAGCGGTCCCAAAAAGTCAGTGCATAAGAAATCTAAAAAGACTAAAGAAGAAACAAAAGAAGAGGCTGTTCCTGCGGAGACAGTTAAAACAGAAGTAAAAGAGCAAGCTCCTGAAACAGAGAAAAAAGAAGAGGCCAAAGAAGAGGCCAAAGAAGAACCATCAAAAGAGGAAAAGCCCGTAGATGAAGCTGAAATAAAAGAAGAATCACCAAAAGAAGAATCACCAAAAGAAGAGGTTGATCAAAAAGAGCAAGAGAAAGAACCTGAATTGCCTAAGGAAGAGCCAAAAGAAGAAATAAAAACTGAAGTAAAATCGGAAGAAAAAGAGAAAAAAGAAGAATAGAGGTTGACCCCGTTAGAAGTCTTAGATAGAAAAAATTTATATTAAATTTTTTTATTTGGTACTATACAAAACTAATTTCAAGCCATACCTATATATCATTTTATACTGCGTAGAGTTTAAAGCAGACCTCTAACGGGGTTGACATTTTCTATAAAAAGAGTATAATTTATTATAAGTAAAAAGGTCGGAAAAGATAGAATTCAATAAAAAAGTAGATATGACAGCTATTAAGACAGATCAGGAATTTCTTGAGTTTCTCATTAAATCTATTGTTGATAGCCCAGACGCAGTCAAGGTTGAACGCAAAGTAGATGAAATGGGAGTGCTTCTTTCATTGCAAGTTGATTCTAAAGATATGGGTCAAGTGGTTGGAAGAGCAGGCTCTACTGCTAAAGCTATTAGGTCATTACTCCGAATCGTTGGAATTAAAAACAACGCCAGAGTTACTCTAAAAATTATTGAACCAGAAGGTTCAACTAGGGGAGTTAATAGTGATTCAGTTGATCAAGTAGTGGAAGACCTTAAGTTATAAAATTTAGCCACTAGCCACCGGTGATTAGGGTTAAAACCCGATGGGTTCACCCATTTTAGGGGTTAGTGAGCGAATAAAATAAAAACTCCGGGCTTGCTCGGAGTTTTTGTTTAGCTTAAAATATAAGGAAGTCCGACCTATTAGTATTGATTATGAAGTTTGATATTATCACAATTTTCTGCCAATTTTATTTGAGCGAAGCGAAATTTAAAATTGAGCATCCGCCGAAGTTTTAACGAAGGTGGACTACAATATTATGAAATTCAATATTATTACCATATTCCCGCATATCTTTGATTCTTACCTAAATGAATCAATTCTTAAGCGCGCTCAGAAAAAGGGTTTAATTAAAATTAAGATTTATGATTTACGTAAATTTACCAAAGATAAACACAGGAAGGTGGACGACAAGCCATTTGGAGGGGGACCGGGAATGGTAATTAAAATCGAGCCATTAGTAAAAGCAATAAGCTCGATTTTAAAACTAAAAACTAAAAACCAAAAACTAAAAACTAAGATAGTGTTATTTACTCCAGGCGGAAAACAGTTTGACAATGAGACAGCGATTAATTTAGCAAGAAATTATGATAATTTAATTTTAATAGCTGGTCGTTACGAAGGAATTGATGAACGAATTAAAAAAGTGCTTCATAATTCAGGACTCAAGATTCATGAGTTGTCTATAGGTCCTTATGTTTTAACAGGAGGCGAATTACCGGCAATGACCATAATTGACGCGGTTTCCCGTCAGATTAAAGGGGTATTAGGCAAGAGAGAATCACTTGAAGAAAAGCGATTTGGCATTGGCATGCCAGTTTATACAAGACCGGAAATATTTATTTATAAGGGCAAAAAATACCGAGTGCCGAAAGTTTTATTGTCTGGGAATCATAAAAAAATAGAGGAATGGCATAGAATAAAGTGATTAACTACTAGTGATTAGGGTTTAATGCGAAATGGTTGCATTTTTTATTTATTTTATATATACTCTGTTTGTGGGTTAGATTAGTTAATTAATTCAGTAGTTTAATAGCCCAATAATTAAAACATGGAAGAATTAAACGCAAAAATAGAAGCAAATACAGAGATAGATGCTGATGAAGATAAAAATAACGCTGTAGTGGATAAGTTAAGCGACGATACGGATGTTGACGCTGACGTTGACGCTGACGCTGACGCTGATGCTGATGCTAATGTTGGTGCTGACGCTGATTTTGGCATTTTGCGCGAAATGATGGAAGCTGGAGTAATATATGGACATAAAAAATCTAAGACTAATCCAAAATTTAAGCAATACATTTACGTCACTAGAAATGGTGTTGAAATTATTGACTTGTCTAAAACCTTATCAGCATTAGATCGGACAGCCGAATTTTTGAAAAATCTGATTAAGGAAAATAAAAAAGTTCTTTTAGTTGCAATTCAGCCGGCAGCAAAAGAAGCAGTAAATAATTTAGTAAAAGAGTTTAATTTTTCTTATATAAATGATCATTGGATTGGCGGTTTATTAACTAATTTAAAAGTTTTATCTAAACGCATTGAATATTTTAAGGAAACTCAAAGCAATTTAGAAAAAGGTAAATTTGAAAAATACACCAAGAAAGAACGTGTAATGATTAGTCGTAACATTGATAGGATGAAAAAGATGTTTATTGGTTTAGAAGATTTAACACGACTCCCAGATGTTTTATTTGTAATCGATACTTCAATAAAGGGCCATATGACCGCTATTCGTGAAGCAAAAATAATGAAAATTCCAATTATCGGCATTATTGACAGCGATGATGATCCAGATTTGATTGATTATATGATTCCAGCTAATGACCATGCAAAAACAAGTATTGAATGGGTGGTAAATAAAATTAAAGAAAAGCTAGTGGCTAATCACTAGTGGCTAGTGGCTATGTTAAATGATATTCAAAAACTTCGTGAAACAACAGGTGCTGGCGTAATGGAATGCAAAAAGGCACTAGGGGAAGCTGGCGACGATTTTGATAAAGCAATTACTATTATTCGCAAAAAGAGTTTAGCTGGCGCCACGAAAAGAGGTGGACGAGCTACAGGAGCCGGATTATTAGAGTCATATATTCACAATGAACGGGTTGGAGTTTTACTTGAGCTCAGATGTGAAACTGATTTTGTGGCTCGAAATTCATTATTTAGAGAATTAGCTCATAATCTGGCAATGCAAATTGCTGCCGTAGGTTCTGAAAACGTTGAAGAATTACTAAAATCGCCTTACATAAAAGACGAATCTTTAATAGTAGATGCTTTAATTAAGCAAGCAATCGCTAAGTTGGGAGAGAATATAAAAATTGAGAGGTTTTGCAGGTATGAATTGTAAATAAAATTCCAAGCATCAAGCACCAAATAACAAATAAGCACAAATGAACAAAATTCCAATAACCAAAACCCGTCGTGTTTAGTCCGCCAGCTGGCGGATAGAATTTGTTTGGGATTTGGAATTTGTAATTTGGGGTTTATAAAAATTTATGTACAACTTCATTCTTCAAATTTCTTTAATGGCAAGTTTGGGTATAATGATTTATTTGGTTGCTCGAGGAGTATCGCGAGTCAGCGACACTATTGATGAAGGCATTCAAAACAATCATAAAAATGTATTTGATAAATTTGTTGATTTATTGCCTTTAGAAAAAATTGATTTGATGATTAGTGAGTATTTTGAAAAGATATTAAGGAAAATAAAATTAGTGTTAATGAAATGGGATAATATAGTTACAAACTATTTAGACAAAATTAAAAAAACAAACGGTAATGGCAAAAATAATGGAGAGAAAAAACCAAGTTTATTTTCCGAAGATTCAACCTCTAAAGAAGAAGGTAGCTCAAAAACCGATTAACTAATTAACTAGTCAACTAAATTCATCCAGGGGTACCGAAGTGGTCAAACGGGGTTGACTGTAAATCAACTGGTTCATCCTTCGCAGGTTCGAATCCTGCCCCCTGGACATAAAATATAAACATGACCAATAAAGAAAAATTTCAATTAGTTTCAAGATTTACAGAAGAAATTTTAACTCCTGATGATTTGGAGGATTTATTGTCAAAGAATGTAGATTTAAAACACTATATTGGTTTTGAAATTTCAGGGAAAATTCACTTAGGCACTGGCTTGGCATGCATGCAGAAAGTAAAAGATTTTACTGATGCGGGAGTTTCGGTTAATATTTTTCTGGCTGATTATCATACATGGCTTAATGACAAATTGGGAGGCGATTTGGAAATGATTAAAAAAACAGCGGTTGGCTATTTTAGGGAGGGGCTAAGTATTGTTTATAAATGTATTGGCGGAAATCCAAAAGATTTGAATTTTATTTTAGCTTCGGATTTTTACCATAACAACGATAAATATTGGGAAACAGTTCTTGAGGTTAGCAAGCATATCACTTTATCTAGAATGAAACGAAGTATTACAATTTTAGGCCGCAAAGAAGATGAAGAGGTTGATTTTGCCAAATTGATTTATCCTGCAATGCAGGTTGCGGATATTTTCAGCCAACAAATTCATTTAACGCAATCTGGATTAGACCAGAGAAAAGCTCAGGTTATTGCTCGTCAGGTTGCTAACAAATTAAAAATATCGCCGCTAATGGTTGATAATCAGATTATTAAACCAGTTGCGGTTCATCACCATCTAATTTTAGGATTGGACAAGCCACCGGCATTAACAAGCGAGAATAAACAAGAATTGTGGGAGTCAATGAAAATGAGTAAGTCAAATTCGGATTCCGCTGTTTTTATTCATGATTCGGAAGAAGACATAAAGCGTAAGATTAAAAAAGCTTTTTGTCCGGAACGAGAAGTTGAGTTTAATCCGATTATTGATTGGACAGAGCATTTGATTTTTAACCGAGAAGAAAAAATTATATTAAAAAGAGAAAAAGAACATGGAGGTAATTTAGAAATAAATAGCGTTATTGAACTAAAAGATTTATTTGAAAAAGGTGAGTTACATCCGGAAGATTTGAAAAATTTTGTTGCCGAGTATCTTATTAAATTACTTGAACCGGCAAGGGAACATTTTAGTAAAGGTAATCCAAAAGAGATGCTTCAAAACCTTGAGAAATTAATGGGAAAAGAGTAGTATTATTGGGCTTGCCGGAGTAGCTCAATGGTAGAGCAACGGTTTTGTAAACCGTAGGTTGGGGGTTCGATTCCTCTCTCCGGCTTACAAAATGGTTGGCCGATGTAGCTCAGTGGCAGAGCAACTGCATGGTAAGCAGTAGGTCGCCGGTTCAAATCCGGCCATCGGCTCATAAACATATGGCGAAATCTAAATTCAGCGAATATTTAATAAGGATGAAATGCTCCGAATGTAAGCGGGTTAATTATTATACGCGAAAAAACAAGAAGAAAGTTGAAAGGAAATTGGAATATAAAAAACATTGTAAATGGTGCCGTAAGCATACCGTTCATAAGGAGGGGAAGAAATAATTTTTTTCTCGGGAGCTTAGTTAAGTGGCATAATAGCGGTCTCCAAAACCGCGGTCGGGGGTTCGATTCCCTCAGCTCCCGCAGCAGGTTTTTTGGAAATTTACATCGTAAGTCGGAGGACTTAAATTCTCCGACTTTTTTGTATATAATTATTACATGAATCCTCAATACGAAAATCTTATAAATTCTTTAGTTAGTGACGGTTATTTGAAGACGCCTGAAATTATTGACGCGTTTAAGGCAATTGACCGGGCTGATTTTGTTTTAGAAGAGCATAAAAAAGAGGCATACGTAAACGCGGCATTGCCGATTGGCTCAAACCAGACAATTTCTCAGCCCCTAACTGTAGCTTTTATGTTAGAGATTTTAGCGCCAAAAACTGGGGAAAAAATTCTTGATGTTGGTTCTGGTTCTGGCTGGAAAACCGCTCTTTTAGCGCAAATAGTGGGAAAACCGCCAAGTGACGGAGGCAAAGTTATTGGAATTGAAAGAATTCCTGAATTAAAAGAAATGGCAGAAAAGAACATTTCTAAATATAATTTTTTACAGGAAAAAACAGCAGAAGTTATTTTAGGCGATGGCTCTAAAGGTTATGAAGAAGAGGCGCCTTTTGATAGAATTATTGTTGGGGCTACTGCTGCCGGAGAAATACCAGAAAAATGGAAAGAACAGTTAAAAATTGGCGGCAGAATTGTAGCGCCCGTAAATAACAGTATTGTTGTTATTGATAAAATCAGTAAAGATAAATATGAACAAAAAGAACATTTTGGATTTAGTTTTGTGCCCCTTATAGAAGCAGATAAACGCAGATGATACGCAGATTAACGCAGATTAGCGAACTATTGACAAGACAAGAGCATAAATATACAATTATTATAATAATCCGCAGACAAGAGGCATTCGTCAACCGGCGAAAAAAGACCTCTCGAGGAACTATTATTAGCCACTAGCCACTAGTGGTTAGTAGATTAGGGGAAATTAGAATGCGGATTAATAATCCGTTTTTATTTTTAAAAAAATTAACTAGTGGCTAAGCCCTAGTAGCTAATTATTAAACAAACATGCTTACCAAAAAACAAAAAACAGAACAAATTGAGGAAGGTCAGAATCTTTTTAAAAAAAGTCATAGTTTGGTTTTTATTGATTTTAGCGGGATAAGCGTTGAAAATATAAATGCTTTGCGTAAAGTTTTAAGGGAAGTTGGTGCTAAGCTTAAAGTAGTTAAAAAACGATTAATGAGGATTATTTTTGAAAAACATGGGATTGATTTCAATCCAGAACAATTTGAATCGCAGCTTGGAACAATTTTTGCGGATAAAAACATTTCTGAAATTGCAGGGCCTGTTTATAAATCAAAAATTAAGATTTTAGGAGGTTATGATTTATTAGCTAAAGATTTTATGGACGCTGAGAAAGTAGAATTTATCGGGAAATTGCCTTCAAAAGAAGTTTTACTTGGTCAATTGGTTGGTATGTTTGCAGCGCCAATTAAAATGTTTATGCGCGTATTAAGTGAGAAAAGCAAAATGGTCGAGAAATAAAATATGTGGCCCCGAAGCAATTTTCTTCAAAAATTGACGGGGTGCTCATATTTTTAGATAAATTAAAATTTATAAAAATATGGCAGAAAAATTTAAAGATATAATTGAACAAATTGAGAAATTAACAGTAGTTGAATTAGCTGAATTAATAAAAACTTTGGAAGAAAAATTCGGCGTTTCAGCTTCAATGCCAGCAGCAGCCGCAGTTGAGGGAGGAGACGCTGGCGTAGAAGAAAAATCAGCTTTTAGCGTTATTCTTAAAGCCGTTGGCGATCAGAAGATAAATGTTATAAAAGCCGTTAAAGAAATAACCGGTTTGGGATTAAAAGAGTCAAAGGATATAGTTGATGGAGCTCCAAAGCCAATTAAAGAAGGAGTTAAAAAGGAAGAAGCTGAAGAATTGAAAAAGAAATTGGAAGAAGTCGGCGCAATAGTGGAATTAGAGTAATCACGAACCATAAATTATACAGCATGAAGTAAAAGGACGCCTTTAAAAGGGCGTCTTTTTTGTTTATAATTATAAGTATGCCATTAATAATTAATGGGCTCGTAGCTCAGTGGTAGAGCGTTCCGTTCACATCGGAAAGGTCAGAGGTTCGATCCTTCTCGAGCCCACATTAAAACAAAAAGCTGGACGGAGAAAAAATTACGTATGAATAATAAAATTATTGACATATGCGCAATAAAGAAATTAAAAATAAATTACTTTTAGAGATTAATAAATTAAAAACTCCCGAAGGTTATTTAATGGCAGGATATCCAAATTATTCCACTCTTTTTGGCAGGGATTCTCTTATAAGTTCTTGGCAGATGATTGAAATAGATTCTGAAATTGCAAAAAATACATTGCGGATTTTATCAAAATATCAGGGAAAAATTATTAATAGTAAATCAGAAGAAGAGCCTGGGAAGATTTTGCATGAATATAGGTTTAAGCGTGAAGAACAGTTAGGTTTGCCGCATTGGAAGTTTCCATACTTTGGTAGCGTTGATTCTACGCCGCTTTTTATTATTGTAGCGGGGGAGTATTTTAAAAAGACGAATGACAAAGATTTTCTTTTGGAAATCTGGGACAATATTGCAGCGGCTCTTAATTGGCTTTTGGTTTACGGCGATTCTGATAAAGATAATTTTATTGAATATGAAATGAAAAATTCTTATGGTCTTTTTCATCAGGGTTGGCGAGATGCTTTTGAAGACCATCTTAAAATCATTCCGCCAGTAGCCATCATTGAAGCTCAGAGCTACGCTTACGCCGCTTATAATACTGGAATTGAATTATCAGAGCATTTTTCCAAAGATAGTTCTTTGAAGAATTTGTGGACAGAAAAAGCAGAAACATTGCAAAAAGCGTTTCAAAAAGCTTTTTGGTGGGAAGAGGAATCGTATTATTATCTAGCTCTTGATGGCAGTAAAAATCCAAGGAAAAGCGTTTCTTCTAATTCCGGACATCTTCTTTTATCAGATATTATTTCAGAAGAATTTAAGGAAAAATTAGTTAAACGTCTTTTTATGGATGATTTGTTTACGCCTTACGGAATTCGTACGGTTTCTGAGAAAGATCCGGATTTTGATTACTCAAGTTATCATTTAGGGTCTGTGTGGCCTCACGACAATTGGTTAATTTATTACGGGCTCAGAAAATCTGGATTTCTTAAAGAAGCAAAACAAATAAAACAGGCCTTACTATCAGCTTATCAAGAATTAAATTACATACCGGAATTGTTTGCAGTAAAAGATGATAAAATTATTTTTCTTTCTGAGGGCGTCAGACATCCTAGAAAAAGGCCAGTAAATATTATTAAACCCAATAAACTTCAAGCTTGGTCTGTCTGCGGTTTATTAAATATGATTTGGGAGGATTAGGTGAGTGTTTATAGCGGATTTTTTGGTTATACCAAATATTGAAATAAAAATTAAAAATAAACCATAATATGATAATATGAGAAATACGCTAAAAATACTTGCTTTGCCGCTTATTTTTTTCGCTGTTTTTGTATCTTTGTGGCTTATATGGAAAATTTTTCAATTGCCACAAGAACAAGAATTAATTGAAATAGTAAAATACTATTTCAATCTATACGGATATTGGATGGTTTTTATTAGCGCAATTATTGAAGGAGTATTACTTGTAGGGTGGTATTATCCTGGCAGCTTGGTTATATTCTTGGGTGTTATTTTTGCAGGAAAGGATTTAACTCAAGTGGTATTAGTAGTAAGTTTAGTTACGGTTGGGCTCTTTTTAGCGCAGTTATTTAACTATGTGTTAGGAAAATATGGTTGGTATAAACTTTTTTTTGAAATTTGGCTTGAGAGAGCCAATAGAAAATTCGCAAAAGCGTTTTACAAAATACGGGCTTAGCGCAATATTTTTGAGTTATTGGCAGCCCAATCTTGCAGCGTTAACTTCCACTGCAGCTGGTATTCTGCAATTTTCTTTTAAGAAATTTTGGATTTACTCATTAATTGCAGTTGTTATTTGGGATATTTTCTGGGGCGTCTTGGTATATTTCATTGGAGAAGCAGCATTAATGGCAGTAGGTATAAGATTTGTTATAGTTTTTATAGTTATTTGGATTTTATTTATATTAATATTTAAACCTAAATCTTCAGCAGTTTAGTAAGCCGACGGTTTTTGATAAAATAAAGCGAAATGATAAAAACTATATTTACTACAATATTCACGATCGTAAAATTTGTAGTAAATTTATAATGATAAAAACTATATTTACTACAATATTCACGATCGTAAAATTTGTAGTAAATTTATATTGAAGTGCCTACTCGTCTTTTGTTGGAGGCGGTTTTTTGGTAGAATAAATTTATGAAACAAAAAATAGAAAATTTCGCAGAAGAAAAATTAGGCAATGAAGTTGCGGCTGGGATAGACCATCTTAGAAGGGATTTTAAGATTGCCAAGAAATTAGCAGAGTTGGAGAATATTGATTATGATGAAGAAATTTTACACGCAGCGTGTTTTTTGCATGATTTATTTGACGAGAGCGAGGAGGAGCATAATATTGTTGCTGCAAGGATTGCGGGAGAGTTTTTGCCAAGTATAGATTTTCCAAGTGAGAAAATTGAGCAAGTCCAAGAAGCCATAAAAGAGCATCTTCCAAGCGGCAAGCCGAAATCCAAAGAAGCAATTTTATTGCATGACGCGGATTTAATTGATTTTCTAGGCGCTACTGGAATTGTAAGATTATCTATTGGAGCGTGGGATTGGATGGAAAAATCTTCTCTTAAAGAATTTATTTCTGTATTTGAGAAATTTAGAAAAGATTGTTATGAAAACTTAGTTTTGGATAAAAGCAAAGAATTATCAGAGAAGAAGATTAAATTTATGGATTTGGCAATCAAAGAATTAAATGAGGAGTTAGGAGAAATATAAAAATGGTTAAAAAATATAATAAATTAATTCGGGATAGGATTTTGGAAGGAGGATTTAAAAAACGGCTATTTCTAATTAAAACAGAGAAACAAACGATTAATTGACAAGATAACAAAATAATGTTATCTTGTTTTTAGTAGTTATTTGAAAATTTCATAGGAGATATTTTATAAAAAATTAACAGGAAGGAGGTGATAGTCATGGCTAAGTTTGGTTTTTTAAATAGGAAACTTACAACCGAAGAATGTCTGTGGTTGAAAAAAGATTTACCAAAAGGTAAAAAGGTGTTTAAGTATGATGGTCATACATACGGAGTTATTGGTTTAACCGGCGTAGCTGTCAGCGATAAAGCTGATAAGATACCTTTTTATGAAGTTCCTAAAAATTCAGTTAATTGGAATTAAATAGAATATCCCAAAGCTAACAACCTGTGGACAAAATAGCAGGCAATTTACAAAAAACCCTTTTTAATAAAGGGTTTTTTATTTTTTAAAATGATTGTTTTTAATGCTTGACTGGATAGGTCTGGTGGGGGAAAATGGATAGTAAGTGGGGAAGTGTGGATAAGTATGGGGATAAGTACCCAAAGTGGTGGATAACTTTCAATTAATTATGTTTATAGGTGAATTCAAACACAATTTAGATGCTAAGGGGAGGATTGCTGTTCCAGTGAAATTCAGAAAGAAGTTAAGTGGTGGAGCGATTATTACACGCGGTTTGGACCATTGTCTTTTTATATTTAGTAATAAGGAGTGGGAAATTTTAGCGCAGAAATTAGTTGCCTTACCATTAGCACAGGCAAATTCACGGGCATTTGTTCGTTTAATGCTGGCCGGCGCAATGGACGTTGAATTAGACAAACAGGGAAGGATTTTAATTCCGGATTATTTAAGAGAATACGCAGGATTAAAAAAACAAATAACTGTAGCAGGACTTTATAATAGAATTGAAATTTGGAATAGTGAATCATGGAAAGAATACAAAGCAAAGACGGAAAGCGCTTCAGATGAGATAGCGGAGAAGCTTTCTGAGTTAGGGATTTAATGTTGTAGTGCTCGAATGTTGTAATGTTTAAATAATTAGTAGCGGGATGAATCATTACAACAATCAAACATTATAACAGTTTCAACATTAATGCATAAACCCGTTCTTTTAAATGAAACTATAAAAATTCTTGATCCGAAGCCGGGAGAATTTTTTATTGACGGAACAATTGGCAGTGGGGGACACGCAGTTAAAATTTTTGAGAAAATTATGCCAAACGGCAAATTATTAGGAATAGATTTAGATGAAAATAATTTGAAAATTGTTAGAGAAAAAATTTTGGCAGGAACTAGTAATCAGGAACTAGTAAATAGGAATAAATTAATTTTAGAACAGGGCAATTACGCTGACTTGCCGGAAATTTTAAAAAAACACAATTTACCGAAAGCAAGTGGATTAATTCTTGATTTGGGATTTTCTTCAGAGCAGTTGGAGTTAGGAAAAGGTTTTAGTTTTCAGAAAAATGAATTATTGGATATGCGTTACAACACTTCACAGACCAACACAGACTACACACGGATCAATACGGATGGTCAGTATAAGTCCGCGTTAAGTCAGTATAAGTCAGAGTTGACGGCGATGGAAGTAATAAATACTTTTAATGAGAAAGATTTGGCAGACATTATTTATAAATACGGAGAAGAAAGGTATTCACGAAGAATTGCGAAAAAAATTATTGAACAAAGGAAAAGAAAATTAATAAAAACAACTTTTGATTTAGTTGAAGTTATTAAAAAGTCCGTGCCAAGAAATTATGAAAGAGGACGTATCAGTCCCGCAACAAGAACTTTTCAGGCATTAAGGATTTACGTTAACCATGAATTAGAGAATTTAGAAAAATTATTAAAAAACATAGATCAAATTATAAAAGGTCGAATCCGCCTACGCGCCTCTTTCGCCGAAGTGGCTGCGAAGGCCGAGCAAGGCTTCGGCGGGCGAGTAGTAATAATTTCTTTTCACTCTTTAGAAGACCGTATAGTAAAAAATTATTTTAGAGAGTTAAAAAAGGATAAAAAAGCGGAAATTTTAACAAAAAAACCAATTAGGGCCACAAATGAGGAGATAAAAAGCAATCATAGAGCAAGATCTGCTAAATTAAGGGGGGTTGTCTTGAAATGAAAATTAGAAATTAGAAATTAGAAATTTTTTAATATATGACCATTATTCAACCAAATAAAAACAATAATAAGACAAATTTAATTATTTCAGCCTCAGTAGTCATTTTAGTTGTTTCGGCTGTATGGAGTATTTTTATTTACAATAGAGTAGTTAATTTGCGCCATGAAAATCAGCGCCAAGAAGTTCTTTTCCGTCAGGTAGAAGTTGCTAATGCAGAATTAAAGAATAATTTTTATGGAATGACGGATGCAGATGGATTTGAATCAGCGTTGGATAGCCAAAGATTAATTTTGGAAAAAAATCCTAAATACCTAAAATTAACATTAAATTAAGGGGCTTTTTGTAAATTTTCGTTGTTGCAGATGAGCTAGAAAATTTATATATAATTGGCATATGAAATGGCGTTTTATATTTTTACTAATTTTCTTTGGGAGTTTGTATACGCTCCTAATTCATAATATATACGATCTTCAGCTGGAAAAGTGGGAATATTATTCCGGTAAAGCTGAGGCTCAGCAGAGAGCAGGCGGTGAATTAGAGCCAGTCAGGGGCAATATTTATTTTACAGATAAAAATAGTAATTTGATTCCAGCTGTTTTAAATAAAGAATATTCTTCAATCTATGCGGTTCCCAAAGAATTTCAAAATAATGACTACGATTATAATAATGACTTTGAAAAATTATCTCAAATCGTTAATATTTCTATTGAAGAATTAGAAAAGAAACTTAACAAACCAGACGACCTTTATGAATTATTAGTTCAGAAAGCGACTTTTGAACAATTAAGAAAAATAAAAGAACTTAAGCTTAAGGGAATTTATATTGAAAAACAACTTCTTAGGTTTTATCCTTTTGGAAATTTAGCTTCTCATGTTTTAGGTTTTATCGGTCCCGCGGATAACGGCGTCAAATTAATCGGCCATTATGGGATCGAATCTTATTTTAATAAATTATTAACAGGGAAAACAGGAGAGGTTAAAGGCGATACTTTAATAAAGCCGGAAAACGGGGAAAATCTAGTTTTGACAATAGACAGAAATATTCAAGCTCAAGCTGAAGAAATATTAAATAAACTTATTCAAAAATATGAAGCTGTTGGTGGTACAATAATTGTTCAAGAGCCGGCTACGGGGAAAATTTTGGCAATGGTGAATTTTCCTAATTTTAATCCGAATAATTATTCATTATCGGAAATTGGAGATTTTATTAATCCGTCAGTCCAGTTTGTTTATGAGCCTGGCTCAGTTTTTAAAATTTTTACGATGTCCGCTGGAATTGATAGCGGAAAAATTACTCCTGAAACCACTTTTTATGACAGTGGTTCGGTTACATTAAATAATCGGACAATTCATAACTGGAAATTAAAATCTTTCGGAACTCAAACAATGACTGGCGTTATTGAGAATTCTATCAATACTGGTGCTGTTTTTGCTGAACAAAAAACCGGCCACGATATTTTTTATAATTATTTAATTAAATTTGGATTTAACAAGTTAACAAACATTAATTTACCCGGCGAAGTGGTGGGGAATATCAATAATTTAAAAAACGGCCGTGATATAAATTTCGCAACCGCTTCTTTTGGACATGGCATTTCAATAACGCCCATAGAATTAATTAATGCGGTTTCTGCAATTGCCAATAAAGGTATTCTTATGAGGCCATATATTTTAGCGGATAAAATTCCTGAAACAATTCAACAAATTATTACTCGTGGAACTGCTGGAACAGTTACTAAAATGATAGTTTCGGCTGTTAAAAAAAATGTTGCCGCGGATATTTCCAATTATTCTGTTGCCGGAAAAACCGGAACAGCTTATATTCCTGATTTTATTAATGGAGGGTACACTGACGACGTAATAAACACTTTTGTCGGTTTTGCTCCTGCTTCAGACGCAAAATTCACAATTTTAATAAAATTAGATAAACCAGCGGGTGCTCCTTTTGCAGGTCTTACCGTTGCGCCGGCTTTTCGAAGTTTAGCGCAATTTATTTTAAATTATTATAATATAGCACCGGATGAATTAGGTATTAGTGATTAGCCACTAGCCACTAGTGATTAGAAAACATGAAAATAAACACACTAAAATATATCCTAAAACAATTAGTCAAGCTAATTCTTTGGCGTTATAAGCCGGATATAATCGCTATTACCGGCAGCGTTGGGAAAACTTCTGCCAAAGAAGCGATTTACGCGGTTTTATCCACTTCAGGCAAGCGTATAAGAAAATCAGGCGGAAATTTAAATAATGAGCTTGGTGTGCCTTTGGCGATTTTGGGGAATTGGTCAGAATCAGAATTAAAATTAGTGAGTTTAGGCCAACCTGCGGGGACAAAAAAACTAAGAAAGTTATTTTTTTGGTTAAAAGTAGTAATTATTTCATTCGTCCGCGTTATTCTTTTTCCAAAATTTACTTATCCAAACATATTAATTTTAGAATATGGAGCTGGAAAGCCAAACGATATTAAAAAACTTTTGGAAATTGCTAAACCTAAAATCGGAGTAATTACGGCTATTGGAGATATTCCGGTTCATATTGAATTTTATAGCGGTCCAGAAGCAGTTGTCAGAGAAAAATCAAAATTAATTGAAAATATGTCTGTTAATAATTTTGTAGTTTTAAATTTTGACGATAAAACAGTAATGGAAGTAGGGGAAAAGACCCGGGCAAAAACAATAACTTTTGGTTTTAACGAAAACGCAAACGTAAAATTAACTAATTTTGAGAATTACATTAAAGAAGATGAGTTTATTGGTGCTTGTTTTAAAATTGAGCATAACGGCAATATTGTTCCAGTGGCAATAAAAGGTGTCTTGGGCAGAAGCCAGGCCTATACTGCTGGCGCGGCAGCTTGCATTGGATTGATTTATGAATTAAATTTAGTGGAGATTTGCGAGGCCTTATCTTCTATCTATAAGTCGGCAAAACACAGGATGAATTTACTTATCGGCATCAAGGGCAGTTTGGTGATTGATGACAGTTATAATGCTTCGCCGATTTCAATGAAATCCGCGTTGGAAACGCTTGATGATATAAAAATAGAAGGCAGTAAAATAGCGGTTTTAGGAGACATGCTGGAATTAGGTGAATATTCGTCAGGAGTTCATAAATCTATTGGCAAGTTGGTTTCTGGAATTGTTGATTTTTTGATTACAGTTGGGCCAAACGGTAAAATTATTGCTGAATCCGCTGGTCTTAATGGTTTAGTAAAAGATAAAATTTTAAGTTTTGATAATGTTGATGAAGCAGGAAAAGCAGTAAAAAACATTATTAATAAAAATGATATAATACTTGTAAAAGCTTCACGCGGAATAGGATTAGATAAGGTGGTGGATGAGATAAAAGCAAACTCATAAATCTTTTCTCGCCAGTGATTTCCACTCAGATAAATTATCCTCATTCGTCGTTAGAAGTAACGGAAAATATCGAACTCAACCTCTCCGCCAGCTGGCGGATCGGGATTCAGACAGCGACATTTTCTTATTTCTTTCCTCCTCTTTCGGTAATTTACCGCATCCGACTTCGCCTTGACGAAGTTATGGCGGGCGGGTGACTTCGTTCCAATATGCTGGCTACAGAAAAGATTTATTCGTTTTTAACTCACTACGAAAAGATTTTAGTGTATTGTATACTTGATAAAGAGTTAGGTTTTCTAAATGCCGCTTTCGTCTAGTGGTTAGGACACGACGTTCTCAACGTTGAAACACGGGTTCGATTCCCGTAAGCGGCATATTAATACTTTAATTACTTTTGTATTATTAGTTTTGATGCTGTTACTAAGTTTATATTTAATAATAAATTTAATTTATATGTAGAATAACATAAACAAAAAAATATTAATCTCAATTTAAGACGTGCTTTTTTATTTATTAATCCCTGTTTTAATCCCTGTTTTTAATCAGGGATTTTATTTCGGCGCTATAACGCGTTATAGCGCTCTATTTGATAGAGTAGGTACTTCCACGCGTGGAAGTACCTGTTGCTTTGATTAATCAATGTAACGACTTGCGATGTCGTTATTTTAAATTTGCCGTTAAAGATAAAACTTGATAAAATAGCAGTAAATGAAATATATTCTTAGAGACAAATATCTTCGGGTAGTTTTTGGATTAAGTTTTTTGATTTTAATTCTGATTTCTTGCATTGCGTATATAAAACTCGGCGAAAACACAGCACCGTTAATTCTTCATTTTGATATTTATAAAGGGATTGATTTCTTGGGTGGAAGAATTGAAGCTTTTGGTATTTTAATTTCATCTTTTGCAATGATTTTAATAAATTTACTTTTAGCAAATTCTTTTTACAATCGTGAAAGATTTCTTTCGTATATTTTCGGATTTGTCAGTTTTGGGCTGGTAATCTTGATTTTAATCGGAGTATCTGTTATTATTTCAGTTAACTGATAAATGTAATGCTAATATACTAATTTATGCTAATTATACTAATGGATACGAATTAGTATTTATTCGTATCATTAGTACGCATTCGTATATTGGCATTACGCTTAATATGAAGTTTGCTATCATTCAAACCGGAGGTAAGCAATATAAAGTAGCTTCCGGACAAAAAATTAAAGTAGAAAAATTAGACGTTGAAGAAAACGAAAATTTTGTTTTTGACAAGGTTTTATTAATGGTTGACGGAGATAATGTTAAAATTGGCACTCCTTATATTGAAGGTGCGAAAGTAGAGGCAAAAATCGTAAAACAGGGGAGAGATAAAAAGAAAATAGTTTTTCGCTATCATTCAAAAACAAGATATATGAAGAAAAAAGGACATCGACAGCATTTTACAGAAGCGGAAATTAAGAAAACTGAAGCATGAATAATGAATAATGGGTATGTTGAATTTTTTTAAATTCATAATTCTTTATTCGTGATTCATTATTCACGAGCGTCTCTCAAGCGCCTGTCCGAGAGTTTCTTCATCAGCAAATTCAATTTCACCGCCCGTTGGGATACCGCGTCCCAAACGGGTTATTTTTTTGGCAAAATCTTTGAGTTCTTTTGTGATTATCATTGCGTTGAGGTCTCCGTAAGTTGTGGGATTGGTAGCAATAATAATTTCTTCGGCTTTTGTCCCGAGTTCTTTTTTAATAATGTTTTTTAGGTGGTTTAATCGCAGTTTTTGGGCGCTTTTCATATCTCCGCTTTTTGTTAATTCACCCAAGACCAAATACCTGCCTTTGAATTTTTTAGTTCTTTCAATGGAAATCAAATCAGTTTCTTTTTCAAGAACCATAAAGATGTTGTTTTGGCGGTTTTTATCTTGGCATATATCACATAGATTTTCTTTGCCTGCCCCGTTAGAGGATTTTTCTCTAATGGGGCCTGAGTGGACAAAAAAACACATAGAACATATTTTTAAGTATTTTAAATCTGAAATCACTTTAGCTGTTTCTTCAATTTGATTTTTACCTTTGTTGATTAAATAAAAAGCCAGCCGGGTGGACTGGCGTAATCCAATAGAGGGAAGCTTGGAGAATATCGCGATGAAATTTTTAATAGGATCCGGTAACATATGGCGAGCCACTAGCCATTAGGGTTTAGCCACTAGGAAATAACACTAATTACTAGTGGCTAGTCGCTAGTGGCTAATTACTAATGTATTTTATCAATAGGGCGGAAAGTAACTTTTTCCTGGTCAAATTTCAACTTAACGGTTCCTAGTGGTCCGTTGCGGTGTTTGGCAATAATAATTTCCGCTGTGTTTTCTTCTTCAGGTAAAGGTTCAATTTTATCTCTATCTTTTCTGTAAATAAACATTACAACGTCAGCATCTTGCTCCCAACTTCCTGTTTCGCGAAGATCTGAAAGTCGAGGTATTTTTATTTCTCTTTGTTCAACTCCGCGGGAAAGCTGTGAGACTGCTAGAACCGGGATGTTAAGTTCTCTGGCTATGGCTTTTAGTCCATGACTGATTTCGGTGAATTGTTGAACCATATTTTCTGAACCAGTACGTGGCTGAATTAATTGAACATAATCAACAATTAAAAGGCCTAAACCGTGTTCAGCTTGCAATCTGCGTGCCATTGAACGCATTTGAATAATATTGGGCGAAGGAGTGTCGTCAATAAAAATAGGTATTTTTGACAGACGGTCCAATGCTTCTTGGATCATTTCAAAATCAACTTCGTCCGTAAGTCTGCCAGTTCGTAATCTCCAAAGAGGAACTTGGGCTTCAGCAGAAATTAATCTATCTATTACTTGCTCTCTGGACATTTCCAAAGAAAAGATACCAACGGGAACTTGTCCTTTTGTGGCCGCGTGGCGGGCAATATCCAAAGTAAGAGTAGTTTTACCAAGTGATGGTCTAGCTCCCAAAACTATCAAGTCAGAACGTTGAAGCCCGGAAAGATAATGATCAATTTCATTAAATCCAGTTGTAACACCGCGTAAACATTTTTCTCCCTGATGAAGCTTTTCTATTCTTTCGTAAGCTTCTTTAAGCTCGTCTTTTACTGGTATAAAATTTTGAGTTCGTGATTTCTGCGCAATGGCAAAAATCTGTTTTTCAATTTTATCAAGAAGCTCTTCGGTATTATAAGACATATCAAAAGCTTGTTCTGTTATTTTTGCGGAAGTATGAATAAGATCGCGAAGAACCCTTTTGTTTTTAATTGTTTCAGCATAATGCTGGATATGCGAGGCGGTTGGCACGGAATTTATTAAATCGGTAAGATAGCCAGAGCCACCGATTTCAGAAATTTTCTTTTTTTCCTTTAGCCGGCTGGTAACGCTTAAAATATCAATTGGCTCATTTTTACTAAAAAGATCTAGAATTATTTCGAAAATTTGGCCGTGGATTGGTTTATAAAAATCATTAGACGTAATTAAATCAGCCACTTGAATAATGGCATTTTTATCTAGCATTAACGCTCCCAATACAGAACGTTCAGCATCTATGTCTTGTGGAGGAAGTTTGAGATTTTTATCCATACGTGTAAATTCCAAGCACCAAGCACCAAATAATGTTCGAATATTCAATGACCAAAATTCAAAACGTGTTTCGGTCATTGGAATTTAGAATTTTGAATTTGCCCCTCGGTCCTGAAATTCTCGGGATTGAAGGATTTAGGATTTGGAATTTGTTATTTCCGCAGGACTGTCGATCCTGCGGCAGTGTCTTCTAATTTATATCCTAATGATTCTATTTTTTTTCTCAAGCTGTCAGCAGGGACAAACTGTTTATTAGCTCTTAATTTCTCTCGCTGTCCTGCTAAATCCTTTATTTTTTGCGGAATTTTGTCTATTTTATTTTCAGTTTTCTTTATTTTATTCAATCCAAGGCCTAAAACTTTATCAAATTCAAGAAGTAATTGTTTTTTTGTGGAAGAAGAAATGTTTTTATCTTTAATAACTTTCCAGAAAATCGCCAGGGCTTTTGAAGTATTTAAGTCGTCATTAATAGACGTTAAGAAATTATTTTCATAGATTTTTATTATTTTGGGATTTTTAACTATTTTTGCCTCGCGATTTATATCTTGAATAAATTCATAAATATTATTCAGAGCGCTCTGAGCCGCTTTTATGCTTTTCCATGTAAAGTTTAGTTTTGAACGGTAGTGAGATGTTAATATAAGATAACGGAAAGCGAGTGGGCTAAAACTATTTTTTTCTACGTCTCTAAGAGTATAAATATTACCCAATGATTTTGACATCTTCTGCTCATTAACCAAAAGATGTTCTCCTTCAATCCAATAGTTTACGAATTTTTTTCCAGTGGTAGCTTCTGATTGCGCAATTTCATTTTCGTGATGGGGGAATAACAAATCAATAGCGCCGGAATGGATGTCAATGGTTCGGCCTTGCTCACCACCAAGATGTTTCATGCTCATTGCGGAACATTCAATGTGCCATCCTGGCCTTCCGTTTCCAAAAGGACTTGACCATGATGGTTCTCCCGGTTTTTTAGATTTCCACAAAACAAAATCTTGAATATTTTCTTTATTGTATTCATCCGCTTCAATTCTTGCGCCTATTTTTATATTTTTTTTGTTTAAACGAGAAAGTTTTCCGTAGTTTTTGAATTTGGATATGTCAAAATAAATTGAATTATCTTTACCTTTATAGGCAAAACCTTTTTTCAATAACTTTTTTATTATATTGATTATTTCTTTTATATGTTTTGTTGCTTTTGGGTATTGCTCAGCTTTTTCAATATTCAATTTTTTGAGGTCTTCAAAGAATATTTTGGTGTATGGTTCTGTAATTTCATGGATTTTTTTCTTTTCTTTTTTGGCTTTTCTGATTATTTTGTCTTCTACGTCAGTGATGTTCATTATCTGTTTTACTTTATAGCCGTTATATTTGAGAGTACGGCGAAGAATATCTTCAAAAATATAGGTTCGTAGATTGCCAATATGGGCATGCCAGTAAACCGTTGGTCCACAGGCATAAAAATTAACCCTGTTTTTGCGTATTGGCTTAAATGTTTGTTTTTTACGGGTAAGGAAATTGTAGAGTTTGACGGTCTTCATTATTTTTTAATTCTATTTTATGTTGGGCTTATTTGCAAATTTTTCTTGACACTTAAAAATTTATTCTTATAATGTAATATGTATGACATCAGAACAAAAAGAAGAGAAAAAGGATCCCGCTTCAAAATGCGAGAAATACAAAGAGGAAGCAGAGGAGTATTTAGATGGATGGAAACGAGCTAAAGCGGATTTAGCGAATTATAAGAAAGAAGAGGCCAAGCGTTTTATGGAAATGGTTAAATTTGCCAGCGAGGATTTAATCAGAGAAATGATAGTTATTTTAGACAGCTTTGATTTGGGATTGGCTGCGTTGGAAAAAGACGGAAAAGCCGAAAAAGGATTGTATTTAATACGCACTCAATTAGAAGACGCTTTAAGAAAAAGAGGACTGGAAAGAGTTATAATTTCAGTTGGACAGCCGTTTGATGCTGCTTTACAAGAAGCAATTGCTGAAGTAGAGTCGGACAAATCTAGTGGCATTGTTATTGAAGAAGTGGAACGAGGTTATCTTTTAAACGGAAAACTTATTAGACCAGCGAGGGTAAAAGTTTCAAAATAAAAATAGTTTATAGTTTATAGTTTATAGTTTTTAGTTTCAGTTTTTTAGTTTTCAGTTAAACCATTAACTAATTAACCAAAACTATTAACTAAAAACCAATAACTTTATTAATATGGCAAAAATACTTGGTATTGACTTAGGTACAACGAATTCCGCAATGGCGGTTATTGAGGGAGGGGAGCCAAAGATTTTAGAAAATCATGAAGGCAATCGTACTACTCCTTCAATAGTTTCTATTAGTAAGGCCAATGAACGTTTGGTTGGACTTTTAGCTAAACGTCAGTCAGTTGTTAATCCAAAAAACACGATTTCTTCAATCAAGCGTTTAATTGGCAGAAAATTCAGCGATAAGGAAGTTCAGCACGATAAGACTGTTCTACCTTTTGATTTGCAGGAATCAAAAACCGGAGGAGTGGAAATAAAGATGGGTGATAGGTGGTACAAACCCGAAGAAATTTCAGCAATGATATTGAGTAAGCTTAAAGCAGATGCCGAAGCAAAATTAGGAGAAAAAATTGAAGAAGTAGTAATAACAGTACCGGCTTATTTTGATGATTCTCAAAGGCAGGCGACCAAGAACGCTGGTGAAATTGCAGGGTTAAAAGTTCGTAGAATTATCAATGAACCAACCGCAGCTGCTTTGGCTTATGGATTAAACAAACAGAAGAACGAGAAAATTGTTATTTATGATTTTGGTGGAGGAACTTTTGATATTTCAGTTTTAGAGGTTGGTGATGACGTTGTTGAAGTGAAATCAACTGGCGGAGACACTCATTTGGGAGGTGATGATTTTGATAAAAAAATTATTGAGTATTTAGTTGAAGAATATAAAAAACAAGAAGGCATTGATATTGGCAAAGATTCGTTAGCTTTACAACGGCTCAAAGAAGGAGTTGAACGCGCAAAGCATGAGCTTTCAGCTACTCCTGAAACAGAAATTAATCTTCCTTATATTTCTTCTGACGCTTCCGGTCCTAAGCACTTTTTATTAAAATTAAGCAGGGCAAAATTGGAAGAATTAGTCAGAGCTGATATTGATAAATCAATTGAATTGGTTAAGAAAACAGTTTCTGAAGCTGGTTTAAAAATTTCAGATATTGATGAAATTGTTTTAGTTGGCGGACAGACAAGAATGCCGGCAATTCAGGAAGCGGTAAAAAATCTTTTTAACAAAGAACCGCATAAAGGAATTAATCCGGATGAAGTTGTGGCAATGGGCGCTGCTATTCAGGCAGGAATTTTTCAGGGAGACGTTAAAGATGTTTTATTGTTGGATGTTATTCCATTATCATTTGGCATTGAAACTTTGGGAGGCGTATATACTTCTTTAATTGAGAAAAACACTACTGTTCCGACTGCAAAAACACAAGTTTTTTCTACGGCTGCTGACAATCAAACTTCTGTTGAGATTCATGTTCTTCAAGGTGAGCGTTCAATGGCTGTTGATAATAAAACTTTAGCAAGATTTATTCTTGGCGGTATTCCGCCGTCACAAAGAGGTATCCCTCAGGTTGAAGTGACTTTTGATATTGATGCTAACGGAATTCTTAATGTATCGGCAAAAGATAAAGCTACCGGCAAAAGCCAGTCAGTTAAAATTGAAGCATCTACTCAACTTTCCAAAGAAGAAGTTGAAAAACTAAAGCAAGAATCAGTGATTCATGCCGAAGAAGATAAAAAGAAGAAAGAGCTTGTTGAGGCGCGCAATCAGGCAGAGCAAATAGTTTACTTAGCTGAAAAGACATTAAAAGATGCTGGTGATAAAGTAACACAAGACATAAAGGATGCTGTTAATAAGAAAATAGAAGTATTAAAATCCGTTAAGGACGGAAATGACATTGAAGCTATAAAGTCAGCCTCTGCTGAACTTTCGGCTGAGCTTCAAAAAATTGGTCAAACAATGTACGGCCAGCAAGGAGAACAGCAAAACCAGCAACAAAATCCGCAAGAACCTCAAGAACCGCAAAGCGACAAACAACAAAACGAAAATCCACAACAAGACGAAAAACAACAAGACGAAAAACAAGGAGACGAAAAACAAGGAGACGAAAATCAAAAATCTTAAACGAATATCAAGCAAATTGTTTATTTTAAGGGGAAGATTTCTAATCTTCCCTTTATTTTTTATTTATAGTATATTTAATTTAATAAATTAGAAATTTAAGTATATGGAATCTTTACTTGATAAAGTTTCTCTCGATGAAGCTGAAGTTGATAGGTCAAAAATTAAAATTGGTATTTTAGCCGGACTTGGCGTAATTTCGTTTTTCTTGTTCGGATTTTTTCTAAAGCTGTTTATTCTTGAAAACGCGTCTAATTCTTTTATTTTTTTGAGTGCGGCGGCTGTCGTGTTTTTAATCATTTTTCTTCTACAAATATTATTTATTAAAACTTTATGGCGGGTTAATTTTATAATCTTTTTAGAGGTTATTGGATTAACAGCTGGATTTTACGATAAAATCTCTTTTACATTATTAATTACTTCTTTGATTGTCTTTCTTGTTTTAATGTGGGCGAGTTATAATGGACGTCGGGAATTTCATAATATGCTGAAAATGAGATTTTTCCGAATTAGTAAAATCGTTTTTCCTAAGGCAATTATGGGGTTGGCTTTATTCGCCAGTGTTATTTATTATAGTTTATCTGGACTTGGCGCTTATGCCGAAGACCCTGAACTTGTCGAAGGGTTTTTTATTCCTCAGTCAACATTCGAAAAAATTATTTCACCGGCAGCTAACATTATTAATAAATTAAATATCTTACCAGAATTTGATTTTTCTGCGTCAATTGGAGATTTGGTAAAAAATATGGCCCAAGAGCAAATTAACGAAAGTCCGCAGCTTCAAATGTTGCCTGAGGCAGTAAAAGAACAAATGATAGTTAAGGCGATAAAAAAAATTGAAATACAAATTTCTGATTTTTTGGGAATGCCAATAAAATCTGAGGCAAAAATTAGCGCTACGCTTTATAATGTTATGGTTGATAAATTTTCTGGATTACCAAAAAATATAAAAAGCGCTATTTTAATTGGAATAGCGGTAATTATTTTCCTAACTATTGAAGGAATTGCCTGGCCGATTCGTTGGGTAATTGCTGTTTTCGCATGGCTAATTTATGAACTTTTATTAGCGGCTGGATTTGCAAATATTGTTTTAGAGGGCAAAAGTCGGGAACTGATTATACTTAAGTAATTAAAGGATTTAGAATATGGTATTTTTCATTTGAGGCGGATTCGTTTTTGGTGGAAGAATTTAGGGAAAGTTAGCAGTTTAAAAATTAAAAAAAGGGGGTAAGTACTATGAAAGAGTCAGCTTTATTAGAAAAGGCGTACAATGCGAGTGAATTAACGCCAGTTGATTGCGATTTGCCGGTTTCTGAACGTAGCGTACACTGTAACGCGCATAGCGTAAATTGTATGTCGTGCACATTTCAACGAGGCGCTGTTCAAGCTAGTGGAGGAGACGAAGGAATAATAGCAGCTTTTAGTTTTGGAGGGGTTATCTCTTTGTAAGCTCGTTCAAGCCTGGTATGAATCTATTATACTGGGCTTGTTTTTTTATAAAAAAATTGATAAAATATAAAATATATGGATTATTATAAAATTCTTGGCATTAATAAAAGCGCTTCAGAGAGTGAAATTAAAAAAGCTTATAGGCAGTTAGCTCATAAATATCATCCCGATAAGAATGAAGGTGATGATAAAAAATTTAAGGAGATTAACGAAGCGTATCAGATTTTATCCAATAAAGAGAAAAGAGCTCAATATGACCGTTTTGGCAGAGTTTTTTCCGCCGGAGAAAATCCTTTTGGCGGTTTTTCCGCAGGTGGCGCTTCGCCTTTTGGAGGGCAGGGATCAGCATCGGGCTGGGACCCAAGAATGTTTGATGGTTCGGATTTAGGCGACATATTTGATGTTTTTTTTGAAGGTTTAGGATTTAAATCAAAGCGTCGTACTTATCAACGGGGCTCTGATATTGAAATGATTCAGGAAATTGATTTAGAAGACGCGTTTAACGGCACTGAAAAAAATATTAAATATAAAGTTGCTGTTCGTTGTCAGAAATGTAATGGTTTGGGCTATGATGAAAAATCTAAATTTAATCAGTGTTTAAACTGTAATGGACAAGGTGAGATAAAAGAAATGCGTAATACTTTTTTCGGAAGTTTTGTTCAGGTTAGAAAATGTAATAAATGTTTCGGCAACGGTCAGATTCCGGATAAGGTTTGCGATAATTGTCGCGGCATTGGGAAAATTAATGGAGAAAAGCGCGTAAATTTAAAAATTCTTAAAGGCATTGGAGATGGTCAAATTATTAAAATCAAAGGAGCCGGCGAATTCGGCGAAAGAGGAGTTGGTGAAGGAGATTTATACGTAAGGATAAGAATAAAGCCGCATCCTGTTTTTGAACGTCGTGACAATAATCTCCATATTAAAAAAGAAATAAATATTATTGATGTTTTATTGGGAAAGAAAATAGAAATTCCAACAATTTCCGGTACTAAAATTAAGTTTGAGATTCCAGCTGGATTTGATTTAAAGCAAGATTTAATAATTCATGGATATGGAATGTCTAGTTTTAATGGTTTTGGTCGTGGTAATTTAATCGTGGAATTTAAAATTAGAACTCCGAAGAAGCTTAGCGGCAAAGCAAAGAAAATTTTAGAAGAGTTAGATGAAGAAATGAAATAATAAAAAATTAAATGCGTTTGCGGCAACGCGATTAAAATCCGACCAAAGTGGTCGGATTTTTTATTTGGTTATTTCTTTAAATATTTTTTACTTTTTAATTTGTCCGGCAGATAGGATTCTTTGGAGTATTTTTCATATCCTTTGCCGTAGTTTAATTCTTTCATCAGTTTTGTTTCCGGATTTCGCAGATTTAAGGGGACAGGCAAGTTCCCGAATTTTTTTACGTCTGCCATTGCTTCCATGTAGGCCTCGTAGGCGCTTCTGTCTTTTTTGCACTGGCATAAATAAGTTACTCCGTGCGCCAAATTAATGCCGCATTCAGGCAATCCGATTGTTTCCACTGCTCTAAAAACATCATTTGCCACTACTAAGGCTGTTGGTTTAGCCAAGCCAATATCTTCCGAAGCGAAAACAACCATTCTTCTGGCTATAAATTTTGGGTCTTCTCCCGCGTCAATCATCCGCGCTAAATAATATAAAGCAGCGTCCGGCTGGCTGGCTCTCATACTTTTAATAAAAGCAGAAATAGTGTTGTAATGTTCCTCTCCAGCTTTGTCGTATCTTAAAAATTTTGACTGAAGAGCGTTTTTTAAATTCTCTATCGTGATTTTTTTGTAGAGTTTGTTCGTATCTTCCAGTATGGTTATTGCCTGTCTAGCATCGCCGTTAGCCATACTAATCAGCCAATCTTCCGCTTTTTTATCCATTTTCAATCCAGTTCTTTTAATAATAGCTTTCATATTTTCTTCTGAAAGTTCATTTAAAACAAAAACTCGGCAGCGTGAAAGTAAAGCTGATATAATTTCAAAACTCGGATTTTCTGTTGTGGCTCCAATTAAAATCATTTCTCCTCTCTCAACGTAGGGGAGCAGAAAGTCCTGCTGTGATTTGTTAAAGCGATGGATTTCGTCCAAAAATAAAACTTTAGGAATGCCTCCTGAATCTTCATCTAATATTTTTCTAATATCCGCCTTTCCGGCTGAAACAGCGGATAATTCGTAAATTTTCGCGTTCAAACTGTTGGCGTATATTTTAGCCAAAGTTGTTTTTCCGCTTCCCGGCGGTCCCCAAAAAATAAAAGAAAACAAATGTTTTTGTTTTATGGCGATATTAAAGGGTTTTCTTTCGCCAACAAGATGTTCTTGTCCGATAAATTCTTTCAGGGTTTTAGGTCTGATTTTTGACGCTAATGGTTCCATATAGCCATATTATACCAAAAAATAAACGGTTCACATATATGAACCGTTTATTTTATTATAAGCTCCGAACTCTGAACGAAATCCGAACTTTTTTTAAGGAAAATCTGGACTCTGAATTTTGATGCCCCGCCGCCGCTCGCTGACGCTCAGCTGCCAAGCAGAAAAGTTTTCTTTACATTTTTTGATTTCGCGCGTCCCTAAAAATTTTCTCAATTAAGGAAAAGAAAACTTTTCTGCTTGGCTATGTTCTGACGAACAGGCGGCGGGGCTTTCACATTCGGACGGCTCGGCATTCCTCCCCCAGACCCCCTCCTTCCGCCGAGCCCTCGCTTGGGATAGCGAATTTTGGCGGGGCTATAAAATCAAGTATAGAAAGCAATTTATAGATTTTATACCAACCTCTTTTTTCCTTTGTATAATTTCATCTTACGTTTTTTACCATACTGCAAAGCGGGACCAGTAAAGCCGCTTTTACTGATGAATTTTGTTACACCTTTTCTACGTGCTTTTACAACTTCGGGTCGTGGAACAGGCCTTTGCCAACTTTTCATTTCTAATTTCTGATTACCTTTCTTTGCGTCAGGATTGCCTGGGCCACCAATACGCTTTGCTCCATGATCTCTTGCTTTTTTCTTTTCGTAGGATGTACCCCGCTTTTGAGGATATCCTTTTTTATTCTTCATAGTTTTAATTATATCTATATTATTATTAATTATTTTTGGTAATGCATAAAAAGAGTGTAAAGAACGATTGAAACCAAAATACAAAGTGCGATTATGGTATTAAGTATAAGGAAAACAGAAACCGCGGAAAAAGAGTTCATCCATTCACTTATAATTTTTACTAAAACAACGACTGCCAAAAGAGAGGGAAATATAACCATATATAATATCCATATCCAATCTGAAAATTTTGGATACTTTTTCAGATAAGATTTACCCTCTCTTGTGAAAGTTATTCCATCGTCAAATTTGCTATGTAGCTCTTTTTCTAGACGGTGGATATATGTATATTGTCGCTCAATATAAACGACTACTTGTGTATATCGTACTATTGTAACCAATAACGCAAACCAAATGATACTACCAAGAAAACTTCCATTAACACTTACTGATAACCCTAACTTCTGCGCGGATATTTGAGAAAACGTTGTTATGGCATCCGCGGGCCAAAACGTATACAACGCCACAAATGCCAACACCAAAAGAATTAAAGCCGTTAACTTATCGCGAAGACTAATTGACTCTTTTATGTTCGCAAAAGTGTCGTTGTAATGTTTATGCAAGGCAATAAATTTTGTATCAGTGGATACGTCTGTCATATTAGTTTTTAGGGGCACGATCTAAAACATCAATGATGTTATCTTCGGTATATCCTTCAACGATGGAGTACTTGCCCTCGAAAATTTCTTTTGGGAGTGAATAACTCTTTTCAAGTCGTACCGCGGCAAGTCTATTTCCATCTTCAATGCTTTTAGCTACCTCGAAGTTAATCCAATTTCGGTATCCAATTAACTCGTGGTCTTTATGTTGTTTATTTGTCTCTTTACCAACAATTATTAGAGTATGTGTTGCTTCGCGGATTTTTTTCCTAAGCCCCGCTTTAATTGAACCAATATTTTCGCTATTGATTTCAGTAGGAGTTTTATCGCTAAAAACAAAATCAAATTCGTCATTAGCATCCCACGCTTCCAATAAATACTTGTAATGTTTATCGTTCTCGTAGTCAAAACTCACGAAAACTTTCTTTTTATCTGCCATAGCTTTTAATAGTTAATTAATAATTATCCTATCGACGTCATGGTTTAGAAAACCATCAGGATGCCTTAATTTTACAGCAATTTGATTACTCTTGTCAACTCGTCAAGTGTTAATGCCCTGTGGATAACTTTTTGCGTTTTCTTGACAGGTGTCTTATAATAAAAATATGCACAGCATTCAAGAAAAATTAATAAAACTAATCAATAGTAAAAACATAGACAATCTTACTCTCCGACAAATTGGAGAACTGATAGGAGAAAATCTGCCTCAAAAAATAAAACATCATCTTTCTCAACTTGAATGCAAAGGGTTTATTTTAATTGATAAAAAAAATAAAAAGATCAGCCGAATTAATAATCAAAGAGGGATCGGTGAACTCTTTGTTTCCATACCGATCGTCGGTTCTGCCAATTGTGGGCCAGCAAATATTTACGCAGATGAAAATATTACCGGACACCTTAAAGTATCTAAAAAACTTGTTCCTCGTGGGAAAAAATTATTTATCCTACGAGCTGAAGGAAATTCCATGAACAAAGCTAATATTAAAAATGGTAAAAGTATTGAAGACGGAGATTTTGTAATCGTTGATGCCGATCAAATAAGCCCTGAATCTGGCCAATATGTCGTCTCTGTGATTGATGGAATGGCGAATATTAAGAAATTTATTTTAGACAGAGAAAATAAAAGAGTAATTCTTAAATCCGAATCAACACAGGATTACCTCCCCATATTCATTCATGAAGACGATCAATACAAAGTTAGCGGAAGAGTTATTGACGTAATTAAAAAGTAGATATAATTTTGTTATAATAAAAGTAATATTATGGGTAGTTTATCAATACAACAAAAAATAAAAAAATCTAGAAAATCAAATCTAGACGATTTACCATTGAATGAGATTTTACATGGCGACGCGGTGGAAATGTTAAAAACTTTACCGAGTAATTCTATTGACCTTATTGTAACATCCCCCCCTTACGATGAAGTACGAAATTATAATGGTAATTATAATTTTGATCTTCATGCCACAGGAGAACAAATAAAACGCGTCCTAAAAGATGGCGGTATAGCAGTGATGGTAATTCAAGATCAGACAAAAAATTTTGCAAAGACTCTTACATCGTTTAGAACAATTGTCGATTGGGTAGATAAAATTGGGCTACGCCTCTTTGAAACGGTTATTTATAGAAAACATGGCACAGAAGGAGCTTGGTGGAAACATAGATTTAGAGTTGACCACGAATATATACCAATTTTCCTCAATGGAGATAGACCACAATATTTTAATAAAGAATCACTAAAGATTCCTTCAAAACATGGAGGAAAAATTATGACTGGAAGTGGAAATAGAAGAACAGATGGCTCCACAACAAAAACTGTAACTCGGCCTATCAACCTAATGAAATGCAGGGGTACTGTTTGGAATTACTTAATGGCCGGAGACAAGGACCCCTTAAAAAGACAACATCCTGCTGTGTTCCCCGACCAAATTCCTTATGATTTTATTCAATGCTTTTGTCCACCAGGAGGCGTTGTTCTTGACCCCTTTGGCGGCTGCGGATCCACTGCTGTAGCAGCAAAGCAAGATCGGAAGAGCACACGTCTGAACTCCAGTCACATTCCTTTATCTCGTATGCCGTCTTCTGCTTGAAAAAAAAAAAAAAAACAACAGTAATCTCAATATTATT
>CAJVXI010000003.1 GCA_913009635.1 uncultured bacterium
AGGAGAAGCGGTGGTAGATAGAGGGAGTAAAGCGGAAGCGGGCATACGAGATAAGGGAATTTGACTGGAGTTCAGACTTTTTTTTTTTTCAAGCAGAAGACGGCATACGAGATAAAGGAATGTGACTGGAGTTCAGACGTGTGCTCTTCCGATCTCACGAGGATCATTATTTCAGTCAATTCAAATGCAGGATCCCGTTCCTCAATGGGGGCCTCTTTGATCCGCTTGGCAACTATGATTGGGTAAATACTGATATTCTTCTTCCAAACGAACTATTCTCAAATGACTATAAGACTAAAGAGGGCGACACGGGTACTGGTATTTTAGATGTTTTTGATCGCTATAACTTCACCGTCAAAGAAGATGAGCCGCTTGAAAAAGAAGTTGCCGTGGATCCAGAGATGCTTGGAAAGGTATTTGAGAATCTCTTGGAAGTAAAGGATCGTAAATCCAAAGGCACATACTACACTCCGCGAGAGATAGTTCACTATATGTGTCAAGAAAGTTTGACGAACTATCTGGCGACAGAACTTAAAGGTAAAGTGAGTAAAAATGATATTGAGATGCTCATAAAATATGGCGAGACCGTAGTTGAGCATGAAGCCGAGGTAGAAAGCCGTGGTAAAGAAACCAAAATATATTCGCACAAACTCCCGAAAAGCATTCGCGACAACGCCAATCTTATAGACGAAAAACTGGAAACAATTCGCATCTGCGACCCGGCTGTTGGTTCGGGCGCTTTCCCGGTAGGAATGATGAATGAAATCATTCGTACGAGAAACGCGCTTACGAATTATCTCAAAACTAAAAAAGGCCGAACGATTTATGACTTCAAACGTCATGCCATCCAAAATTGCCTTTATGGCGTAGACATTGACCTTGGTGCGGTAGAAATCGCCAAGCTTCGGCTTTGGCTTTCTCTTATTGTGGACGAGGAGGATATCAAACAAATTAAGCCATTGCCGAACTTGGATTATAAAATCATGCAGGGCAACAGCCTACTCGAAGAATTTGAGGGTATTAAGATTTTTGATGAAAAATTGCTACGCATTTCAGTAATAGATTCCGAAATATTAGATCCAGTAAATCAAAAGATTATAGGGTTGCAAAGCAAGCTTTTACAGTTTTACCAAAAGAATCCCAAATGGATGCAAAAAGGAGAACATCAAAACAAGCCGCAAGAAGTGATTATTTTAGAATCGCAATTGCGGGACATTTTAAAAAAGCACAAAAAGATTCAAGAACAATCAACAGAACAAAAGGACTTATTTGCTTCTATTGCGGAGTCGCGAGCGATTAGAGACGAACTTGATAACTATCACAAGCAATTTTTTGGAGAAACCAATCCAGAAAGAAAAGAAGAATTAAAAAGGGCAATAGAAAATTTGGAATGGGAACTTATTGAAGCGACTCTTAAAGAACAGAATAAGATTTCTGTTCTTAAAAAACTTGAAGAATTTAAGCGATTAAATATTAAACCCTTTTTCCTTTGGAAATTCAATTTTGCTGATGTATTCGAAGAGAAAGGCGGATTTGATGTGGTGATAGCAAATCCGCCATACATAAGACAGGAGGAAATTAGTTACAAACAAGCACTGGAGAAAAAGTATGAAATTTTTAATTCAGTTTCAGATCTCTATACTTATTTCTATGAACGAGGATTCAAATTATTGCATGATCGTGGAGTATTAATATTTATAACATCGAACAAATTTTTACGAGCACAATACGGCACTTTTTTGAGAAGATATTTACAGACGAATACAACCATTAGAAGTATTATTAATTTCGGAGACCAACACATGTTCAAGGCTATAACCAACACCCTGATTTTTATAGCTACAAAAGGAAATGGCGAAAACAATAAACTGAATTATTCGGACAATATTAATGAACCAGATAAAATTAAATTCTCGCAAAGTGAATTACAAGATAGTGAATGGACGATTGAAAAACCAGAAGTAATTCATTTAAAAAACAAAATTGAGGGACTAGGAATATCACTAAAGGATTGGGATGTAAGAATAAATTATGGAATTAAAACAGGATACAATGAAGCTTTTGTCATTGACAAGGAAACGCGAGATAAAATTGTTTCTAGAAATTCAAGTGCCGCTGAAATAATCAAACCAATTATCAGAGGAAGAGATATTGAAAGATATTACTACAATGAGTCCGGATTATATTTAATCAATGTCCATAATGGGTATAAGGTAGATGACGGTTCTAAAGTAGAGGCAGTGGATATTAAAGATTATCCAGCGATTGGGTCTCATTTAGACCAATATCATAAAAAACTAGCAGAAAGACAAGACAAGGGGAAAACCATTTATAACTTGCGTGATTGTGCTTTTATACAAGATTTTTCTAAAGAAAAAATCATATGGATTGAACTTACAAATAAAAATAGGTTTTCTTATTCTGATAAAGAAGATTATTTATTGGCCGGGGCATTTTTTATGGTTGGAGAATCACTAAAATATTTATTGGCATTTCTAAATTCTAAATTATGTTATTTCTACTTTTCTTTAATCTGCAATAGTTCTGGGATGGCTACTATTCAATGGAAAAAATTCGCATTAGAAAAAATTCCCATTATGAAAATAAACGGAAAAGAACAAAAACCACTCATTGATCTTGTTAATAAAATTATCACAATCACTAAAGACAAAGATTATTTAGAAAACCTCAACAAGCAAACCAAGGTTCGTGATTACGAAAAACAAATCGATCAAATGGTCTATAAACTCTACGGCCTCACGCCGGAGGAAGTTAAAGTTATTGAAGATTGTATAAAATAAAAAAGCTACCTCAAATTATGGTATCAGACCAACAAATTATTCAAAAACTAAAAACGATCGACTCATGTAGATTTGAGTTGATGATTGATAATTTATTTCATCAAGGAGCTTTCCCCGAAATAGTTAATTCAAATGCCTCCATTGAGATATTCGGTGTTAACGTCGAGAAAGAGCGCACTCGAAAGTCATCTCTTCGATCCGATGCGGAATTGATTACAGGAGAAGTGAAAATCGAAAGTAGTACACAAGAAAATTGGCAGCTAAAACTCAAAGAGGTCATCAAAAAAAATAAAGATCGAGTAATCAAAAAATTTGTTTTCTGTACAAATCAAGATACCGGCTCTAAACAGATAAGCGTTAATCGAAAAAGCATAGATGCTGACGAGTACTGCCGAAAAAATTTACACTGCAATGATTGTTTTATTATTGGGCAACAAATACTGGTATTACAACTGCAAAACCCAATATTTTTTTACATAAGAAGAAATTTTTTAAACATCTCTGAAGACTTCTTTTATTCGGTTGAGGGATATAAAAATGTCCTTAACCAAAACAGCTCATTAGTATGTAGCGTTGATCAATCTGAAATAGAAAGATATGCCAAGGTTTTGTCTGATAATCTTACCTTTGATCCCGCACAAACAATTTTATTACACAACGATGATTATATAACACTACTGCATACAATCGCTGCTTTGGGTTGCCAACAAATAAACAATGATTTACAAAACACTATAAGTCAGGACCTGTGTTTTATAAAGTGGCCGCAAAATAGGGTGAATTTAGAAAATGTTAGCACATCAGAAGTAAATGACAGCATTCCAACCATTGTTTTTATTTGGGGAGCTCATGAGATTTCGAATCTTTCTGAATATTTAATGTTCAACAAACAAAAGGCTATGCTGATTTTCGTCTGTAAGTCAGCATTTAAAGACGACGTGCAAAATAAAATTAAAAACTTTGGGGGATCAATTACAATACAAGATTTATATATTTCAGAAATTGATAAGCGAGAGGTAAGTACTGATGAACGAGAAACGCACAAACAAAAGATTAATACTGTCGTCGAAACGCTGACTGAAATTCTTCTTAAATATGAAGCATTGGTCTATTTTTATTCACCCTTTTACACGGACGACTCAGGTGTAAAAAAGAAAATCAGAAGTGTCTTGCAAATCGATCAAAATAAACTTAATAGTCTTAATAAACTTTTATTACAAAATGACCTTGCTTCTATAACTGGAAGGATACTTTGGCTTAAACAACCTGTTATAGCTAAGGAATTATTAAACGACTATCTCGACAATAAAACATTAAACATTGATGATTTAATAACATAATTGCTATGAAAAAAAACAAGGCTCAACTTAGAAAATTAATGGAACTGAATAATCAGAAAGCGGATGAGTATCTTGCTAAATTTGCATGCGAGATTATTGCCGATATTAAAAAATCTAAAGATAATGATTCGATACTCGAAAATCTGGACTTACTAAAAGAGTTTATTTATAAAGTGCCAAACGAAATGATTGAAATAATGCGCTATATAATCGAAAAAAAGCCTACTTCCCCTGTCATTCACAAATCTAAATTCGGAGAATTTGATGGCAAATCACATAAAGATTTAATCCTAATAGGAATTGAGCTTCTTGATCATATTAGATACATCGTCCACGATGAAGTATTGGAATTAATAAGACAACTCTCTCAGTGGGAAGATTCCGAAGTGAAAAATAAGGCATTAGAGGTTATTAAGAAATTTGCAAAGTACGATTTCAATATTCTTACTAAAAGTAAAATCGGCTATGGTGCTCAGCGCGAGATTTTAAATTTTATAAAACAATGGTCGTCTAATAAACAAAAACAGAATTTTGATTTCATCATTACTGCAACCAAAGAATTGTTAAATAGTTCTATTGAGGGCAATACATGGAAAGATGAAAAAACTCTAGTATATCACTCTGGCGTGGTTGGCCCAACGGATTTCTTAAAACGAATTAGACGAGAAACAATAGAATTGCTTTTTGAACTATACCCAACAATTAAGGACTCCAAAAAACGGCTTCAAATAATCTCTACACTGGAAGAGGCAACGCGCAGGCCATCAAATGTGTTGTATGGAGATGATGTAACGCAGATGATTTTGGATGATATCGACCAGCTTATTGAAAACTACAGAAGTATTGTTTTTAATGATTCCCAAAAAATGCGAGAGGAGCCAGCTATAGTTGCGGAGATTGAAAAAGGACTCTATTGGCTTGCTAGAAATGAAAAGTTTAAGACTCAAAAAGTAATAAATTTGCGTAAAGATATATTAAAAGATTCTTTCTATAGTCTATTTCGTCTCTTGGTTGGAGATCCAGTTACTTATAAAGAAGAAGAGGGGTGGGATACCGCGGATAAAAAGCGCGCTGAAGCTATTGCGGAAAAGGTCCTGGAAATCAGTGAGAAAAATCTGCGTGGCTGGATTACAAAACTCAACATCATCGCTGAGCAAAAAGAAATTACAGAAGAATGGCATTTTCAAGAATTCAAACGATTTCTCCGCAAAATAGCAAAAGAAAAATCAGCACTAGCTGACAACATTCTCGCTAATGCTTTTAAAAAGAATAGATCACTAAAAGCGTTTACTGCAAACTTTCTCGATGGATTTAGAGACTCCACTGAATTCGATTTATGGGATAAGTATGTAACGGAAATTATTAAAAGAAAAGAGGCGTTGCTCGTAAGTGCTATTTGCTTCTCGCTGAACCTCGCGGGAGAGGTTGATCTAAAAAAAGAAATAAGAAATCGCGATATTGAGCTCCTCAACGACATTGTTAAAAAGCAAAATACTTTTGCTTTTCTGAGAACCAACAAAGATGGCCACTTTTTACTTCACTATGCGCTCATTAATACCCTTACAAGGAATTATGTGCGGTCCCCAAAGAAAATAGAGGGGCTTATTGTCGAAGAAATGGCGCGACATTCACAATATATTTCGATGTATTTCCAAAATCTCCAAATGTCGACATGGAAAAAGTGGATGGATGTCTCAAAATGGAGTGAAAAAGGAGCTGAGTTTCTCAAACAACAAATGATTGAGCTTCCAAGCCTTGATTGGCATGCACAGGGCTTACTTCTTAATCTGGGCAAAGAAAATTTCACGATCATTATAGAAGTGTTTCTTGGGAGAATTAAGAAAGATAATGAAAGTAAAAAAAGACGAAGGTGCCTACTTCGGGAAGATCGTTATGAAGCAGTGCCGTATCATTTCAATCCTGATTTAAGAGAGCACATCGCATCGCATCCATGCTATAAAAAGGTAGTCTGCGAATGGTTCACAGAGGCGACTGTAGATTGGAGTGTTTATAACTGGGACATAGGACAATTCTTACAGCGCGTAGGCGGTCCATCGCTCTCTGAAATTTTGATGTCGCTTGTTGAAAAAGGAGACAAAGATAGCTTAATGAAGGTTACACGGATTATGGGTCCGTTTTGGGACGGCAACTTTGATTTGTGCATCGAGATTGCACGAAGAACGGAAAACGAAAAAATTCTCGGTCAGTTAGAAAGTGTTATGTATGCTACGGGAGTCGTTTCCGGAGAGTATGGAATCTCAGAAGCGTACGAGCGTAAAGCCAAAGATCTTGAGCAATACACCAGAGATAAAGATCCAAGAGCGAGAAAATTCGTGGAGAAGATGATAAAGAGCTTTAAAGAAGGCGCAGAACGCGAACGACAACGAGCTGATGAAGAAATCCAGCTTCGAAAAATTGAATTTGAAGGATAGCTATTATGGACGAACAAAAAGAACGACAACAGGAAATAAGGGAAAAATTAGAAAGTGAGGGTCTTGACCCCGACGAGTTTAATGAAGACGAACAAGAAGAACTTGTTGATATTCTTTAATTCAAAAAATGAGATGCCAAATAACAGATTCCATAATAAACTTTGGCAAATAGCCTTTGGGAAATGCGGCTACCCTTTTGTTTCGGTAGACAAACAGATGGACGAATATTCTCAAAAATTACCAGGGAATAAACATCGACAGAAAGATCACGATCCATTAAGAGCTGGTGACTACGAAAATCCCGAGCCAGAAAAGGACAAATGGAGAATTGTTTATCGGCTTTACCATATGGCAGTAGATTGTTGGTGGTCTAAATTATTAAAGAAAGAGCAGGAGAAATGGAAAAAGAATATTAGGAATGGGTATTATCCTTCTGAAATAGACGAGTATTTTTGGAAAATAGTAGATGCGGCAGTAATAGATCCTTTTAATGTGTATAAAATATTGCCCTGGAAATGTGAACCCTTACCCCATGGATGGAGGGAGTATATTAAAAATAAATCACCCAACAAAAAATTAGGAGAGATATGGCACGAGAAGAAATTTTAGAAAATCTAAATAAGGTATTAAATAAACCTATCGAAAAAGAAAGGGTAGTTTATACAATGGTGGAGATTCGGAAATTTATTGAAAGATCGGAAAGTATTGCCACTAAGTGGAAAGATTTAAAATACTGGTGCGACTGGGTTGTTCACACGCATTTAGATAGAAGTTTTGCTAAGGAGACATTAAAAAAAATGGAAGAATACACAATCAACAATCCCAATAGTAAATTCCATCACTCTTACTTTAATGAACAATTTATTTCACTAGAAAAATTGAGATGGCAACTATATGAATTTCTCAAATCTAACGATTTACCAACAGAGATTATTAACATTCCACCGTGGGATGATTTTTCGAAATATTTAGTTGAAACTTTGCGAGATTGTCCTCTTGAGAAAAATGACGGTTTAGTACGCAAATTTTTCTTTTCTAAACGCGATCATATTCCAGAAACCGAGGATTATTCTATTGATTGGGAGATTATATTTGACGGGACTAGGCCTAATTTATATGGAAGCGTTTTGCGTTTTAAAGATAGTAAAAAATAACTATGCATTCTCACCCAATAAAACATTGGAAGAACAAATTTATGAAAGCTGAAAAATATCATTTTACATCTGCGGATAAAAAATTTAGAAAAAATATTGAAAAACAGTATGGAGGAAAGATAAGCGACGAAGATTTTTATAAACTCATAAAAAAGCAAAAAAGGTGGTTGAAAGAATATATGGAAGCAGTAAAAAAATGGGCCCAAGAAAAACCATGGGAAGCAGAACAACTTTCAAAACTTGTAAAAAGCTGGGAGGAAAAAGAAAAGAATAAAAAACTCTATGATAAAGTGGCTAAACTTAAAAAGCTGACAGTTATTGAACTTGAAAAATTACTGACTCCGGTTTTAGAAAAAGAGGGATATATTAAACTTGAATTTTCTCAACTGGATCTACAGAAGGATGTTATAATCAGCTTTACTATACAGGATACAAAGACTGGCCAGCACGAATACGATAGCCGAATGAAACTCAAAAAAGTAATTGAAAAAACATTAGTAAATACAAATTGGAGATTAATGAGCGAAGGAATCCATTACAGACTTGGCATTCTTACTGGTCAATTGAGGGGACGTGAACGCGAAGAAGATTTGGCTAAGCTGATTGGAACCAAATAATATTATGGCAAAAAGTAAATATAGAGTCTATGCAAAAATAATTGGATACGTGCTCTCCGCTAAGGACGAAATTTGTTTATATGATTGCGTAATCAAAAAAATGCCGTTTAAGGAACAGAAGCGACGAAAATTTGTGGCAATTGAAGCAGACATTAAAGATCCAGGCAACCCTCGCTACCACAAAAGCTACATTACACAGAAAGTTTTTACTGATCCACGTTTTATTAAAACGCATTATGTTATTTATTGCGACGTTGAAGTACATGATGAGAATGTGGCTTTAGGAGTAGCGGTAAGGCTTTTTAATAGAGTATGTGGATCTTTGGCGTTAACGACGTCATCGTGGTTTAATAATAAACACAACCGCAACGACTATAAAAACTACGAATACCAATTATGTCGTGTATATAAACTTGATGAGGATGGAAGCGAAATACCTGTAAACAATCTGAGAATAAACGGTGGCGCTTGGTCGATGATATGTAATCCTGGCAACACGAATTTTAAAGATCTCGATTTTAATATGTTAGCGAGGATGCTTTATTGCCGCGACGAAGTATTTAATAAGTCTTTCAAGTATTTACTACAGGCAGAGAAAGACTTTTACCTCCGCTTTCCTCCTCAGATGTTAACGATCAACTTATTCAAGTGTATAGAGCTCATCATCTTTTCGTTTGAAGGAAAAAGATTTGCCGGAAAGTTGCGCAAGGCTGTAATTGAACTTGGTCTTACACAAGATGATATCAAGCAAATCAAGAAATTAAAGGAAGCTCGGGATAGCGGTGATGTAGCGCATCCCAGAAAGGGATCTCGCTCCGACTTTTATCCACCGCAATTTCCAATTCCGGAAGATGTAAATTTTCCTAATTTCTGGTATTCAGGCTTAGTTTCTAAGGTTTTGCTTCAATATTTTCTGTATATTGATAGCTTAATAACGATGAAAATAGCCATAAACAAAAACGATCATCCCGATGAAATCATATCCGTGAATTACGGAAAATATTACGAAATCTCCCCAACCGTACGAGGAAGAAAAAGTGTGGTTTTACTGCTCAAGAAAAAGCTATCAGAATATTTCGAGGTTCCTTATGTTAATATTCGGTTGAGAAAGTACAATCATCCAGAGATAATATTTCAAATAAAGGACCATCTAAAATTTAAGCTTAACACTTCAAAACCCGGAAGAAGGCATAAACTTATTATATTTCCTTTCTCATAAAACCTTTTTTACAAATGAGACACCAAAATTCCCCTTTATAGCGTCTCATTTGTCTCATTTCTTAATTTTAACCCTGACCGAGATGCCTCAATTTCGTTCTGGAATTATTCCCCAAAAAGCTTTATACTGTCTTAGATCGGTCAGTTCTGGACCGAAGTCGCCCGCCTTCGCTCCGCCGAAGCTCGCAAGAGCGAAGGCGAGCTTCGCCAGAGCTACGGCGTGACAAGTCCGTCTTCGCCACGCTTCAGCGTGGCTACGGCGTGACAAGTCCGTCTTCGCCACGCTGAAGCGTAGCTACGGCGTAACAAGTCCGCTATCAATACGCCGAAACTTTTAGTGAAGGCGATTAATCAATACGCCGAAACTTTTAGTGAAGGCGATTAATCAATACGCCGAAACTTTTAGTGAAGGCGATTAATCAATACGCCGAAACTTTTAGTGAAGGCGATTAAATATGTATTACGTTTACAGCTTACAATGCAAAGATGGCTATTATGTTGGATGTGCCAATGATTTAAAAGATAGAATTAATCGACACAGAAAAGGACAAATTCCGGCTACAAAAAATAGATTGCCAATAAAATTAGATTTTTATTTTGCAACCAAAGACAAATACAAAGCATACGAATTTGAAAAATACCTCAAATCAGGAAGTGGTAGAGCGTTTATTAAAAAACATTTAATATAAAAGTTTTATTGAATGTGGTCCACCTATTCAAAAAATTTCGTTTATTAAGAAAAATAAGTTATAATCTAGAAATAAAAAATCTAAACCTATGATTAGAATTAAAATTGAAAAAATATTAAAAATTTAACATCAACAAATCAACAAAAATTAACCATATAAACCGTTATTTACAATTAAAAGGTCGAAAATTATTATAAATCCATACATTATAAATCCACACAAATGATTAATAAAACATATCTTTGGCTTAGTATTATTGCGATTATCCTTATTGCCGGCGGAATTTATTGGTATTCTCAGCAAACATCAATAGACCAAGAATTAACGAATGAAGTAGAAACTCTTTCGGAAGATATTGCTGATATTGAAGAAATCAATCAAGATACAAGATTAAAAAATCTTGATGAAGATTTATCGGCAATTAGCGGAGAAGAACCAGGCGCGGTAAATATAAATTCAATTATTAGCCTGGAAAGCGAACTAAACGATGAATTAGAAAGTTTTTCCGACGAATTATCGAATCTTGACGGATTTGACAGTGACGCGTCATTAAATAATCTTGATAGCGATCTTTCCGGCGTTTCTCAATAATAACTTATACTTAATAATATAATTATTAATTTAATTTAAATTATGAAACAACCAAATAAATTTATTATTTCTTTTACTGTCTGCGCTCTTTTAATGGGGCTTATGACCAATATTGGGTCAGCTCAAACATTAAGACAAAAAGACGCGACCGCAAAAGCAAAATATCAACAAGCCAAACAAACATACACGAAAGAAGTCAACTTTTATAAAAGCAGCCGTCAAAATCTTATTAATGCCAGAGCTAAATACAGACAATTTAAAAACGCAGAAAATAAAACCGCTCTTGAAGATACGGCAAGAGAATTTATTAAAACAACAATCTCTGTAATGATTAGTCGATTAGAAACAATTAGAACAAAAGCCGAACATATTCGCGGTATTTCTGAATCAGAAAGACAAACTATTTTAGCGGAAATTAACGAAGATATTAACTGGCTTAAAGAAAGACAGCCAAAAATTGACAACGCGACGCCAACTCAAATAAAAGAAGAAGCTAAAATTATTAGAAGTTATTGGAAAAATATTAAAGTAAAAATCAAAAAAGAAACCGGTCAAATTTTAGCGGCCAGAATTACTTTTGTAATTACAAAAGCCGAAAACTTCTCTACGAAGATTGCTTCAAAAATTGATGAATTAAACGCCGCCGGGAAAGACACGTCTCAATTAGAAATTCTACTTGACGATTTTAACCAAAAAATTGATTTAGCTAAAACAAAATATGAAGCAGCCAAAGAAAAATTCGCCGCTATCTCCAATTTAGCCGAATCCGACCAATTATTCCGTCAAGGACACCAATTTATCAAAGAAGCGCACTCCTATATCAAAGAAGCGTATCAAAAACTTAGAGAAATTGTTAAGGAAATAAAAAGTGTTAATACGTCCGCTGATATTCAATCAGACACCGAATAGTAATGAAAAAGTAAGTTTTATTATCAAACAAAGCACTGCCCTACAAAAGCAGTGTTTTGTTTTTTCAACGGCTAACACGCCTATTAGCCGTTGATTTTTTACGTTTCCCTAAATTCTATTTTCTAGATTCTAAATTCTAGTTTAACGTACGCCACATCACTCGGAGACGAAGAATAAGAAATTTTCATTGTAGCCTTCTTAAAAGTTTGTTTGATTTTCTTGGCCAATCGTACGGCTGTTTGGTTTTCTGTTAAAGTAATTATTAAAGACGCTGATTGACGCTGATTTTTAGGCTGATTTATGCTGATCAACCTATCCATTGGATCACGCCCATAAGCTCTTTTACAAAAAGAGTTAATCAAATTAATTAATTCTTTGGAAATTTTCTGAGGAATATTGGTAATCTCAATCTGCCCTTCAAATTGTTTATTTTTTATCATTTTACAAGCCGGGCAAATAGCAAATTTTACCGGCAAATTCTCGCGAAGTTTTTTTAAATATCTAAGATTATGATGCCATGATTTTTTATAATAAACGGCATTACATTCCCGACAAAAAACCAAACCAAGTTTTCCTTTTGGAATTTCATGTTCTTCTGTTCTAGGCGCAAATAATTCAGTTTTCCCGGACTTAGAAATATTCTTTCTCATATTTTATAAAATAGCATAAATAATTCCTCCTATAAAGACCAATAACAAGCCGTAAATAATAAATGGATTAACCTTTTTAAGAATAACTCCTCTATCTGCTTCTGTTTTCTTGGCTTTAAGCCACATTAAAATAATCAAAATCCCCGCCAAACCAACGAAAACTCCGCCAACAATCCCGACTAATTCCAAAAAACTCCGAAATCCGAGCAAATACAAAAATAAAGGAAAAACAACAACAATTAATCCAATTAAAATTCGCGGAAATCTAAAATCATGCTCCAAGCTTTTTTTAGTATTCCGACCAATCATAATATAAGAACTAAACAAAGAAATTATTCCTAAAATTCCCAACAGCGTCAAAATTAACGATGGCAAACGCCCAACAAGACCGGAAACTGAATCTTCGGAAACGGTTTCCGATAAACTGATAATTCCAAAAATAAACACCAAATAAATTAACATCGGAGTTAAACTTCCCAAAATAATGGGAATTTTTGATTTTATTTGCGGCTGATTATTTTTTCTAAAATATCCAACCAGCGTTGGAATAGCTGTCCGTCCCGATAAAGAAAAAAGAATTGCCCCGTATGGCAAAAAAACATAGCTAAAATTTAATAAAGGCGTTGAAAGCACTTGTTTAAAATTCGCCAATCCATAACAGAAAATAATAAAAATTACTGTCGCGGTACCGATAATAATTAAAAACTCCGAAACCGCTAATCTATTAATTCCCAAAAAAACAGCTAAAGAGCCAAAGAGCCAAAAAATTAGAATTTTATAAAAATCAAATAAAACAATATTGGGAAAAATTAAATTAAAAAAACTCACAGACAATACTAAATAAGCTGTTAATACAAAAATCATTCCAATAACAGTTATTAAAGTTGCCAACCGTCCGCCAAATTTTCCTAAATAAATTTCAGCATACCCCGGAAAACGATGGTTTTCTTTAGTACGAACAATAATATCCGCGTACATTAAATGAATCAAAGTAAAAACCGCGCTAAAAATTATTAAATAAAATAAACCGGTAAAAATTCCGGCTTTTTCAAAAACATAGGGCAAGGCAAAAATCCCCGCGCCAATAATTGTCCCCGCCAACAAGCTCGCTGGCAGAATTATATTCCTGAACATATATAAATTCCAAACACCAAGCACCAAATAACAAATAAATTACAAATTCCAATTACCTAAATCCTAAACACGACGAGTTTCGGCTATTAGAATTTCGGTCATTGAATATTGTTTGAGATTTGGGATTTGTTATTTGAGATTTTACGCTTCAAACACCTCGTCTCCTTCCCTTACTTTATCACTTACTTTAATACCAACTTCCTGACCCTTTTTGGCTTTATCAATGTCTTTATGATCATACTGCATTGAATCAATCTTTTGAGTAAAATCAACATTAGCGCCTTTAAAATGAACGGTTTCTCCAACCTTCATTGCTTTTTTGAATTTCACAATGGCTACTCCGATATTGCCAAAATAATGAGTAACCTCGCCAATTGGTTTCTTTTCCATAATCACTGACTTATGCTGACTTTACACTGACTTATACGGAAATAAACTTCTATATAGATCTGTGTCTAGTCCGTATTAGTCTGTGCTATTGCGACCTTTCTCTTTTTTAATTAATTCTATCACTTTCTCCACCAACTCTTTTGGATTTGAAGAATATACTATTTTCCCCGGACCTCGATGAGATTCAATAATTATCTTTTTCACTAAATCATCGGTTTCCCAAGAACCTTCTAAAATCCCGATTGGCTTTTGGTCTTCAAAAGCAATAGTGAATTCATTTAATGTTCCTAAACGACCGCATCCTACAATTACCGCGTCAGACGACCTAGTTAAAAGTAAATTTCTACCTGAATAATTAAAACCAGTATAAATAATTAAGTCATGGTAGTCGGTCGGCAATTTATAATCCTGAATATGCTCTTTTTCGGTGGCAGCCGGTGAAAGCCCAATAACAATTCCCCCTTCGCTTTTAGCGCCTTTTGCCGCCCAAAGAGGAAAACCTGTTGTCGCGCCGTCAACTAAAACAGCGTCTTGTTTAATAATTTCCCTGCCTAATTCCTCGGCTAATCCACTGGCATCAGGTCCACAATGATCGGTTTCCGCCGCCCCAGAAATGCAGATTTTATATTTATAAGTTGTATGGCAAATATTGTTATCCATAATCAACAAGCCACTAGCGACTAGGGGTTAGCCACTAGGGTACATTAAAAAATTTTAACATAAAACAAATCAAAACCCTATACCCTAATCACTAGTGGCTAGTGGCTAGTGGCTAATGGCTATAAAATAACCTCATCATTCATTGAAGGAATATCAACTTCTATGGCAAATTCATCTTTTATTTTTTGAGCTAACGGTATCATCTGATCTCCTTCCCCTTGGACTATAAATACTTTTTTAAGTTTCGTTCTTTGCGGCTTAATCCAACTTAAAAGCTTTAATTTATCAGCATGAGCTGAATATCCTCCAATCGCCGCAACCCGGCATTTAACTTGAACTTTTTTTCCAAAAATTTTCACGAAATTTGTTGATGTAAGTCCACGCTTAATAGCCCTATTGCCGTCAAAAATCCTTCTTCCCAATGAACCCATTGCTTGATAACCAATAAACAAAATAGTGCTTTTAGGGTCAGGCAAGTAAAGACGTTCATGATGAATAATTCTTCCGCCCTGCGACATTCCAGATCCGGCAATAATAACTTTTGGTGGCGCCACGTTTTTAATCTTCTTTGATTGTTCTGTTTTTAAGGTAAATTTCAAGCCGGGAAAATTAAATATTAAATCCCCTGATTTTGCCAGATTAATCGCCTCTTTATCAAAATATTCCGAATTGGAAGAATATTTTTTATAAACTTCGGTTAATTTAATAGCCAATGGACTGTCAATAAAAATTGGAACTTTAGGTATTCTTTTATTTTCCACCAAACTGTTTAATTCATATAAAAGATCCTGAGTTCTTTCCATGGCGAAAGCCGGAATCATTAATGTGCCACCAACTTTAAAAGTTTCCTCAATTAAATCCTCAAGCATATCCTTTCGTTTATTTAAATTTTCATGTATTCGATTTCCGTAAGTTGATTCAATTAAAACGTAATCAGCTTCCGGTAAACTTTCCGTGTCTTTAACTAAAGGAGTGGCAACATTCCCTAAATCTCCGGAAAAGATAACTTTTTTGCCTTCTTTATTGGAAACCCTAATAAAACTTGAACCAAGAATGTGTCCTGCATCAAAAAATTCAGCTTCTAAACCGTTAATTTTTATTTTCTGATGATAATCTATTCCCTTCCACAAACTCAGCGCACCTTGAACATCTTCGGTATTATAGATGGGCGCAAGGTTTTTCCTTTTAGCTTCCTTCCCTAAAATACCTTCTGAATCAAGTAAAAGATACTCGGCAAATTCTTTTGTTGGTTTGGTTGAAAAAATCTGACCACGAAATCCGTCTTTATAGAGTTTAGGCAAACGGCCAATATGATCGATATGAGCATGGGTAATTAGAACAACTTTGATTTCTTTTGGATTATAAGGAAATGGCTTAAAATTAAGTCGTTCACAAAAATTACTTCCTTGATATAATCCACAATCAACTAATATCTTTGATTTTCCTTCTTCTATTAAATAATTAGCGCCAGTAACCGTCTTGGTCCCGCCATAAAAAATGAGCTTCATATTGTTATTCTAACACAATAATGTATAATAATTATATATACGAATTCTGATTTTTGAAACTAGCTTTTTTTAACTTGACAAAAAATAAGAATTACGCTATAATTAGCTTAACCTTAACAACTTAAAAATGGAGAGTTAATAAAATTCTGTAAACGCAGAAGTAAAAAGCATTATTACTTTATTCTTTTTTTAAATAAATTAAAGATGCTATCTAAAAAAAGGAGGTAATAAAATAATGAGTGTTAAATTAGGAACTGACACAATAAGATGCAAAAATTGTGGCACCCTAAACACATCACAAACTCCTACCTGTATTCACTGCGGAGAAAATCCTTTCAATGAACCTGTTTCTCTTCATACAAAAGAAGAAAAAAAGGGATGGAGAATAATCAAAAACATAGAAAGACGTAATTAATCTATGATTTTCATTAAAGGGCTAGCTTATAAAGCTAAGCCCTTTTCTTTTACTTCTTTCGCAATTCAAAGAAAAATTTTTCGTGGAAATCGCTGGCGAGAAAAGAATTTTTCTTGTTCTTATTCCCCCTTAATAACTGCCAATGGTTTTAATCTAGCCACTTTTTTTGATAATCCTGCCTGATGAACCACTTCCACGACATTATCAACATCTTTATATGCCATAGGCGCTTCTTCAGCAACACCGCGCAAAGAATAACATTTTATTAAAATTCCTTTGTTTTCTAAATCTTTAATAACTTCTTTTCCAGATATAGTTTTAATTGCTTTATGACGCGACATTATACGCCCAGCACCATGACAGCTTGAAAAAAACGCCTGTTCGCTCTCTTTAGTTCCCTGTAAAATATAAGAAGCAGTTCCCATTGAACCTGGAATTAGAACTGGCTGACCCGGAAAAGCCCGCGTAGCGCCTTTTCTATGAACCAATAAATCTCCTTCTAATTTGGCGATATTATGTGCGACATCATAAAGAACCGAAAGTCGTAAGTCGTTGGTCGTTGGTCGTTGGTTAGATAAAACCCTCTCCCAGCTCTGACGAATATAATGCGTAATCATTTGCCTATTTGCCCAGGCAAAATTTGCTCCGCAAGACATTGCCTTAAAATATCTTTGCCCTTCAGGAGAATTAAAAGGCGCGCAAGCCAATTCCCTGTCCAGCAACTTAATCCCGTATTTCGGCATCACTCGAAGCATCAAACGAATATAATCCGTAGCAATTTGATGCCCTAAGCCGCGCGAACCCGTATGAATCATTATAACCACATGGTCTTTATGTAAACCAAAAGTTTTAGCAACTTCATCGTCAAAAATCTCCTCAACTTTCTGAATTTCCAAAAAATGATTACCGCTTCCCAGTGTGCCAACTTGATCTCTGCCGCGTTTTTTGGCAGTATCAGAAACTTCTGAAACATCAGCCAATTCCAATTTACCGTTGGCCTCGCAATTTTTAATATCTTCTTCTTTACCGTAACCCTGTTTAACTATTTCTTGAGCTCCGTTTTCTAAAATCCTATCCAATTCTTTAATATCCAATTTCTTTAAATGGCCTTTGCCCAAGCCGGACGGAACAATTCTTTGAATTTCAGTTGCTAAATTATCAAGATTAGAGCTGATTTCGTTAACTGATAAATTGGATTTCAATAAACGAACGCCGCAATTAATATCATAACCAACTGCTCCAGGCGAAATAATCCCATCTTCTTTTACTCGAGTAGCAAAAACTCCTCCAATCGGCGAACCATAACCCTCATGAACGTCTGGCATTACCAAAGAATATTTTTCAATTCCAGGTAAAGCAGTTAAATTAACCAACTGCTCCAAACTTTTATCCTTAAAAACAGAATCCAGCATCTTTTCATCAACATAAATTCTTGCGGGAACACGCATATCTTTTCTGAACGACTTTGGAATCTCCCAAAGATAATTATTTATTTTTGTAAGATTTTTCTTTTGAAGCATAAAAAAATCACATTTGTTTTAATCTTTTTTTCAGCTTTTACCCTCTTCTCTCTTATTTTTTCTTTTATTTTTTTATCTTTTATCCTTTAAATGCCGCTCTAATAGATTAGAGCGCTCTAACCGATTAGAGCGTGCTTACAAACTTAACAACCCCTGCTTTTATATTTTATACACCTTTATACTTAGGAAATTTTGAAATTTTCTTTTTAGGTTTCTCCGGAAAACTACTGTATACTTTTTTCTTTCTTATTGGCTTTTTTAGTCCTTTTTTAATAAAACTAATAGTATTATAATGAACATCGGCGATTTCGCTTATTTCCCGATAAGATAATCCTTGTTTTAATAAATAAAGTACAGAAAGTCGCTTTTCCAAAAGATTTAATTCCGGCGAAGAAAGTACACAGCCTAAAACAATATTTATATCGCTTGATGATTTTGCTTGATGAATTTCTTTAATTAACTCTTGCCAAACTTTATCTATAAAATCTTTATCAAAATATTTTTTACTGGTTTTACCCATAATATTAAATAAATATTATATATATTAAAATATATTTATTAATATAAATTATAACAAATAATGCCAATTTTATCCCGCTCTAACCCATTAGAGCGCTCTAATGTGTTAGAGCGCTCTTTATATATATGTATGATATGCGTGTTTTTAAAATATATATATGTATGATATGCGTGTTTTTAAAAATTATAAAATAAAAATAAAAAAGCAGCGCTGTGAAGCATTGCCTAAAATTGTTTATTATATATCAAACACTAAATCTGTCTGCCATACGTTAACTTTTAGTTTAATATCAACATCCTGATAGGTTACAGCTTTTATATCCTCATCAAATCTTTCTATCGGATAAGATATTAATTCTACCTCTAATTGATATTCTTTTTCGTTTAATACTTGATACTTAATACTAGATACTAAATACACACACTGATTAATTTGCGCTTTAGCTAAAATCTCATTAAGAAAATCCACTAAAAGCGAATTTATATCCATTGATTGAATTTTGATTTTAGTTTTTGGTTTTTGATTTTTAGTTTTTAAGTTTTTAATTTTTGATGATAAAATTTGCGCCATTGCTTCCGTGGCGTTAATAAACAATTCCTCAATTGTTTTTCCGTAAATTCTCATTCGCAATTCAGCTGGATGAGGAAGAATTTCGTATTTCATTGAAATTTCAACTTTAATATCTCTATAGCAATTTCTCGGTCATCAAAATAAATTCTTTTATCTTTAAAAATTTGACTGGTTTCGTGCCCCTTGCCTGCAATTAAAACAATATCATCTTTTTCAGCCAAAGAAATCGCTTTTTTAATTGCTTCTCTCCTATCTATAATTTCATATAAATTTATATTGGAAATTCCTGATTTTATCTCAGATAAAATTCTATCAGGATTTTCGCTACGCGGATTATCAGAAGTAGTAATGATGAAATCCGCCATTTCTGAAGCGACTTTTCCCATTTTGAACCTTTTGGCCTTATCGCGATCTCCTCCGCAACCAAATACTACAATAATTTTATTTTTACAAAACACCCTTAAGGCAGAAAGGGCTTCCTTTAACGCGTCTTCGGTATGAGCGTAATCAACAAATACTGAAAAATTTTGTCCTTCATTAATTTTTTCCATTCTGCCAGGTATGGGCTTAACGTTAACCAATGATTTTTTAATTTGTTTAATCGGGATATTTTGAAACATAGCCACGCAAATTGCCGCAGCAGTATTATAAACATTGAATTCACCAATTAAGGGTATTTCAAAATCTTCTTTATTAACTGTAAATTTTGACTTATCAGGTAATAAATTAATATCTTCAATCTCTAAAATATGATTTAATTTTTGATTTTTAATTTTTAATTTTATTTGATATCCATATTTATTTTTCACTGCTGGTTTTAAAAAATAATCTACATTTTTATCATCCAAATTATAAACCCCAAAACTATTTTCTTTCTTCGCAATTTTTTCAAATAATTTAATTTTAGCAGTCCGATAATTCTCAAAACCGCCATGTCTTTCAAGATGCTCAGAAGATAAATTGGTAAAAACCGCCATATCATAATCAATAAAGCGGTGTCGGTATTGTAAAATTCCCTCAGAAGAAGTTTCAATAACCGCGTAATGACAACCCAGCTTTAACATTTTTGCCAATAACTTTTGCAATTGAAATCTTCCCAGCATTGTATGGCCTGTTTTATTCAACCACTCTTCTTCGCCAATTCTAAAATTAACAGTAGTGGCCATACCCGTTTTAAGGCCATTAGAATTAAAAATATGGGCAATTAAATTACAAGTAGTAGTTTTCCCTTTAGTTCCAGTGACGCCAATAACAAACATTTTTCGCGACGGGAAACCGTAAATAAAAGCTGCTAAAGCTACTAAAAAATAATGATAAATCGGCTGAAATAACCGATAAAGAAATTTGGGAATAATATATTTTTCTAAAAACCTTAAAATCTTATTCACAATATTAATAATTCATTTTATAAATTAAGATAGCTTAATGGATTTAAGTCACCACCAACCGGCATCGGTCCGCAAACGCGAGATGACCTGGTTCCTTCCGGAAAACCCGGCGTTGCCGGCGGAATAGTTTGACTACTGTAAACCACAAAGTGAAGATGGGGGCCCGTAGAACGGCCAGTGCTCCCAACATAGCCAATATTTTGCCCTCGTTCCACTTTATCTCCTATCTTTACCACCCATCGGGAAAGATGGGCATAAAAAGTGGTTAAATTGTTTTCATGTTTAATAACCACGAATTTACCGTAAGCACCACGCCTGCATAATTTCTTTCCATTAGTCCGATAATTATCTTGGTTGCCAACAGCAATAACCTCTCCTTTTTCCGCAGAAAATATAGGTGTTCCCATTGGCGCGCCTAAATCAATGCCATTATGCCAACTGCGACCCATCCGCAAAACATATGATGTCTTCCCATATTTTTGAGTTAGCCGAGCTGGTGGAATTGGCACTGGAATTTTTAAAATCCCTGGCCGTGGAGTAGGTAAAGCAGTAGGGTTAATTTTCAAACGCAATTCTTCTTCAAATCCAAAAACTTCTTTAGCGATTTCTTCCTGTAGTGTATCCAACTCTTTTAATTGTTTTTGATATAAATACTCCTGATTTTTTGTTTGGCTTAAAATTATCTGCTTATCTTTTTTAACTTCTTCAACTATTTCCTTTTTGTTTTTAAGATTAAAGTTTTCTGCTTTTGTTAATTGTTTTTTGTTGGCTGCGTCATTTAAAGCATAATCCAATTTTATTTTTGAACCACCTAAATTAGCAACCTCAACGGATAATTTGTCATTAAGATTGGCTAAATTCTGAATTTCAAAAATTCCGTCTGCTAAACTTTTATTCCTAAGAAAAACCATTAAGGCAGTTTCTTCTTCTTGTTGTTGAAGTTGCCGTAAAATCTCAGCAATAGCTTCTCGATTAATAATAATTCTTTCTTCGGTATCAATAATGTCGTATTGAAGTGATTCAACTTCTAATCCTAGTTTGCCAATCATAACTTCGCTTGAACGAATACCTAATTTAAGCTGATTTACTTGGCTATTAATTCTGCTTATTTGTTTTTTAAGAGTTTTACCTTCTTCTTGAGTTTGCTCAAGTTCTTCTTGGGTTTGTTCAATTTGATTATTAATCTCTTGAAGCTCTAGAGACTTCTGCTCAATAGAATACTTAAGCTCATCAGAATCAGCGCCTCTCACGGCATGATAAGAAAAAATCCCAAACAAACCAAAAATTACAAACAAAACCAATACCTTAAACAATATTTGATTATTATTATGCATATTTTATTCTTACCTACCTAAAATCTTCAAGGCCATTTTTAATCTTTCTTCAGTTTTCTTGATTTTTGAAGAAATTTTTCTGAGCGCCTCTTGAATTTCACGCTGTTTATAGCCGAGACCTTTTAGCGCCTCTTCAATATCGCTGTCCGACTCCATCAAAGAAAGCAATTCTTCATCTTTACTGCTCTTAATCTTGTCAGAAAGCTCTAATATGATTCGATTCGCTGTTTTTTTGCCAACTCCAGAAGTTTTAATCAAAAGATCTGTCCGTCGTTGATTAACGGCTGTTAATAACCTGTTAATACTTGTTATACCTATAATCCTTAAAGCTGTTCTTGGTCCCACGCCGGTAATTGAAGTAAGCATCTTAAAAAAGTCCAATTCATCCTCTTTTAAAAAACCGTACAATTCCGCCCCATCCTGCCGAACATAAAAATAACAAAAAATCCTGAGCCGTGAGCCAAGCTGAGGCAAGGTCCTAAAGGTTTTAGACGAAACAAGGACCTTAAAACCAATGCCGTTTGTCTCAATAACCGCGAAATCTCGTTTTTTTATAATTAGCTTGCCTAAAAGAGAATGAATCATAAGCAAAGAATATAGGATTTAGAATTTAGGGTTTAGGAATTATAATAGTTATTATATTTCAAAACTGTTGACATTAAAAGCCACGTCCTATATTCTAAGTCCTATAACCCATTATTTAAATTTTAAAAATTAGAAATTAAAAATTAAAAATTTTTTAATATATGCCTATTATTAAATCAGCTAAAAAAGCGTTGCGTCAAAATGCTCGGCGCCGCCAAAAAAACATTAAAAGAAAAACCGAATTAAAAACGGTTATTAAACAATATAAAAAATTACTAGAAAACAATCCAGAAGAAGCTAAAAAACTTTTACCTCAAGTTTATAAAAAACTTGATAAATCAGCCAAGGTTAACGTTATTAAGAAAAATAAAGCTAGTCGTTTGAAATCACGGTTAACGAAAAAATTAAAAACTTCCAAATAAAAAATCCCTGAATTAATCCTTGAATTCTTGTCCGCCTATGGCGGGAAAACAGGGATTTTTTATTTCTTCCCTTTCTGAAACCGTAATTTTTGAATTATGGCTTTGGAAAGAAAGGAGTTTCGGAAAATAAAAATCCGAAACTCCTTAAAAATTTTTAGAGAGTGTCTTCGACAATCTCTACAACTCTCTTAATAGAGAGCTTTGATGACCTCTTTTTTGGAGAGCCGATGATTGTTCCCGTGGCAGAACCTCCCCACCCAGGCTCCAGCGCGTTGAGTTTCGATAAGACAACGTCAAGGTAAATTATTAGAGTAAGCACTCCAATAATTTACCTTGAGTTAAAATTGCGCGCTACCACAAGTGGTAGCGTTTTTTTAGGTACTTCCACACGTGGAAGTACTTCTATATTTATTACGTAATTAATTACGTAATTAAAATTTCAATATTAAGAGGTCGGACTTCCGATTTAATTTAACGAGGTTTAATCTCCTCTCAAATTTAATTTCAATATTTGGGAGGTTAAACCTCGCGGGAAATCCAACCTCATACTAGTGGCTAGTGGTTAATCACCAAGTCAAGTAGTACCTCCTCATAATCTAATCTTCCGGATTTAACCAATGGATCATAATCGGCTATTTTTTGAACTAATCTTACTGATTGAGCTTGACTGGCTAATATATTAAAAATTTTCGCCGGCTCTTCTTGATTAGAAAACAAAATTTCCAAATTTCTTATTTTTTGCGAAAATGACTGACTGCTAATAAGGTCCATTATTAAATAATACGCGTTTTGTTTGACGTTTGGAGTCATAATATAATCACTAATTTCTTCAATTTTATTTATATCAATAATATTCTCTTTAACTAAAGACAGCTTCTCTATTTCATTAACCAATCCCCAACTATCCCCGCTAAAACTTTCCGCCAAAAAATTAATTGCTGTCGAAGTCAGATTAATCTCTCTCTTATTCACTTCTTTTTTAATAAAATGCCTTAATCTTTCGCCTTCTAACTTATTAAATTCCTGAAATTTAAGCTCAGAAGCCGCTGTTTCTTTGTTAATTAAAAAATCAAACCCAACAGGTGGCTTGTTGTCTTCAGAAATGATTAACACTAAATTATGTAAAGGAAGCTGTACTTTAAGAAATTCTTTTAATTCTTTGCGCTGACCAATGGAATAAGCGCTTATTTTAAAAAAAGCATTTTCTAAAATTACCAACTTTTTACTTACAAAAAGCGACTGGGTAGTTGTAAATTCTCGTAAGCGGTCAAATTCTTCCTGCTTATCTCCGTTTTGACCAGAAAAATCAAAATATCCTAAATTCAAAGCTGAATATTTTTTGCTGTAATCATCAACTAATTCTTTTATTTTTTTTTGACGCCGGTAGGAATCTAAACCGTATAAATAAATAATCATGTAAAAGCACCAAATTTCAAGCACCAAATTCCAAATAAATTTCAAATTCCAATTTCCAAAATTCCAAACACGACGGGTTTTGGTCATTAGAATTTTGGGTATTGGATATTACCCCTCGGTCCTGAGACTCTCGAGGTCGAAGGATTTGGGATTTGTTATTTGTGATTTGAAATTTTAAATTGTATTGCCGTTTTGATAAATTCTTTAAATAATGGATGCGGGTTAAGAGGACGTGATTTAAATTCCGGATGAAACTGTGTAGCTAAGAAAAACGGGTGTGTTTCACGTGATAATTCTAAAATTTCCATTAATTTTCTATCTGGAGAAAATCCGGAAAAAACCAATCCTTTTTTCTCTAATTTTTCAATATATTGAGGATTAACTTCATATCTATGACGATGACGCTCAGAAATCAAGTGTTGTTTGTAAGCATGGTAAGCAATAGTTCCTTTTTTAATAATTGCCGGATAAGCGCCCAGTCGCATCGTGCCGCCATAATTCTTTTCTGATAAATTCTTTTTCTGTTCCTGTAAAATATCAATTACCGGATAAGAAGTTTTAGGATTAATTTCTGTGGTATGAGCTTTTTTTAATTTTCCAACCGAACGGGCAAATTCAATTGTTGCTAACTGCATTCCATAACAAAGTCCCAAAAAAGGAATTTTATTTTCCCTACAATAACGAATGGCAGCTATCTTTCCTTCCGTTCCACGACCGCCAAAACCGCCGGGAACAATAATGCCATCATACTCGTTTAATTCCGATAAACGACTTGGCATTTTTTCATAAACCTCAGCATTAAGCCAAGAAATTATTGGCTTTCTCTTAAAAAAATAAGCTGCCTGCTTAACAGCTTCAATTACTGAAATATAAGAATCTGCTAAAACAAATTCTCCAGTATTAAAATACTTGCCAACAATTCCTATTTTCACCGGCTTTTTTGAAAGACGGACGTTTTTAATTAATCGTTGCCAACGCCGCAAATCACGTCCTTTTGACTTAAGATTTAATTTTTTTAAAATAAACTCGCTTAAATTATCTTTTTCAAAATTTATTGGAACTTCATAAATGCTTTCTATGTTTGGCGCTGAAATAACAGCCTCATCAAGCACATTACAAAAAAAAGCGATTTTTTCTTTTCGTTTTTTGTCTAAGGGAACTTTTGCTCGGGCTATAATAATATCCGGCTGAATGCCCGCTGAATTTAATGTTCTAGCAGCATACTGAGTTGGCTTAGTTTTTAATTCTCCTCCTTCTTGAAGCGGTAAATAACTTACCAGACACGAAAGAACATCTTGAGATTTTCTAGTTTTTAGCATTCTAATTGCTTCTAAAAATAAGATGTTTTGATACTCACCAACAGTGCCGCCAATTTCTACAATAACGATTTGAGATTTATTTTTAGTCGCTGCTTTATCAATCTTGTTTATAACCTCCAAGGGAATATGCGGAACTACTTCAACGCAACGACCGCCATATTCCAAATTTCTTTCTCGATTAATAACTGTCTGATAAATACTGCCTGTAGTCATATAATTTGCGCCTGAAAGGTCTTTATCTAAAAATCGTTCGTAATTCCCCATATCTTGATCGCATTCCATTCCGTCATTTAAAACAAATACTTCACCGTGTTCAGTTGGATTCATTGTACCCGCGTCAACATTTACGTATGGATCAATTTTAATCGCGGTTACCTCAAAACCGCGTGATTGCAAGATCTTCCCGATTGATGCGGCCGCAACACCCTTACCAACTCCGGACATTACACCGCCTACTATAAATATGTATTTGCGCATAATTTAGTAATTAGCCAATAGAATTTAGCCACTATAGTTAAAAATTAAAATTAAAACCATAAACCCTAGTGGCTAGTGGCTAGTGATTAATTATCTTTCCCCATAAATTATTTCTTTTGGCGGAATTAGTTTCGGATTAGTAGGAATAGTAAAATAAAAAGTAGTGCCTCTATTAAGCTCGGATTCAGCCCGAATTTCACCACCATGACGCTTAATTACATTTCTAATAATATAAAGCCCAAGCCCCAAACCGCTTGGAACAGCTCTAGTAGCGTTTTCAGCCCTAAAAAATTTAGTAAATAATTTATTAATCTGAGTAGGCGGAATGCCAATACCAGTATCTTTAACGCTTATTTGAATATACGGCTGGTCCTTAACGCGCTCAAGTCCAACAGTTACTTTACCGTTAGGCACATTATATTTAATAGCATTATCAACAAGATTGAATAAAACCATTTTTAATTTTTGCGGATCAACATAAAGGACAATTGAAGGTTCTTCTGGTTTTTGAAAATAAAGCTTAATACCGGATTGTTTTGCCAACAGCATTAATTCACCAAGAATTTCTTCGAGAAAGCTTATGATATTAACATTCTCAAATTGATAACCAAAACGTCCTTCTTCAATTTTAGAGACATCCAATAAATCGTTAATTGTCTTTAAAAGATTTCCGGCAGCTCCGAACCCAGTATCCGCCAACTCTTTTTGGCTTGGCGTTAAAGATTCTTTTGATAAAGATTCCAAAGCCCAATAAACAGCTGTTGATGGCGTTCTTAACTGATGAGCAGCAACAGTGATAAATTCACTTTTTGAACGCAAAATCGCGATTTCTCGAGTCCTATCATGAACTAATTTTACAAACCCCAATAAATGGCCTGATGAATCAATAATTTTATTAGTTGTTACTCTTAATTCTGTTTTTGGTTCTTCAAAAGAAAAATCAGCTATTTGAGGGTAAACGCCTACCTCAGACAATTTAATTACTAAAGGAGCTAAAGACGGATAAATTATCTGAGACAATAATTTTAAATTAGGCCCCTTAGCTTTTTCTAAATCAAATACTTTGCCAATAACTTCTTCTGGTCTAATACTAAAAATCGCTTCAGCTGCCCGATTAAAAATTAAAATCTTAAAATTCGGGTCGTAAGCAATAACGCCAATATTTAAATTTGAAACAATGCCCGTTAATTCATTACGTTCAAGTTTAATGTCTAAATTTGAACGCGCTAAACGAAGATTAACAATAAAAATAATAGTCGCTAAAACAAAAAACGCAATGGCAGTCGTCAAAAACCAAACTCGCGGTAAATAAGGAAAATTAATAACAAGAATTATTAGAACTAACGGCAAAAAAATCCAGAACAACCGCATTTCCGGCAAGCCAGCGTATAAAGCAAATTTTTTAAACTGACGCTGAAAAAATTTCATTCTTTTTTAATTATACAATAGCGTAATGCCAATATACAAATGCGTACTAATGATACGAATAAATAAATACTAATATATGATGCCAATATACTAATGGATACTAATGATACGAATAAATACTAATTCGTATATATTAGTATAATTAGCATGAATTCGTATATTAGCATTTCACATAAGTATAATTAGCATGAATTAGTATATTAGTATTTCATTAAATTTATTCTATCCACTAAGCTCTTAAAACCTAATTCTTCAAAATAAGAAATGGCCTCTTTTTTAGATAAACCAGAATATTTTAAATCCGCGATGTCTAAATCCAAAGGCGTATCTCGCCGAATAACTGATAAATTACGTGAAAGCAACGCCTGATCTTGAAATTCAAAAATCTTTTTATACGCCTTTTCTTGCCCACCCTTTTCTAAAAGATTTTCTAAGCTGCCATATTTACTAATTAATGGAGCAGCGGTTTTAGGACCAATCCCAGGCACTCCAGGAATATTATCGGAAGGATCGCCAACCAATCCTTTATAATCCGGAAGTTGGCTTGGCTTAACCCCATAGCGTTCTTTAATTGCAGCTTCGTTATAAAAAACTGTTTCGCTTATGCCCTTTTTTATGGTTTCAACCAAAACTTTATCATTATCATCTTCAACCAATTGAAGAATATCTAAGTCACCAGTTAAAATAATAATTCTTAAATCAGAAATCTTTTTAAATTTTTCCACAGAAGTTCCGATTAAATCATCTGCTTCAAACCCCGGGATTTCAAAAGTTTTTATCTGAAAACTATTAAATAATTTATGCGCTTCAATTATTTGAGACACCAATTCATCCGGCGCTTTTGGTCGATGAGCTTTATATTCTTTAAATATCTCTTTTCGAAAAGTTGGTTCTGGCCTGTCAAAAAAAGCGGCTATGAAATCAATCCTTCGGCCATACTCAGGTCTTCGACTCCGAGACTCAGACTCGAGGAGATTGATGGTGAGCGGAGCCGAACCATCAAATTTCTGTTCCCGAAAAATTCTTATTAAAATACTTGCCAGTCCATAAATTGCTCCAACAGGTTTTTTGCTTTTAGTGGAAAATGGCGGCAAGGCGTGGAAACAACGATGGACCAAAGCATTGGCGTCAATTAATAATAATGTCTTCATAAAAAATTGAAAATGTAAATATCAAAATGTAAAATGACAGATTAAAATGTTAAAATGGGACGTTAAAATTTAATAATTTTACATTGTCATTTTAATTTTTGATTTTTAAATTTTACATTAATAGAACGTTGATTAGCTTTATCTCCATATCCAAAATTTATCCAAATCACATCTCTTGGTAGTATCTTCCTTATTTTATCCGCCCATTCAATTAAAACAATGTTTTGAGAATCACCAACAATATCTTTAAATCCGAGCTTCAACATCTCAGTCGGCTTATGAATCCTATAACAATCAATATGGTGTGCTAGTTTATAGTTTATAGTTTTTAGCCCCGAGGTTTTATTCGAGGCTCCGACTTTACGTCGGAGTTTATAGTTTTTAATTAAAACGAAGGTGGGGCTAGTGATTCTTTTTTTTATTCCTAAAGCTCTTAAAAATCCCTGAACAAAAGTTGTTTTTCCTGAGCCCAAATCGCCTATTAAAGCCAAAACCAGAGCGTTTTTACGAGAATCTTTTTTAATAAGTTTTTTAACTAAAAATTTTGCGGTTTTTTTAGTTTGATTAGTTGAAGAAGAAATTTGAAAAAGTAATTTAGGCATTGTCTTCTTTATTTTTTTTAATAACTGCCACAGCTAAAAAAGATAAAATTAAGCATATTGCCAAGCCAATAAATAAAATATTTAAATCAAACGACTGATTGCTCGGTAAATTAACTATTTGCGAAACAAGGGCAGAATTTTGAGTTGAATCTTCAATATTTATCAGATCTCTATCTTTGGTAATAATTTCATCCTCGCTAACAATGTCGGAAAAACCCAATTGGTCAACTAAAGTATTATTCTTATCAAAAAGAAACAATGTTTCTCCTTTATTATTTAAATAAATTTTTGTAGTTTTGTAATCAAGAATTAAATATTCGCCCGACTTAATGCTTAAATCGTTAAAATAAAAAACCTTGCCTGAAACATCTTTTATATACCAATCAGCAAGGTTAATTTCTTTACTGCCATTATTAAACAACTTTATCCATTCTCCGTCAGTGTCTTTTCCGGCTGGATTGGGAAGAAATTCTTTGATAATCACAGTTGCCTCATACTTCATGCTTCACATTTCTTAAATGTTTATACGCTTTCTCGGTAGCGACTCTTCCTGAAGAAGTTCTTTGAATCATGCCTATTCTTATCAAATATGGTTCAAAAACTTCTTCTATTATTTCCTTATCTTCTCCGATAGCAGCTGCTAAATTACTTGCTCCAACTGGACCACCGTTAAATTTCTTAATAATGGCTTCTAAGAGCTGGCGGTCTGCGATCTCTAACCCTATTTTGTCAATTTCTAAAAGATTTAAAGTTTTATAGGCAGTTTCAGAATCAATCATATTTATATTATTTACTTCCGCGAAATCCCGACTGCGTTTAAGCAAACGATTGGCTATTCTTGGCGTAAAACGGGAAGCATTTGCAATTATTGAAACCGCCCCCAAATCAATTCCTATTCCCAAAATTTCGGCCGAACGCTTAATAATAATCTCTATGTCTTTAACTTCATAATAATCAAGGCGGAAAGCGGCCCCAAAACGGGAACGAAGAGGAGAAGATAAAAGATTTGGACGAGTAGTGGCGGCAATTAAGGTAAAAGGAGGAAGGTCCAAACAAATCGTTCTGCTCGCGGGTCCCTTGCCAATAATAATATGAATTTTTCTGCTTTCCATTGCCGGATAAAGCGCTTCTTCTATCACCCTATTAAGCCGATGCGCCTCATCAATAAAAAGAATATCTCCATTTTCCAAATTAGAAAGAGTGGCTACAATATCTCCGACTTTTTCCAAAGTTGGTCCGGACGCTATCTTTAAATTAGCGTTCATTTCTTTGGCAATTAAATTAGCTAAAGTAGTTTTACCCAATCCAGCTTGGCCATAGAATAACAAATGGTCGCTTGATTCGTTTCTTTTCTTAGCGGCTGCTAAAATAACTCTCAGGCCTTTTTTTATATGTTCTTGACCTATATAATCCTGCCAAGAGCTGGGTCTAAGCATTGAATCTATTACCTGGTCGTCTTTATTTGTTTTTGCAATTGATTTTTTCGGCATATTGAGTATTATAGATTTTTTACCCCGCTCTTTAAAGGGGGTTGACAAAATAGTTATTTTATGCTAATTTAATATTAACAGACAGTGCGATGCCACAATAAGAAACCGCTGTTCTGTGGGTAAACGGAGTTTTTTTAGTTATGGATTGTCTGGTTCCGACTGGATAATTCCTCGAAAAAACTCTGAATCTTCTATTAATTTACGAAGACCACATTGTTTACAATGCCCACAGAATAGCGGTTTTTTGCCATAATTTTACCCCGTTAGATAGAAAATTATGCATCATTTTCGTCATTTTTTAATCTATGTTTTAAATATCTTTTACCCCAGGCTGTTTTAAGATATTTTTCACGATGAACAGCATCTTTAATATTATTACTATTCTCACAGTACATAAATTTTAATGGTCTTCTGTCTTTAGTGCTTTCTACCCTTCCTTTATTATGCTCATTAAACGTCCTTTTAGATCTTCTGTTCTTCCAATATAGAAACCATTATCTTTTAGACTTTTCAAAACATATACGTGATGCATAATTTTCATCTAATAGGGTAAAGGTTTTGTTCCTCCGACGTTTCGTCGGAGACAAAGCCCCTTACCATTCAATTAGTCCCGTGGTTCGCTTTATCTCTTCAAAAGTTGTCAATCCAGAGACAACTTTCAAAATTCCATCTTGTTGTATTGTAATCATTCCGCTAGCAACCGCAATTTTTTTAATTTCAGACCCAACCACTTCCTGGGCAATTATTTTTTCTAATTCTTTATCCATTAAAAGAAATTCAAAAATTCCAATTCTTCCCTTGTATCCTAAATCACTGCACTTATCACAACCCTTAGATTGAAAAATTTTAATTTCTTTATATTTATTCTTATCAATTTTATCGGGTAATTTTTCTATAAATCTCTTAATCTTTTTTTCTAATTCCTTATCAACTTTTTGAGAAATTTTACAATCCTGACAAAGTTGTCTTACCAAACGCTGGGCAATAATTAAATTAAGGGCTGGCGCAATAATTGATGGTTTAACGCCTATGTCAATTAATCGCGGAACAGCTCCTGAAGCTTGATTAGTATGAAGAGTGGAAAAAACCAAATGGCCAGTTAAGGCCGCGTGCATAGCAATTTCTGCGGTTTCCAAATCGCGAATCTCGCCAACTAAAATCATATCCGGATCCTGACGCAAAATCGAACGTAAACCGCCTGCGAATGTATAGCCAGTTTCAGGATCAACTTGAGTTTGCTCAACTCCCTCAAGATGGTATTCAATTGGATCTTCGATGGTAATAGTTTTAATCTCCGATTTTTGAGTATGTTTTAAAAAAGCGTAAAGCGTAGTTGTTTTGCCGGAACCAGTTGGTCCAGTATTAAGAATCATCCCATTGGGCCTGCCTAATTCTTTTTCAATAATTTCTAAATCATCGCTTCTAAATCCCAACTCCTTAAGACCCACCTGAATAGATTCTGGGTCAAGAATTCTTAAAACAATGGTTTCTCCGTATTCCGAGGGAAGAATTGATGTCCTAATTTCAATATCTTTATCAGGAAGAGCAATAGTGAAACGTCCATCTTGAGGTTCATTGTGTATGTTTAATTTTAATCTGGAAAGTAATTTGATTCGTGAAACTAAATATAAATAATCATGTTTTTTAAATTTACTAAAAACATCGTGCAGCAAACCGTCAATTCTTAGGCGTAGTTTTACCTGCTCTTCTCCCGGTTCAAAATGAATGTCCGAAGCCCTATTGGCTAATGCGCCTGCTAAAATAACTTCAAAAATTTCGGCTGTTTTTATGCCTTCTTTGTCTGCTTTTTCAAACGATATTTTTATACTTTCTAATGAAGTAAGAACTTCTTTAAGTTTTGCCAATTTCTCTTCTTCTATCTCTACCTTGCCAGTAATCTGTGTTGACTTCTTAAAAACGAATTTATAAAAACTCCATGCATATTTCAAGCCAATTAAAGAAACAACAAAAATAGAAACCTGATATCCTTTTGATTCAAAATCTTTAATTATTTTTTTTGTTTCAAGGGTGTTTGGATCAAAAACCGCTAAAGCCATTTTCTTTTTTTTGGCTTCAATAGCCGCGACTTTTATTTTTTTAGCTGTTTCTTCCGCAATCAGGCCCAATGCCTTAATATTAACCGGCGAGATGGTTAAATTAATGTACTCGTAATTACTTTTTTGAGCTCGACGCTGAGCCGCTCTTTCCTCGGCGCCTCGCCGCATTTGCGCTAATTTTTCTTTAATGTTATTTATCATAAACATAGAAACGAATCCTCGCAAATCAATATGCGAACCTTCACGAAATTTCGCATTAATATTCGCAACTTTTCGCTTCTAAATTATATTATACATTATCTTATAAATTTTGGGAGGTTTAAACTTCGAGTTGACAGATGTCAAAAAATGTGTATAATTACAAATAAGAACCTTAATAAAATAATACAAACATTGAACTTAGTAGGAGGTGTATAGTGAGAAAATTATTGGTTGTAAGTTATTGGTTATTAGTTGTTGGCTTATTGGCTGGATGCGCTACTACAACAGCTACTACAACAAAAGGAAGTGTGTATTATCCACCTGATTGCTCTACGTTTTCGGCAAGTGGCGAACAGGCCGCTTGCGAAAAAGGCAAGTCCGACGAAGCAGCGCGTGTTCAAAAAATACGCGAAATGGCGGCCTATAACTATGGCAAAACCGGACATTATGGTGGGTATAATAATTATGGTTATAATAACTACTCGCCATCCAACTACTGGCCAATCCTGTCAGTAAGAATAAAGACATGGAGCTATAGCCCAAAAAATTGGAGTAACCGATGGAGAAATAGGCATCATAAACACAATCGCCCACCTTACAATTATGACTATAATTGCAACGGATTTCTTCGTTACACTCCGCATTGTAATTAATTTAACTGCCTTCTGGCCCTATTTAATAAATAGGGCCTTATTTTTTTTCTTGAATATTAAATCTAAAAATTATAAACTATAAACTAGTCAACTAATCAACTGGTTAACTAATTAATTAAACTATGGCAGGTCATTCTCATTGGGCAGGAATTAAACATAAAAAAGGGTTAACTGATCAAAAACGCAGTCAGTTATTTTCTAAATTATTAAAAATGGTTACAATTACCGCTCGTCAAGAACCCAATCCCAAATTTAATTCCCAGCTCCGAACGGCTATTGAAAAAGCAAAAGAGAATAATGTTCCGCAAAACAATATTGAGCGGGCAATCAAACGCGCTTCAGAGATAGGCGAAAATCTGGAAGAATTAATTATTGGAGCATACGGCCCAGAAGGCACAACAATGCTTATTGAGGTGGTGACCGACAATAAAAATCGGGCTGTCGCGGAAATTAAAAAAATATTAAATGACAATAACGCTAAATGGGCAAAGTCCGGTTCAATCCAATGGGCGTTCAAACACACCACAGACCCATACAGACCCAACACAGACTCATATAGAAAAGAAAAAATCGGTCAGTATAAGTCTGCGTCAAATCCGTGTGAGTCTGCGAAAAGGTGGCAGGCAAAATTTAAACATAAAATACCGGTTGAAATAAAAGAAAAAATCCAAAATCTGATTAAAGAACTGGAAAATCACGGCGACGTACAACAAATAACCACAAACGCTGAATTATGAATCTTGAATTATAAATTATGGTAAATATAGATTCTTAATCCATAATTCGTTCTTCATGCTTCATACTTCATAATTCTATGTTAATACTAGGCATTGACCCGGGCAGCACAAGAGTTGGTTATGGCATAATTAAAAAAGACGGCAACGAATTTAGCTTTGTTAAAAGCGGACTCTTGAAAATTATCTCAAAAAATAAAAATCTCCGTCTTTTAGAATTAGAAAAATCTTTCAGAAAACTACTTGAACAACATAAACCGGATATCGTTGCTTTAGAAAAGCTTTTTTTTGTTAAAAATCTAAAAACAGGTCTGGAGGTAGCTCAAGCACGAGGGGTATTGACATTATTGGCTGTCCAACGCAAAATACCCATATTAGAATATACGCCTTCAGAAATTAAGCTAAATGTCGCGGGTTATGGCTCAGCCGACAAAAAAGCAGTAGCTAAAATGGTTGTTAAAATTTTGAAACTTGACGAAATAAATGGACCAGATGATATTAGCGATGCTTTAGCAATCGCCCTAACAGCCGCCAATAATTATAAATTCCAAATTCCCTTACTCGACTTCACATAGGCAAAATCCAGGCAGGCAGGCAAACACCAAATAATAAATCCTTTGCCCCGAGAATTTCTAGGTTAAGGGGCAATGCTCAATTACTAAAACATGTTCGAAATTTTAATAAAAAGGTCGTTTTTACTTAATTTGTAAATATGGCAACAGATAATAAAGATTTAATTGGCGAAACTTGTAATGAATGCGGAGAAGAATTATCTATGGATGGAACCTGTCGTATTTGTTCTCCAAACGAAAGCGAAGATAAAAACCTCGTTAGATAGCTATCTAACGAGGTTTTTGATATGCTTATAACATGCACCCAGTTGAGAATTTCAAAAAATATTAAGCACATAAAGAACTATTTTGATTAACGCAAAAGCATTTACTTGGAATGGGACTATAAATTATTAATATAGAAAATGAGGTTTTAAATATAATCTAATATTTACGTTTGAAATTCCTCTACTAGTAAGTATGAAAAAAAAGAAAAAATTATTGCTTAAAATTATCGGCTTATTTTTTTTAATAATTTTTGGCTTGCTTCTTATAGGATTAACCCTATTAGCCAGGATGGCTAAAGAACTTCCAAACCCAGAACAATTCGTTAATCGTCAAATTACTCAATCAACCAAAATTTATGACCGCACTGGCGAAACTTTGCTTTATGAAATTCACGGCGAAGAAAAAAGAACAATTATTCCTTTTGAGGAAATTCCAAAGTATGCAAAACAAGCCGCTATCGCCATTGAAGACCAAAATTTTTATACTCATCCGGCTTTTGACTGGCGATCCATAATTAGAGCGCTATTTGTTAATCTATTAAAAGGCAGAGTAGTTCAAGGCGGTTCAACTATTACACAGCAATTAGCTAAAAATGCTTTTTTAACTCCGGAACGAACTTTTTCCAGAAAACTTAAAGAGTTGATTCTATCTTATTGGCTGGAACGACGATATTCGAAAGACGAAATTTTCAATCTTTATCTTAATCAAATTCCTTATGGCGCCAATGCTTATGGAATTGAAGCAGCTAGCCAAACCTACTTCAACAAACCGGCCAAAGAATTAAGCTTAGCTGAAGCAGCTATTTTAGCCGCTCTTCCTAAGGCGCCCTCTTATTATTCTCCATGGGGAACTCACGTTGACGAATTAAAAAATAGAAAAAATTACATCCTAAGTCAGATGTTTGAATTAAAATTCATTGATAAAGAAGAGAAAATCCGCAGTCAAAACAAGGAGTTAAAATTCACCTCACCGAATATCGGCTCGATAAAAGCGCCTCATTTTGTAATGATGGTAAGAGAATATTTAAATAATAAATACGGGGAAGAAACAATAGAAAGGGGAGGGTTAAAAATAATAACCACTTTAGACTGGCCGCTTCAAGAAATTGCCGAAAAGGCAGTGAGAGAGGGAGCTGAACGAAATGAAGAATTATATAAAGGGAAAAATTCGGCTTTGGTTGCTCAAGACGCCAAAACGGGTCAAATTCTCGCGTTAGTTGGTTCCCGTGACTATTTTGATATTGAAAATGAAGGGAATTTCAATGTTGCAAGCCAAGGATTAAGACAACCTGGTTCGTCTTTTAAGCCCTTTGCCTATATCACGGCATTTAAAAAAGGCTATTCGCCGGAAACAGTTATTTTTGACTTACCAACTGAATTTGATACCAGCAATAATCCCCTTAAAAGCTATCGGCCGGAAAATTTTGACCAAAAATTCCGTGGGCCGGTAACTTTTCGCCAGGGTCTGGCTCAATCAATTAATTTACCATCTGTAAAAACGCTTTATCTTGCCGGTATTGATGACACCATCAAAACAGCTCAGGATTTCGGCATTACTACCTTAAAACAGCGTAATCGCTATGGCCTTTCTTTGGTTTTGGGTGGCGGCGAAATAAAACTTATTGAAATGGTTGGCGCTTATTCAGTTTTTAGCCAAGAAGGCATAAAACACAAACAAACTTTAATTTTAAAAATAGAAGATTCTAAGGGAATTATTTTAGAAAAATATATAGATCAAGCTACCAGAGTAATTGAACCTCAATTTGCTAAATTGATTAATGATATTCTTTCTGACCAAGAAACCCGAAAAGGTCTTTTCCAGAACAGTTTTAATCTTACGGTGTTCCCAGACCGCGAAGTAGCTCTTAAAACCGGTACTTCTAATGACTATAAAGATGCCTGGGCCTTTGGCTATACGCCATCTTTTGTTGTCGGTATTTGGGCTGGCAACAATAATAATCAACCAATGCAAAAACATGGCAGTAGTATTTTAGCGGCAGTTCCAATTTGGCATAATTTCTTAAACAAAGCTCTTATCAATCAGCCGTTTGAATCATTTAATAAACCTGAACCAATATTCCAAGTTAAGCCGACTTTAAGAGGAGAATATATTATATATTATAAATTAGGCGATGAAATTTTTCCTCAAATTCATAATATTCTTTATTATGTAAATAAAGATGATCCGACTGGACCGGAACCGCAAAATCCAGAACAAAATTCACAATTTAAAAATTGGGAAGAACCAGTTTTATTATGGATTAAAAATAATATCGCAGAATTTGAGCAATATAATAAACCAATACCAGATAACGCTTATTTAATAGAAGCCCCAACATCAACCATTAGTTATTGATTAAACCAACTCAACTGGATTTTATTGGCATTATAATATAAAAATATGATATGTCATCCGGCGATTTAATTACTGCCGGTTTATTGTTGCCATTTAATCCAATAACAACATCTTCTGAATTTAAGTTTTTAAGTCCGTCCAAAAGAAAGCGCCAATTAAAAACAATTTCTAAGGATGGCCCTTTAATTTTAGCGGGAATTAAGTATTGATTTTCTCCTACGCCTTGACCAGTGGAATAAACTTCAATATTTTTTGTTTTTTCTTTAATACTTATTTTTATTTCACTAAGCCGGTCAATAAAAGTGCTTGTAAGTTTTACGGCATTAATTAATTGTTCTCTGTTAATAATTATTTCTGTTTCTGTTGATTCTGGAATAATCGCTTGATAATCGGGGAAATCCCCGCTAATTAATCGTGAAATAATTTCTAAGTCATTATTTTTAAATAAAACTTGATTAGCATCAAAATAAATTAAAATTTTATCATCGTTTTCTTTAATTATTCGTATTACTTCTTGAATAGTTTTTAATGGAATAATTGTTTTAAGTTGTTTGTTAATTTGGGTTTTAAATTGATTATTGGAAATTGTTTTTTCTGACAATCTAAAACTATCAGTTGCCGCTAATTTAAGTGAATTGATTTGAAAATCAAAAAACACGCCGTTAAGTTCTGGCCTAATATTAGACATTTGAGCGGCACTAATTATTGAACATAAAGATTGTTTTAATATTGATGTTGAAATTTCTAAAAAATTTTGTTCGTTGTTAATTTTTGGTATAATTGGAAATTCCTCTTTTTTAATTCCTTGAATTTTAGCCTGATAATTATCGGTTTTAATTATTAAATTATTATTTTTAACTTCTAAATTAATTCTTTCTGTTTGAAGATTATTAATTATTGAACTAAAAATATTAATTGGAATTGTTAATCCACCTTCTTCAATTATTTTTCCTGAAATAAAATTAGTAATGGCTAATTCTAAATTTGTTGCTGATAATTTAATTTTATTATCTGTGGTTTCAATTAAAAAATTTTTTAAAATTGGCAAATTTAAATTTTCTCCGACAATTTTATCAATTTTATTTAATCCCTCTTTTAAGTTACTTCTAAGTATTATTAATTTCATAATAGTATTAGTAGTGGCTGTTAATAAGTTGATAAGTTAATAAATATCAACTTATCAATTAAATAATTTAACGACCTAGTTTTAATATTCTGTGGAAAAATATAGAATTTATTGTTTATAAATTAACTCTTTAATTAATATGACTTTTTGGTTTAAATCACGATTTTTATTGATTTCTTCAGAGATTTTTTCATATGAATGAATGGCTGTGCTGTGGTCTCTTTTCCCCATCTTTTCCCCAATATTTGGATAGGATAAACTCAGGATATCCCTTAAAAGAAATATTGCTATTTGACGGGGCTCAACAATCTCTTTTCTTCTAGAGCGGGCGGTTAATTCATTTGGGGTTGTTTCAAAAAATTCAGCAACCACCTTAATTACTTGATTAGGGCTGATATTTTTAAAAGATTGTTGAATAGAGGAATCTATAATTTCTTCAATTATAGCGGGTGTTAAATCATCACTTTTGTTTTCTCGATAAAAGGTAATTTTATTTAAAATTCCTTCAATTTCACGAACGTTTTTTCTTACTTTATTAGCGATTAATCCACAAAGATCGTCTGATAAAGCGCTATTTTGTTCTTGAAGCTTGGTTTTGATGATTGCTACCCTCATCTCATAGTCAGGTAAGCCGATATCGGCAATCATCCCTCCCAAAAAACGTGAGCGTAGCCGTTCTTCCAGTGTTGGAATGGCGGCTGGCGGTCTGTCAGACGAGATAATTATTTGTTTATTATTTTCATAAAGAGCATTAAAGGTATGGAAAAACTCTTCTTCGCTTCGCTCTTTTCCCCCAATAAATTGAATGTCGTCAATAATTAAAACGTCAATATTACGATATCTGCTTTTAATATCATCCATTCGTTTGTTTCGAATTCCCCAAATTACTTCATTAACAAATTTTTCCGATGGCACGTATTTTGTTTTTATTCTATTTTTATAAAGTTGTTTAATTTCGTTGCCGATAGCTTGGATTAAATGAGTTTTCCCCAATCCGACACCTCCATAAATAAAAAATGGATTATATTTTTTACCAACATCTTTAATTATTGCCGAAGCAGCTGCGTAAGCCAATTCATTAGAAGAGCCAACAACAAAAGAATTAAAATTATAACGTGGATGTAAATTAGTTTCGGGATCTATTTTTAATTCTGGAAAGCTTGGATGTGATTTATTAATTTTTTCGTGTTGGGTGTTGCGAATTTTTAACGCAGGCTCTTTGGTTGGTCCCGTTATAACGGTATATTTAATTCCTTTAATGGTTTCATCTAATGAGCGAAGAATACCCAATATGATTTTGTGATATTTATTTTCTACCCATTCTTTAGCAAAGTTATTAGCTAAGCCAATTATTATTTGTCCTTCTTTATTTTTTTCAATTAGTTGGCTGTTTTTTAGCCAGGTCAGAAAATTAGGACGTGAAATTTGAAGTTCTAGCTCTGATAAAGTTGTTTGCCAAAGTTTTTTTAAGTCCATAGTTATTTTGTTTTTTACAAAACTACAAAATTGTGTGAAAGTACGAAAATTAATTTCGTGATTTTATGTGATTTCGTATTTTTATATGATTGTTTAATTATTATTTTAATTCTGCAATTAGTCAAATACGGAAATGTATTAAACTTGTTGATTATTTGTGGAAAACTTTTTTGAATTTTTAATATAACATATTGATTAAATTAGAAAAATGCTTTATTATATAAAGATTCAAATATAATTATTAATCTTTGGTTATTATAGCTTTGGCTATTGCAATTTTTGTCAATAGTCATCGTCAATAGTCATTGTAATTATTTTGTCTATCACTTATCAGCCCAAAAAAAGAAAAAGACGTCGAACACATGGATTTTTAAAAAGATCTCGTTCAGTAGGCGGAAGGAACACCTTACAAAAAAGGCGGCAAAAAGGAAGAAAGAAAATTTCGGTATGATTTTTAAATCTCAAATTACAAGCACCAAATTTTAAATAAGCACCAATGACCAAAATCTCAATGACCAAAACCCGTCGTGTTTAGTCCGCCAGTTGGCGGATGGAATTTATTTGTGATTTGGAATTTGTGATTTGGAATTTATTTTTATATGTTGTCTAAAAAATACCGTTTACCGATTCAAGAATTTTTAGGAAAGAGCTCTAAAAGTGTTAGGGGCGTATATTTTACAATCAAATCTAAAACTAATAATTTGTTGTTTAGTCGATTCGGCGTGGTTATAAGTAGAAAGATAAGCAAGAGCGCGGTAAGACGTAATAAAATAAAAAGAATTATTTTCGATTTTATTAGATTCAAAGAATACTATTTAAAAGCTGGAAAAGATGTATTGGTTATCGTATCTCCACAAGTCAGTAAGTTGACGAAAATAGAGATAGAGGGAGAGCTGGAGAACATGTTAATAAAATGTAAAATTTAAAAATCAAAAATCAAAATGACAATGCAAAATTCTAAAATAAGTTATAAATAAAAACAACTTTAACATTTTAACTTGTCATTTTACATTTTGATATTTACATTTTTAATTTTTATCTATGGCTAATTTATTTCATGAAATTTTATATCGTCCTCTATTTAACGCTTTAATTTTTTTATACCAAAATTTTTCTTTTCACGATCTTGGTATTGCTATTATTCTCCTGACTTTTTTAATTAGGCTAATTTTATTCCCTTTGTTTTATAAGGGCGCTAAGGATCAGGCGATTATGCAGCGCTTGGCGCCAAAAATTAAAGAAATTCAACGTAATCATAAACATAATAAAGAAAAACAAGCTCAAGCAATGTTAGCGCTTTATCGTCTTCATCGAGTTAACCCCTTTTCCAGTTTTTTGTTACTTATTGTCCAATTACCGATTATAATAGCTTTATATCGAGTTTTTTTACGGGGGCTTTCAAGCGATTCATTTAATATCTTATATTCTTTTATTGTTCAGCCGGATTCGTTAAATCTTTTTTCCTTAGGAATAATTGATTTAAGCACTCGTAATATTTTTGTTATAATTTTAGCGGTTGTTGCCCAATATTTTCAGGGGAGATTGTCGCTTGCTCAAAATAAAAGCAGCGATACTAAATCATTGTCTCCTATGGAAAAAATGGGCAGGCAAATGGTTTTTATGGGTCCAGTCTTAACATTTGTTTTTTTATACGTGTTTAATCTACCGTCAGCTGTTGGTCTTTATTGGTTAACAACAACAGCATTTTCAGTTGTTCAACAGGTAGCAATTAATAAACAATTAAAACAAAATGGAGAACTTACAAAATAAACTTCAAAAACTTATTAAGCTAATGGGATTCGATGATTTCTCGATTAGTTATGACGCAGATGGCAGTCGTTTTTTAATTTTTCTTAACGAAGGTGAAGATTTTAAGAAATTTTTACCATTTTTTGTAGCCGACTTAAATCATTTAGCTAAATTAATTGCAAAAAAAGATAAACTGGAAACGGTTTTTGTTGATGTAAATAATTACCGGCGTGAGCGTGAAAATTTAATTTTAGAGTTAGCCAGAGCGACTGCTAGAAAAGTTGTTGCTACAAACGAGGAGATTTCCTTGCCAATAATGAATGCTTATGAACGCCGATTAGTTCACTTGGAATTAGTTGGTCGACCAGATATAAGTACCGAGAGCACAGGAGAAGGCAAAGAGAGACGCGTGGTGATTAAACCGATTTAGTTAGCCACTAGCCACTAGTATACCAATATGATAAATTCGTATAAAGATTTAATTGTTTGGCAAAAATCTTTTAATTTAGTTATAGAAATTTATAGATTAACTAATTTATTCCCGAAATCAGAAATTTACGGCTTAGTTGCCCAAATTCGCCGCTGTGCTGTTTCTATTCCCTCTAATATTGCAGAAGGTTTTGTAAGAAAACATCGAAAAGAATACGCTCAATTTATTTCTATTGCCTTTGGATCTGGCGCAGAATTGGAAACTCAGCTATTATTATCAAAGGCATTAAAAATGATGCCAGAAAAAGAATTTGTTAAATCAGAAGAATTATTAAATGAAATAATGAAAATGTTAAATTCATTATTAACATCTTTAAGAAATTAACGTACTAGTGGCTAGTCGCTAATCACTAATTTGTAAAGTATATTATCGTAGCGGTTGATAAACAGAAGCTGATTGTCTAAGATCGATAAACGAAAAGCGTCAATAGCTGATTTTGTTTCAGTGTAAATTATTTCAAATGTATTTTGTTCAATGTCCATTTCGTAAATAAAATCTTCAAAATAGACGTTTCTTTTTAGATAATCATCCGGCAAAATTGGTTCTTGCGTTGAGCTGTGTGTCTGAGGAATAGCGCAATATATTTTATTTAAAGTGAGTAGGCACTTATTTGGCAATGTTGAGAAGTCAAAATTTGCTTGAGTTATTCCGTCGTCATTAATTAAATCCAAAGAAGAATTTCTTTTTTGGTCAACAAAGAATTTTATTCCTAAACTTCCGTCAGCTGACCAATTGGTCATTAAACCTCTTCCAGAGGCTATTTTTTTAAGAGTTTTATTTGTTATATTTATTGACCAGATATCAGAATCAATTTGAGAAGATGGTTTTGGAAGCAGTAAAATATTTTCATTGGTTAGCCACTTTAGCTCAAGGTCTTTTTGGGAAAGAGAAATAATTTTAGTTGTTTTTGTTTCAGATATGTTTTTTGTGATTAAATCGCTTTTTCCGTTGTTGGTTTTCAGATAGGCAATTTTTTTGCTGTCTGGAGAAAAATCAGCTGCTGTAATTTCAGAAGGAAGTAATTCCCAAATTCTTTCAACTGCATTAAAGATATTAAATTGCGGTGAATCTCTTTTTCCGTATTTTATCAAAATTCTTTCGCCGTTGGCGCTGCTTTTTATTAATTGAATATTTTCTATTGGCTGAGAACTGATAATTTCATCTTCGGCGTTTTCTATAATTTTGAATATTTTACCGTCTTGAGTAATATAGAAGATTTCGGCGGAGATAGTCAGTCCGCCTTCATCAAGGTTATGTCGGATGAAGTAATCAAAAATTGTCTGATCGCTGATACTTTTTAGATTAGATGTTGGAGGTATCGGCGATATTGGAGGTGCAGGCGCGGTAATTATTGGAATTGTTGGAGATGTTGGCGGTGTTAAAATTTCCTGGGATTTTTTCCATGCAAAATAAATTCCACCTGCCAAAGCCAGAATACCAAAGATAACGCCGATTATAATGATTATTTTTCTCATATTTTAAATATTGCGTTATTTAATTACCATTCTCCGCTAGCGCCACCTCCTTTAAATTCTCCGCCACCCCCACCTTTAAATGTGCCAGCTTCATCCATTGCTTTTTCGATAGACTCTTGTGTTTTTCCTAATTTTACCAAGTCAGGATTAATAGTATAAAGAATCAGATAGGCGCCTAATAAAAGCGCTAAGCCCCAAATAGCGCCAGTAAACCATGCTTTGGCATCTTGCTGTTTTGACGCATTACCGGCGGAAACCGTATATAAAATTCCACCGTAAACCATTACTCCTAAGGCAATAACTCCGACTACGCCTAAAGCCCAAATATAAACACTACTTACCATTCCTGCCGGTTTTGTTTCGCCTGACCAAGGGTAATCTATACTAGCAGCAACTCCAAGCAGAGGGAAAAGCGCAATGACAATTATAAAAATTTTTAAAATTATTTTTTTCATATATTGATATTATTATTTTATTTGTAATTGAATATTCTTATTTGCAAATTCAAATTGATTAGCGATATTTTTAATTATCGCTTTAAGATTTATAACGGTTCCTGGCGGAGTTTGCGTATTAATACTTAAACTAAGTTCTTGCGGGTTTTCGGTAATATCAGCTACTTGCTCATTAGCCCACCATTCAAAAGAAAGTTCGCCTAAATCTTTAATATTAAAAAAGAATGGAAAAACATGGAATAAATTTTCCCCAGCGCTAATTTTTTGTTCAGTATAAGGCGCGTCGATTATAGCTTCCGGCATAACTATTGGAATATGAATAATTTTATATAAAGCGTTCGCGCTATAATCAACAACGGCAATTTTTACTTCAATATCGTTTCCTCGAAAATTATTATTGATAAATTGTAAGGATTTTATTCCTAAGCCGCTGTCTTCGTTTTTAAATAATTTATCGTTGATATACCAACGGATTTTATTTTTTGAAAGATTAACGATTTTATTATTATTAATTAATTCAAAATTTATATTAATTGAAGAACCGCGAGTTGGAAAAACTTTGCCTTGGTACCAGTTTGGCACATAGCTGTCAGCTTGCCAAGAAGTAAGAAATTGGTGAGAAGCTCCAAAAGAAGAAAAAGGGAAGAAAAAAGAGAAAAGAAAAAATATGGCTAGAAATATGGAGATGTTTTTAAATTTTTTAATATTAGTATTCATTTTTATTATTTTATTATTTTTACCGCTTTTGCCACTTTTACTCCCTCAGTAGTTGTTGGATGATTAGCTAAATAAATTGTAATAATTAAGCCAACCGTTCTCATAGGTAAGGCGCCTAAATATGGAATACATTCTAAAATATTAGTGGCTAAATCATAGGTTGACCTCACTCCTTTTATTCTAAAATAAAATTGAGTAACTGGGAAGGTTATAAGATCTAATATCAAAAAGTCGTCTAAACCGAAAAAAATCAATATTATGCCAATCAAGTCAGTAAATCCAATATACATTATCAATAAAATTGATTCTGGGAGTGATATGCATTTTTCATTATTCATAATTTAGCTGTCTTTTTGTCCAAGTAATTGTTCCGGACTCGTTGTAATAACTTGGTCTTCAAAATAAGAAGCAATAATTTGAATTGATACGTGTTTTAAGCCCGCGAAGAATAGTCCTTCACCAATTGCCGCTTCTAATAATAATTGCTTTTCCGCTTCAGTAAGATTAAAAGTTTTAGCTATTAAATCTATGGTTGACGGCGCTTGTTTTAATAAAAGCTGCAAAGAAGAGTTGGTGATAATCGGCCGACCAAAAGGCGATTCAAGAAAATCAGCGACATTTTGAGTAATAGTAGTAAGTCCTAAATAATATTTTCTGCAGCGTTTTGCCAAACTAAAAAGAAAGGAAGCGCTGTCCGGGTATTTCATCATCCACCACGCCTCGTCAATAATCATAATTCGTTTTTTCATTTTGGCGCGAATAAGATTCCAGATAAAGTTAAGCACAATATACATGGCAATCGGCCTAAGTTGTTCTTCCAAATCGCGAATTGAGAAAACAATTAAACGGTTTTCAATGTCAATATTTGTTTGTTTGTTCGTGAAGCCAGAATAGCTTCCTCGAGTGTATTTTTCTAAACGCTGGGCTAATCCCAGAGCGCCTTTTGTATTTTCTAAGATAATTTGTAAATCTTCCAATGTTGGCGGTTGGACTTGGGTAAAATCTTTTTTCTCAGGCGTAATGTCTCGCGAAGCGTATGTTTCGGTAACCGCTCTATCTAAAAGAGCGTCTTCTTCGGGTGTAATTTCGCCAAGCATTAATTTTATCAGGCCGGTAAGATTAAGAATGTGCGATTTAAAAACATCAGCAGCATCTTCATTTTCTGGAATAATAGGGATATCAAAGGGATTGATTTGATTTTCTGAAGTTAAGGAGATTTTAAAAAAGCTTCCGCCAACTGATTCAGTTAATTTTTGATATTCATTTTCTGGGTCAATAACTAAAACGTCAATCCCCATCATTAAAGAGCGGATAATTTCTATTTTAGTGGCGTAAGATTTACCAGCTCCGGCTTTAGCAAAAACAACCTGATTCGCGTTTTCTAAAGAAAAGCGGTCAAAAATTACTAAGGTATTATTATGACGATTAATACCGTAAAGAATTCCTTCGTCAGAAGTTAAATCAGTGGAAACAAATGGGAAAAATGAGGAAACAGGACCTGAATTAAGCGGAGTGTGGATGAGAAGCTTGTCTTGACCAAGAGGTAGTGTTGACTGAACTCCTTCTAATTGTTGGAAAATTGCCGGCTTAACGTAAACTAAATGGCTTTCAAATAAGGAGTTAATGCTTTCTTCTAAGCTATTAAGCTCTTCAATTGTTTCGCCGTAAATAGTGATATAAATTCCTACGTTAAATAATCGTTCCCTGGCTTGCTGAAGAGAATCTCGAAGTGATTCAATGTCTTGAAACGCGGTTTCTAAAAGTGGGTCTCTAACAAGACCTTTTTCTTGTTTTTCTAAAAGTTGAGCCTCAATTTGGGCGGTTTTTTTGCGTAGGCTTCTCAATGCTATACTTGTGTCAACTGGGTGTATAAAAATGGAAATATCCAAAAGATTAGGAAGATTAATAATTGAATTAAACCAGCCGGTTGCCAGGTAGCGCGGGTAAGTAAAGATAAAAATTGTCTTCGCGAACTTATCGCCTAATTTTAAATAATTAGGATTGACTTCCATGGCTGCCGGCGCAATAACGTTTTTAATATCTTTTTCTCCAGCCGTATAAGGTTGAGGTATTTTAATCTTTTCCATAAGAGTGTTCGCGAATTAGCGAATTCGCGCGAATATACGAATTTAATTTAAAATTAGAATTAAGAACTCGTCGGTATTTGATGCCATCCTTAGTAAAATATATTATAATCGCTAATTTGTAATTGCCCGATTTTAGATAATTCATAACTTGTTTAATAAAAGGATATCCTAAATTATACCTTGCTTTTAATTCAACGACAATTTTACCGTTAATAACAAAATCTAATCGATATCGTCCAATTTTATTATTTTCATATTTTATATCAATAATTTTTTCGCGTTCGTATTTTAATAGCTCATTGTCTAATTCTTTGCTGAAAGCTTTTTGATAATAATCTTCTTTTAAGCCATAACCCAGATTATTATATGTTTTAAAAGCCGCGCCAATTATTTTATAACTTTCTTTTGGATAAATAATTTCTTTGTTATTCGCCATATTCGCAAATATTCGCTAATTAGTGATTACTCTTTTGCTATTTTTAATTCTTTTTTCTCTATCGCGCTTGGATTGTAAAGATTATAAAATAATTCAATCAATTCTTCATTATTAAGAGGCACTATTCGGAGACCGATTTGCGTAAGACCATTAACTACTCGGTCTGTTTTGTGATTAAGCTGTTGGATTTTTTGCTCCAAAGTTTGCTCTGTTTGAGACGATTGTATTTTTTTGCCAAGTTTAAACATATTTAAAAGTTTTTTACCGCCAACAGGAATTTTAATTGGGTCATAAGGAACTACAACAAAGAAAGTTTTTGCCATTACCGCGTTTTGCTCCACAAATGAACGTATAAATTCTATGTATTCAGAAATTTGATTTTTTAATAGCCCGTTGTCTTCTTGGCTTTTGCGTTCAGCTAATTTTTTAAGGTAGCCGTCAATATTAAGTTTCCGCGAATGTATTATAAATTGGACAGAAAAGTCCAGTGTATTTAAAAAATTTTGATAGGTATAAGTAATAATATTTTGTTCTTCTTCTGATTTAAGTTCAAAATTAATTCCAGCCACCATTAAAATTCGGCGTAACGAACCGTTTTTTAAAACAATTACGCCGTTAACAATGTCTTCTATATCAACAAATTGCTGAGTGGAGCCACTTTGTTTTTGTGCCATAGTAATGTAATGCTAATATACTAATTCATACTAATTATACTAATAAATACTAATTTATGTAAATTTATTTCTTGTATCCGTATCTATCCGAATTATTCTCATTGGCTTAATGTATTGAGATCTAAAGTTTATTAATAATCCAAGTTTAATATCTGCAATTTGTAAATAGCGTTGTATCTGGCAATAATCTTCGCGAGTAATAATTCTTTTAGTTTTTATCTCGATAATAATTTTATTGTCTATTAAAAAATCAACTATATTACCGGTATCGCCAAGAATAAACTCTCTTTTATAAGAAATTTTGATTTCTTTTAATTGTTTTTCTATTTTATCGGCATACTGTTTTTCGCGTGCATATCTTCCTATTTCATTATGAATATCAAAACAAATACCGGTAATAATATAAGAAAGTTCAGGGTAAATTAATTTATTATTTTTGTTATTCGTATTCATTAGTATCATTAGCACGCATTCGTATATTGGCATTGCGCTATCTATAATCAACGCGTTTGGCAATTTCCTTTTCTCCGGTAATTTTTCTAAAAAGCTGAAATTTTTCTTTGGGCTTTTTCCCCCAAAAAGGTGTTCTTATGGTTTTTTCTCTTTTTGGCACGGGATTTTTGGTGGTCAAAAGATTTTGCCATAGTTTTTTTATGTTCGGTGTTTCAGAAAAAAATTTTTCCAATTTTTCTCTTTTAGAAATAACAGCTTCTGTTGTTGGAATTTCAATAAATTTTTCTTCTACTTCTCTTTGCCAAAGATAAAGTCGTGGCCTCCAGATAAAGCCCATAGCCAGCCAGAGGATTTCAGGAAGTGGTTTTCCGTTGTATTTTATAAGAGCTAAAGCCAGCGCTATTATCGTTAAAAAAACCGAAATTAAAAACCATAACCACATTTGTATGATAAAAAAAAGCATAAAACTAATAAGTCCAGCACCGGCTAAATATAAAAATTGCCTTAAGCTTAAAGGTCCAATAATTTTATTTTCAACATCAATAAATTGTGGGACTTGAAATTGCATAAAATTAATTCAAAATGTAAATATCAAAAATCAAAATGACAAATTAAAATGTCAAAATTATTTCTTGCTTTTTAAAGTTAAAATGCTAGAAGCTAAGATATTTGCTATTTCAATAAGTTCATCTAATAACCATTTTAATTCTGATTGCTCTTTTGAATTTTACACTGTCATTTTGCATTTTGATTTTTGATTTTTGATTTTAATTCAAACGTTCTTAAATCAATAACATCTTCCTCCTCTGACACGGACTCATGCTGACTGGACACGGACTTATACTGATTTTTTATTGGAAGATTTCCGGGTGGTTTAGATTGAGCACTTTGTTTAATTTCTGTGGATTGATGATTTTCTTCTTTTTTATCGGCTGGTCTGTATGAGTCTGTGTTAGGTCTGTATGGGTCAATGTTTTTGCCAAATGGTGAAGGCGTTTGCAGGCCGCCATAATGAACAACTCGTGGTTTGGGAATTTCAATTTTAGCGAGTTTTGGAGCTTCGGTAGGGGCTGTTTTAGGTATTTCTCTTGGAATTTCTATTTTAGCTTTTGTTGCGGGTTTTATTCCTTGTTGTTTTTCTTTTTTAAGAAAGCCAAATAACCCGCTTAAAGAGCGTTGTTTAGTGTTGGTTAGTGGCGTGATTTTTTTCTCTTCGTGGATGATTTTCGGCATTAACACGGACTCATGCGGACTGGACACGGACTTTTGTGGACTTTCAACTTTTTCAATTTTCAGCGACTCCACTCCCGAAACTGTTTCTTTTGGAGGAATAATTTCTGGTTTATTTTTTTCTTGTTCTTCTTGTGATAAAATTTGTCTGTGTTTGTCAGTGTTCTGTCCGTGTATGTCCGCGCTTGCTTTCTGTTGTCTTAAGTCAACAATTTCCTTGCTATCCGTAGCTTTGGCGAAGGAGGGTTTTTCATCAATAGGCATTTTTGCTGGAACAAATTCTTGTTCTAGTGGAGTATAATTTTTTTCTAAATCGTCTCTAATTGGCGTAAAAATTTTCCTATCAAATTCATCAGCGATATCATTTGAGTTCTTATTATCTAAGTGCAGGTTTTCGCTAATTTCTTGGCTCATTTTATCAAGCGGCACAAAACCTAAAAGAACCAATCCGATTAATTGTTCAATCATTAAGGTTTTCTCCTTTTTTAAGTAATGAGATTGACAGATTCGGCGAATGGTTTCGGCATTGTTTTCGGAAGTTAAAACATCCTTGATATTTTCAGGCAGAGAATTAAATCTTTTTTGAAATTGTTGTTCAGTTAGCAACGAGTAGTTCATGGTTTTAGTTTTTTTTAAATTTAAGCATTCTCTTTTTTCTCTTCAGTTTTCTTTTCTGTTATTGATTCTCCTTCAATAGTCATTTCGCCTTTGTCGGTCATTACTTTAAATTTTTGTTTTTTCTTTTTGAATAATCCAGATACGGTTCCCCGTCAACATAGTAAACCGAAACTGGATAGGTGATAGTTTTTCCGGTTTGGTAGGTCATGATGGTAGAAAATGTAACACGACGACTCAGGTGATAATTAAGAACCAGATTAGCCACATTTGGGATATCATAATTGGAAGGATAAGTTTTTCCATTGTTAATACTGTTCCAACTTTTTCCTCCATTCACAGTAACCAGTGAACGTGAATAGGTGTATGTGAGCCATCCTTCCAGTTTGCGGTTTGTCCTTTTAATAAGAATCTCTACTCCATATCCTTTTTCATTACCCTGCAAAACAACTGTTTCCACATTTGGACTGTTCAAAAACGATGCGCCGTCTTTGAATTCCGGAGAACCAGACTCCTGTTTGTAATAGACTTCAACGGACACTTCCAATCCGCTTTTTGGCATGGTGCGGAATACTCCAAAAGAAATTTGATTACTTCTTGAAGGATGAATATGGTAATCTGCCAATTTCCACTGAACATTGGGGGAAATAGCAATTGTATTATTCAGCATAAACAGATTCTGATGCATCTGATTGAAGGCCAGTTTGATGGATCCGTTTTCGTCAGTTTGAAATTTGACTGCTGCACGGATGTCCGGCTCGGAATACCAATGTATCGGAACATTTTTTCCATAAATAACAGTATCGCTGACATAACGCAAATCAATCGGCATTCCGGGAGTATAATGATACACAGTGGATGGCCCCAAAGGAGAGAATATTGTAAACCTAAAACCTGCCATAATACTTAAAATGGGTAACGGATTATAGATATCAGTAGCATACAATGAAGCTGCTAAGCCTTGTTCTTTACCCAATGCTACAGGGATCAGCAATGACTTGGTTCCGTAAGGAATCACATTTCCCCGGTCAAGTTTGTACATGACTGCATCACCGCCAAAGTTAAGTGTATTATAGTTGCTTATCGTTTTGGTGAAATCAGCGCGAACTTCGTATTGTCCCATTTTATAAGCTTGCTGGTAAGCACTGGAAAGCTGTTCTTTATCAACAGTGCTGAAAGTATATTGTGAGGCAATAAGTGTAAAATCTCCTCTTAAAGAGTTTGTAAAATTATGACTGATGTCCAAAGAAGCGCCGTTGTTGGAATAATTATAATCATCAATTGTCGAAAGCCTGAAATGATCAAAGCTATGGTAGTAGAAAAATGACATTTGTGTTTTCTTCCCACTAGAGTCTCAAATAAGTAAAGAGTTCTTATCAGCTACTAATTCTTTTAGAGACAAAGAATTAAACAAAGATAAGGAAATTACAGGATTTTTCGAGAAGAATGGTAGAGTAAGAGCTGTTAAGCTAAGGGGCGAAAGGTCTATGGGCTACCTAGTACCTTTAGAATCAATAGAAGAGTTCACTGGAAGAACAATTGAAGATTCTGAAGTAGGGAAAGAATTTGATACTATAGGAGATACATTAATGGTTAAGAAATACATTGTACCAGTTAGAAATAATGAGGGTAACAGACAGGGTAAGATAGAGAAAAGGATCTCCAGACTTGTAGAAGGACAGTTCAGATTTCATGTTGATACTGAGAACTTTAGAAGAAAGGCAGGAACTTTACTCAAAATTGTAGGCCGCTACTCAGAACTTCGTCTTATTTACTGCCCCTGTGAAAGTTTCATATATCCCCGACGTATTCTATTGCTTGTGATATTATGGACTGGGGTATGAAGAACCGACTGTCAAGGATTATTAAACCGAAAGATAATAGGACTGTCATGCTGGCCGTTGACCACGGCTATTTCATGGGCCCGACAACTGGCCTGGAGAAGCTGGATGAGATGGTGAACCCCCTATTGCCCTTTGCTGACACATTGATGCTGACCAGAGGTGCGCTTCGGAATTACATCGCCCCGGAGATTGATGTTCCCATTGTGCTCAGGGTATCTGGCGGTACCAGTATTCTTAATGACAATCTATTGCATGAGGGCATTATCACATCAATGGAGGAGGCAGTGCGTCTGAACGTTGCTGGCGTCGCATTCTCAAGATCGGAAGAGCACACGTCTGAACTCCAGTCACATTCCTTTATCTCGTATGCCGTCTTCTGCTTGAAAAAAAAAAAAATACTAATATAGATATAGCATAAATCAAGTT
>CAJVXI010000004.1 GCA_913009635.1 uncultured bacterium
ATATAGGAACCTGAAATGCACCTAAACTATCGGTGTATGAATTAGTATTTCCAATAGTATCAATTAAAAACAGGGCAACTGAATCAATAGGTAATTGGCTAACGGAATCGACAACTAAACCTTCTATTGCTGAGGTTCCTTCATCGTCAGTAGTAGTTCCTTCGCAACCCCAAAATGACACAACACTAAAAAGTATTACTAATAATAAAATCTGCTTCATTTTTTCACCTCCTTTCAAAACGTTGTAAGTTATAGACTGTTTATTCTTTTTCTTGTGTAATAGATAATATAATAATTTGAGAATGTCAATTACTCAATTACATTGATACTTAAAGAAATTTCTTTTTTAAAACCTAACAGATATTATTCCTTGTGTCTTGCCCTGATTCACCGCAGGTAAATTGTGAACTGACAGAAAAAGAGGCGGAACTACTAAAGAGTTCCGCCCTACAATAAAATCGGACAAAGAAATAGGCTAGAATAAAATCAATTATGACACATTACTCTTGCGTCGGCTGGTTCTGTTTTTTGACAAAATTATCTAAGATGCCGTTGATGAATTTTGATGATTTATTTGTAGAAAATTCTTTGGCAAGTTCGATAGCCTCGTTTAAAACAACTTTCACAGGAACATCTATGAAAACAGAAAGTTCTGTCATTGCCATCCGCATAATGACTTTATCAATAAAAGCAATTCGTTCAATTTTCCAATTTTCAGCAAGTGCTGCAATATGTTCGTCAGCCCATTGGATTTTTCCAATTACTTCATGCAAAAGTTCTAATGCAAATTTACGATGCTTCTCTTTGAGACCTTCTTTATTAGCGATAGCATCAAAAGCGTCATCTAATTCCTGCTCAGCATGTTCAGTGGCATACAGAGTCTGCAGTACCACAATACGAGCTAAATGTCTTGGAGCTTCTGACATTATACACCTAACGATTCATAGAGATTTATCATTTCAATAGCAGCTGCGGCGGCATCCCAGCCCTTGTTGCCTGCTTTTGTGCCGGCACGTTCGATAGCCTGTTCGATGGTATCGGTTGTGACGATTCCATAAATAACCGGTTTACCTGAGTCGATGCCGATTTTTGCAATTCCTTTAGCAGACTCTGCTGAGATATAATCAAAATGAGGAGTGGCTCCCCGTATGATTGCCCCAAGACAGATAACAGCATCGTTATCTTTTTTCTCAGCAAGTTTTGCTGCAACATAGGGAATTTCGAATGCCCCCGGTACATAAGCAACAGAGATTTGGGCTTCATCGGCACCATGCCGTTTTAGACAATCAATAGCACCATCTAAAAGTTTGTCTGTTAAGAAATTATTAAAACGGCTGACAACCAATGCAAACCGTTTTCCTTTGGCATCAAGATGCCCTTCGTATTTTGTCATTGACATATTATATACTCCAATCTATTTCAAATTAAGCATGTGACCAAGTTTATCCCGTTTTGTCTCCAAGTAAAAATAGTTGGATTCATTTGGGGTTATTTCAAGCGGTACTCTCTCGGTTACTTCAAGCCCGTAACCTTTGAGTCCTATAATCTTTTTCGGATTATTTGTAATCAATCGAATTGAAGACAATCCTAAATCGGCAAGTATTTGAGCCCCGATACCGTAATCGCGTAAATCAGCATCAAAGCCAAGCTCTTCATTTGCCTCGACAGTATCTCTTCCCTGTTCCTGTAATTTATAGGCAAGCAGTTTGTTGGCAAGTCCTATACCCCGCCCTTCCTGACGCATATATAAAACAACGCCTTCGCCTGCTTCTTCGACCATCTGCATTGATTTTTGTAGTTGTTTACCGCAGTCACAACGACAGGAGCCAAAGACATCACCGGTCAAACACATTGAGTGAACTCGTACGAGAACATTTTTCTTACCGACAACATCACCTTTGACAAGAGCTAAATGATGATGGTCATCAATTTCGGATTTATATAAATGCAGTTGAAACTTGCCGTCATCAGTCGGCATATCGACATCGGTTACTTTTTCTACAAAACGTTCAGTTTTATATCTGTATGCAATCAAATCTTTGACCGTAATAATTTTGAGGTTATGCTTCTCAGCGAATTCGAGCAGACGAGGAACTCGTTTCATAGAGCCATCATCATCCATGATTTCACACATGACACCACTCCGTTTGAGACCGGCAAGCATTGGAAGGTCAGATGATGCTTCGGTGTGCCCGGCACGAGTTAAGACACCACCTTTGAGTGCTTTGATTGGAAAGATATGCCCCGGACGACCTAGAGCTTCAGGAGTGGCGGCATCATCAACTAAAGTTTGAATAGTGATAGCTCTGTCAGAAGCAGAGATACCGGTTGTGGTACCTTTTAGAGCATCAACAGAGACTGTAAATCGGGTCCCCAACCGAGCGGTATTATCAGCAACCATTGGATGTAATTTAAGTTGTTTTATACGCTCTTCAGTAAGAGAGACACAAATTAAGCCTCGCCCGTGTGTTGCAAAAAAGTTAATTGCTTCGGGGGTTACTTTTTCTGATGCCATAATAAGATCGCCTTCGTTTTCGCGATCTTCATCATCGACAACAACAATAAATTCTCCTGCTTTGATAGCTTCAATTGCTTCAGGAATCCTGTTAAATAATCTATTTTTGCGTTCCATGGTGTTTACCATCCGCTTTCTATAAGTTTATCTATGGTTAAAGATTTTTTTTCATTTTTATGCATTGCTTTTGCGATATATTTTCCAATCATATCAAATTCGAGATTGACAAAATCGTTTTGTTTTAATTTTGAGAGAGTAGTTTTTTGCTCGGTATGCGGAATTATATTCACAGATAGATTCCCACTTGACACTTTATTGATTGTCAGCGAAACACCGTTGACGGCTATAGAACCTTTTTCGATAATCAAATTGTCAAAGTTAGAATCGTAAGCAATATATATCTCAAGTGAGTTTCCAACCGGTGATATTGATTTTATTTGTCCACGACAATCGATATGACCGGAAACCATGTGTCCGCCCATACGTCCGCCAAGTTTCATAGCACGTTCTAAATTTATTTGCTGACCGGTTTTATATTGTGAAATAATAGTTCGTTCCGATGTTTCTTTAGATACTTCAACGGTAAATGAGTTTTTATCAAAAGAGATGACAGTCAGACAGGCACCGTCGCAAGCAATCGATTCTCCAAGTTCTAATTCTGTATGAGAAAAATCTGAATGAATACGGTACTTCTCAATTATTATTTATTTGTAATAATTAGTGTTAATTACTGGTTTGATTTTTAGGACACTACTTACTACAGTGTGGGGTTGTGGTTTCGGGTCTCTATTTGTTACCTGCCAAAAAGAAAAAAAGGACGAATCTGTCATTTTCCACTTTGATATTTACATTTTCTATAGTTTGTATATAAATATCGACATTCCGGCTCTGGCGTCTGGCTTATATGGATCGCGAATTTGTTTAAGCCATCGATATTCATCTTCTGGATTTCGTTGAAAGTCGGAATGCGTTTTTCCTAAAGCTACCTGAAGGTTATTGATGGAAATTGCTAGCCAATTAATTCCTTTATTTTTAGGATTGCCTTTAGCTGACCACCACGTTTGAGTTTGGTCTCCTAAATAATATTTAGGGCTGCCGCCTCCGAAATAGTCAACAGCTATTTTTTCGTTTGGCGATAAATTTTCTTCTGTAAATTTCTTAAGTCGTTTCAAATCCTGGCCCCAGTCATAATTAGAATCAACAACGTATTGATAGCCATTTTCAGTACCGCCGCCAAATTGATTAAAATAAGAAAGATAATGAGGTGAAGCAAATAAAGCTTCCATTAAATACCAAATTATTAGAATAATAATAACAACACTTTTAAAAGAGGTTTTTATAAAATCAAAAGCAACATTAGCAATTCGTTTCCAAAAACTTTCACTTTCAATTGTTTTTGAGCTTATCCATTTTTTTAGCGCGCCAGTAGAAAGAATATAAATAAATGGCATAGTTGGCAGAATATGGCGAATGCCGATATTTAATGGGCTTTTAATGCTGTAAAGCCAATAAAAAATCACAAAAACGAGCATTGAAAATTCGGCAAAATGTGTGCCAAGGTAATCCGTAAAAATTTTGAATTTTGTCCGCCAGCTGGCGGATTGAATTTTGAATTTTTTTATAATACTCCAACTACCCAAAATTAATGCCAATCCGATTAAAATTAGAGAAGGAATTGGCTCTTTTAGTGCAAATACAACAGGGAAATAATTCCACCAACCTCTAGCTGATACTTCACCCAAGAAATAAGCAGTATTTCCTCCGCTTGAGCGTTGAATGACCATTAAAACACCAAGTAAGTATTGGCCCGCTGGTCGTAAAACTTTATTGCCAGCCATATAAATATTAATTTCTGCTAAGCATCTTAATGAGTTGCATGTTTCAATAGTTGGATCTGTTCCACCGGCAAAAGAAGTTAAGATGAATTCAGTGTCAGAAACTTGTTTCTCAATAGGATAATTAAATGTGAATATAAAATAAACCGCATAAACCAAAACATAACCAATAATAAAAACAGAAATCAACCAACCAATGTATTTAAAAATACGTAATATAATATTTTTTCGTTCAAGATTAATTTTCCATATAAAGAAAACAATTATCAAGAAAATAAAGAATGGTATTAAAAGAACAGCTGAAAATTTCATTAACTGGGCAATGCCAAAAGCTAAACCAGCCCAAATTAAATGTTTTCGTGACGGAGAAAAAAGAAATTTAATAAAATAATAAGTAGCTAAAAATATTCCCAAGGCAGCGCCAATATCAGTGGTTACGTAGTGGCCGTGAGTAAGCACGGTTGGAGAAAAAGAAAACAGGAAAGTCGGTAATAATGCCCACCGTCGGCCAATTAATTCTTGAGCCCAAATATATATAAAGATAACCAGTATAATGGTTAAAAGCATGGGGCCGAGCCGCGCCCAATTAATAATTTTATCAGCATCGTTTCCGAGTTCGTAAAGAAATTGTGTTCCAGCTGTCCATTGGCCATTAACGTCTTGCTGCCAAGACGTTTTATTAATAGGAAATTCTGTATCTAAAAAAAGTAATGGGATAGCAGAGATTGCCTTAATTAATGGTGGGTGTTCTGGATTAAGACGATAATCAAGATAGCGAACATAACTGTATCCAGACGGAATATGCGCTAATTCGTCCATTGTTGCTGATTCTTTGAGTGAAGAGTTAAGCATTAGTCCAAAACAAGACAAAGCCATTAATATTACTAAGCTCCACTGAATCCAAGATGAAGAAATTTTATTCATTGAATTTATTATAACAATAATCTACAATTAATATAATGATAAAATCTTTGGAAAATCTAAGGGGTCAGGTAATGCTTCTGACAACCGTAGTTTTAAGTGGAACATTTCTGGTGGTTTCTGGAATGGTTGGTTTTTTGATGGTTTATAAAATAAGGCAGTCAACAGATATGACTAATTCTACTAAGGCGATTTTAGCCGCTGATAGCGGTATTGAATGGGAACTTTATAGATGTTTTAAATGTTATTCAGCTGAAATTTGTGATTCGGATTGTCCGGCGCCTTATAGCCCTCCTTCTTATTCAGGACCTCAAATGGCTAATAATTCTATTGCAACTACCACTGTTATTTTTAACGCTAGCGGTACGGCGGAATCAATTAAGTCCATTGGAAAATCGGGAAATACAGCCAGAGCTTTTCAAATGATGCTTAAAGGGGCAACTTCAACTTTGCCTTAAACTTAAATAAATGGATAAAAAAGTTGCTAAAGAACGGATTGAACATCTTAAAAAAACAATAAATCATCACCGTTACCTGTATCATGTTTTGGATCGTCAGGAGATTTCTGACGCGGCATTAGATTCCTTAAAAAAGGAGCTTTTTGATTTAGAGCAGGAATTTCCAGAATTTATTACTTCTGATTCTCCTACTCAAAGGATTGGGGGCAAGCCGTTAAAACAATTTAAAAAAGTCAGGCATGAAAAATTAATGCTTTCTTTTAATGATGCTTTTTCTGAACAGGATATGAAGAATTGGCTTGAGCGGGTAGAAAATTATTTAGGTTATCCAGTAATAAGCGAAAACTTGCCTTTAAGAAAAGTGTCTCGGAGGCCGAGCGGGCATGGTTCCGAGCGAAGCGAGGAGAGCGAGGTCGAAAGTCAAGCGGCGAGTGCCTCGTTGAGGCGTGAGACCGCGTCTTTTCGTGAGGTAAGTTTGAGCGCACCGTTTTATTGTGAACTTAAGATTGATGGACTGGCTATAGAATTGGTTTATGAAGACGGTATTTTTATACAGGGTTCAACACGAGGAGACGGAATTATTGGCGAGGATGTGACGCAGAATTTAAAAACAGTAGAGGCGATACCCCTTAAATTAGAAAATTTAAAAACTAAAAAACTGATTATTAGGGGCGAGGTTTTTTTAACAAAAAAAGAGTTTGAGAGGATTAATAAAGAACAGGTTAAAAAAGGAGACAAAATTTATGCTAATCCGCGTAATATTGCAGCTGGCTCAATTAGACAACTTGACCCGAAAATTACTGCCAGTCGCAAACTTGATTCGTTTCAATACGATATAGCGACTGATTTGGGCCAAAAAAATCACCAAAAAGAGCATCAAATTCTTAAATCATTGGGTTTTAAGATTAATTCAAATAATAAATCCGCTAAATCGTTGGAAGAAATTTTTGAATTTCGAAATTATTGGGAAAAACACCGTGATAAATTACCTTACGAGATTGACGGCGTTGTGGTAATTATTAATGACAATAAAACATTTGAAGATGCTGGAGTTGTAGGCAAGGCGCCGCGAGCATCTATTGCTTATAAATTTTCACCCAAAGAAGCAACGACAATTATTGAAGATATTAAGATTCAAGTTGGTCGGACAGGAACATTGACGCCAGTAGCTATTTTAAAACCAATAGAGTTGGGCGGTATAAGAATTTCACATGCTACTTTGCATAATTTTGACCAAATTAAGAGATTAGGCGTGAAAATAGGCGATACAGTCGTAGTTTCAAGAGCAGGAGATGTAATTCCTCAAATTAATAAAGTTTTAAAAGACCTTAGAAGCGGAAAAGAAAAGGAATTTAAAATACCAACACGTTGTCCAATTGATGAATCTAAAGTAGTGGTGGAGGGAGCGATTTATCGGTGTTCCAATAAAGATTGCGGCGCTCGGAACAGGGAATCTTTACGCCATTTTGTTTCTCGTTCAGCTTTTGATATTCGCGGTTTGGGAGGGAAAATTGTTGATAGATTTTTAGACGAAGGGTTAATTAGCGACGCAGCCGATATTTTTTCTATTGAAGAGGGGGATATAGCTGTTCTTGAGCGGTTTGGCGAGAAATCAGCACAGAATATAATTTCTGAAATAAAATCTCGGAAAATAGTAGATTTATCAAGATTTATTTATGGTTTGGGAATTTTACATATAGGAGAAGAAACTGCTTTGCTTTTAGCAAAGCAAGTATCAAGTATCAAGTATCAAGTATCAAGTCCGCTTCAAGTATTAAATATTTTAAAAAGTTTTTCTTTGGAGAAATTTCAGGAAATTCCTGATGTTGGACCAAGAATTGCGGAAAGTATTTATAATTGGCTTCGCAGTAAACATAATATTGAGTTATTAGAGAAGTTAGAAAAAGCAGGAGTACAGATAAAAAGCATTAAGTATCAAGCATCAAGTATTAAATTAAAAGGCAAAACTTTTGTATTAACGGGAAGTTTGGAATCAATGAGCCGTGAGCAGGCAAAAGAAAAAATCCGCGGTTTTGGAGGAGATATGTCTGAATCCGTAAGTAAAAAAACAGATTATGTTGTAGCTGGTTCTGATCCTGGCTCAAAGTATGATAAAGCGAAGCGACTTGGGGTAAAAATAATTAACGAGCAGGAATTTCTTAATTTGATAAAACCTTAATTTTTAATAATTTTAATTTCAATAAGTTTAATTTTAATAAGGCAGAGAATATTAACATTGCAAGACGACCGCATTAAATGTTAATATATAAATTATGAGTTTAGTTGAGGAAATATTAACAATTTTAACAGATTATTCTGGAGGTTATAAATTGATGCGCAGAAGAATGATGGGGTATACCGGCCCTATTTATTCAAGTATAAAAAGAGATTGCCGAGAAATTAACGACACTTCTTTAAGAAGCACTTTTTCACGCCTTAAAAAACAGGGACTGATAGATAATAATAATGGAACTTGGAAGATTAAAAATAAGGGAAGGGAATATTTAAAAAACATAGTAGTTTCAAGAGTGCCTCATTTTGGTCATCTTAAAAATAAAGATAGTAAAAAAGAAATGATAATCATTTTTGATATTCCTGAAAACAGGCGTGGCCAAAGGAATTGGCTGCGTGCCGAATTGATCGCTTTAGATTTTGCTATTTTACAAAAAAGCGTTTGGCTTGGCCCTTCTCCTTTGCCTAAGGAGTTTATAAAATATTTAAATAATATTAATATTCTTCAATATTTGAAATTTTTTAAGGCTACCGAGAAAGAGATAGTTTAATAATTTAATACAAAGTAGATTTGTCGTAATATTTATAGAATATTAACATTACAAGACGACCGCATTAAATGTTAATATTAAAGGTTTTTTTATTATTTATGTGTTAAAATTAAATTATGGCAAAAATTGACAAAGAAATTCTAAAACACTTAGCGGAATTAGCAAGAATAGAAATAGAAGAAAAAGACGAAGAAAAATTATTAAAGGACTTACAGGAAATCATTGATTATTTTAAAGAATTGAAGGGGGTGAATATTGAAAATGTCGAGTCAATGACTGGTGGTAGTATTTTTTTATCAAATATTTTTCGCGATGACGACTTGATGCAGATTAACGCAGATGACACGCAGATAAACGCAGATACTCATAGGCGGATAAATGTAGATAAAAAAGATAAAAAAATCAGCGAAAATCTGCGTAAAAATCAGCGTAGATCTGCGTTAGTGGAGTCGTTTCCTGAAGAAGAAGACGGATTTTTGAAAATACCGCCAGTGTTTAAATAGTGTTTAGTCACTAGTGATTAGCCATTAGAGAATTTTTACTAGTGGCTAGTAGCTAGTGGCTAGTGGCTAGTATGGATTTACAAAGCTTAACAATAAAAAAATTTCATAATAGTTTAATTAAGAAAGAATTTTCTGTTGCCGAAGCAGTTGGGGAGTTTTTTGATTATATTAGCGAGAAAAATGGCGATATAAACGCTTATCTTCACTTAACAAAGAATTTGGCTTTATCGCAAGCAAGTGTTGTTGATGCGGATTTGGCTGCTGGAAAGGAATTAAATATTTTGGCTGGCGTACCTTTGGCGATTAAAGATAATATACTAATAGAAGGAGAGTCAACTACAGCGGCCTCAAAAATATTACAAAACTACCGAGCCAGTTATGATGCTACGGTAATTAAGAAATTAAAATCCAAGAAAGCTGTTTTTCTCGGGAAAACTAATTTGGACGAGTTTGCGATGGGTTCTTCCGGTGAAAATTCTGCTTTTGGCGTGACTAGGAATCCGCATGATTTAGAACGAGTGCCTGGAGGTACTTCTAGCGGTTCTGTTGCTGCGGTGGCAGCTGGCATGGCTGTAGCTGCTTTAGGTTCAGATACAGGAGGTTCTATAAGGCAGCCGGCAAGTTTTTGCGGGGTTGTTGGTTTAAAGCCGACTTACGGAAGCGTATCCCGTTACGGATTGATAGCTTTTGCGTCAAGTTTGGATCAGATCGGCCCTGTTGCAAAAACCGTTGAAGACGCGGAAATTTTATTTAATGCCATAAAGGGAAAAGATTCTTTTGATTCCACTTCAGTTGATGTGCATCCTCCAACTCGCGGTTTGAAGATTGAAGACATAAAAAAAATAACTATAGGATTGCCAGAAGAGTATTTTACCGAAAGTTTAAATAAGGAAGTTGCAGATGGAGTTAATAAGGCAATAGAGAATTTAAAGAATTTAGGAGTTAAATTTAAAAAAATCAATTTGCCAAATACTAAACACGCGCTTTCCTGTTATTATATTATTATGCCGGCTGAAGCAAGCGCTAATCTTGCACGATATGACGGCATCCGCTACGCACGGACTAATACTGACTATACACAGACCAATACAGACAGTCTGCATAAGTCCGCGTTCAGTCAGCGCAAGTCCGCGCTGGAGGATATTTATTTTAAAACTCGAGGAGGTGGGTTTGGAAAAGAAGTAAAAAGAAGAATTATTCTTGGAACTTTTGTTTTGTCATCCGGCTACTATGACGCTTATTATACTAAAGCCCAAAAAGTTAGGCGTTTAATTAAAGAGGACTTTGATAGGGCATTTGATCAGTCAGTTGGCGGAATTGATGTGATTTTAGCTCCAACAGCGCCAACCCCCGCGTTTAAAATCGGTGAAAAAGTTGATGATCCGCTTTCAATGTATTTGTCTGATATTTTTACTATTCCAGTGAATTTAGCTGGTTTGCCCGCGATCTCTATTCCAACACGGACTAATACGGAATATACACAGACTAATACAGAAGATAGTCCGCATAAGTCCGCGTCCAGTCCGCGTAAGTCCGCATCTTTGCCGGTGGGGTTTCAATTAATTGGCAAGCATTTTCACGAAATTGATATATTGGAAATAGGTAAACAATACGAATTAGCCACTAGCCGCTAGTGGTTAGCCACTAGTTATGAAAATTTTCAAAAAACTAAAAACGTTTTTTTGGACTAATCACGCAAAAGCGAAGATGAGGTTTTATGGATTATCAGAGCAACGCGTGAAACGAGTAATCCATACGCCAAAAAGAATAGAGCAGGGAATCGCGCCAAAAACCGTTGCTATGCTTCAAACAGCTGGCAGTAAAAAACATCCTTATGAAATTTGGGTAATGATTCAGGACAAGAAAGATAAACGTAAAATTATTTCTACTTGGAAATACCCAGGCATAACCAAGGCAGGTGAACCATTACCAGAGGGGATTTTAATGGAAATGCAAGACGCTGATTTATGCTGATATTTAGATAGATTACCACGGGGTTGACATTTCCATATGAATATGATATATTATTATTGTTCTTTAAAAGATTTAATATAAACTTTAACTCACCATAAAGGGGGAGCGATGAGAAAGATTTTTAGTCAATGTCAGGGAATAATTCGGAGACAGAGGAAGATGGAAAAGCTAATTGATGAAAAAGATTTTATTGGGGCATTTGGGATTCGTCCTAGACAAACTCCAATAGAACTCCGAAAAGAAAATGTTTTTTTTCAGCCGTCTGGAATTTCTCTGAATGGAAGTCGCGTCTGGACTTTTGGTTAGTTCACCCCAGCTGGGGTATAAAAAGCCCGAGGGTTATTATACATAACTTTTCCCTTGGGCTTTTAAATTTGTTGACAGAAAAAGTGATGTGTGTTATTTTGTAAAAAGTGCTGGATTTTGTATCCTATTAAAAATAATTTTAAATAAGGAGGAAAAAGATGAGAATTGTTATAGTCGGAAACGGTAAAATGGCAGAAATACTTGGAGATTGCTGCCGTAAAAAGAAAATTCCGTTTATAGGTTTTCATAGCGAAAACTATACAGAAAAAGATGATTTAGTTGTGCATTTTGGCAGTGGACGTCAATTACCCGAGGCACTGGAATGGTGCAATAGACATAATGTGCCTTTAATTCAAGGTTCAACTGGGCAGCAATTACCTAGTAAGGTGTCTATTCTGGTAGTAAATGCACCAAATCTGGCACTACCAATAGTTAAACTTCTCAGTATTATGCCGACTATCGCTGATACTGATACATTAGCAGAAATGAAGATAGGGATAATTGAATCCCATCAGGCAAGTAAAAAAAGTGTGCCAGGAACAGCTAAAGTAATGGCTGAAATATTTGGAATTTCAGAAACAGAAATTATATCAATTAGAGACAGAGAAAAACAACTACAGTTGGGTGTGCCTGAAGAATATCTTGATGGGCACGGTTATCACTGGATTACCTTGGAAGGAGGTGGTGTCACCATCGAATTGTCCACCAAGGTTAATGGACGGGAAGCATATGCTTATGGAGCAATATCTCTTGCCAAGAAATTATTACTTCACAGGGATGATTTAAAGAACCGAGTGTATCAACTTAGTGAGATGTAGAAGTTAATTTAAAGCGAAAAGGGTCGTGTTAAAACACGGCCCTTATTTATTTTGTAAATTTTAGTTATAATTCAGGAATATTATGAAATTATCTATTGGTATTGTTGGTTTGCCTAACGTTGGCAAATCAACGCTTTTCAAAATTTTAACCAAACAAGAAGTGAATATTGCTAATTATCCTTTTGCTACGATTGATCCGAATGTCGGTGTTGTCGCGGTTCCGGACGAACGACTTCAAAAACTCGCTGCGTTAAGTAATTCAAAAAAAATAATTCCTGCTGTTGTAGAATTTTATGATATAGCCGGCTTGGTTAAAGGCGCTTGCAAAGGCGAAGGTCTGGGTAATAAATTTTTATCTCATATTAGAGAAGTTAGCGCGATAATTGAAGTTGTGCGTTGTTTTCCTGCTAATAATATTATTCATATTGAAGAAAAAATTAATCCAGTGAGCGATTTGGAAATCATAAATACAGAACTTATTTTGAAAGATTTGGAAACAATTGAAAAGGTGATTATTAAACTGGACAGTGATGCAAAAAGCGGAGACAAGAAAAAAATAAAAGATTTAGAAATTGTTAAAAAAATCAAAAATGAATTAGAAAATAACATATTAGTTTTCAATTTAAGCAAGGAATTAGCATCAGAGCAGATTATAAAAGAGCTAAGTTTATTGACGGCAAAGCAGCAAATTTATTTATTAAATGGCAACGAAGAAGATGTCAACGAAGAGTTAAAAAATAAGATAAAATCATTAAACGCCGATTATCTGATTGTTGATTTGGCAAATTCGGAAAATATTGATGAATTGATAAAAAAAACGTATAAACTTCTCGGATTGATAAGTTTTTTTACCATTGGCGAAGACGAAACACGTGCTTGGATGATTAAAAAAGGCGAAAAAGCTCCGCAGGCCGCCGGTACAATCCATACGGATTTTGAAAATAAATTTATCAAAGCAGAGGTCATTCATTGCGATAATTTATTAGAAGCTGGCGGTTGGACTCAGGCGAAAAGCAAAGGATTAATTCGTTTAGAAGGTAAAGATTATATTATGCAGGATGGAGATATAATGGTGGTTAGATACGGACAATGATAGTGATGATGACAATAACAAAAACATTGAAATTAATTTTTAATATTCTATAATTAAGAATAATGACTAAAAGAAAAATAAAAATGGTGGATATTGTGAAGCCTACGCGATCAGAACATTTGGCAGATTCAACGCGCAAAGCGCATTTTTTAACAAAAGATAAACATAGTAAGGAGCCAAAGAGTGAAAGACAAGAAAATAAGCTTTTTAAAGAGTTTGGTAAGAAAATTGAATGTTTTGAGAGAGAAGAAGTTAAAGTATTTGGCGAAGAAGACACTCAGCGTAAAAAGAAATTTCTATTTTTAAAAGGCCATAAATTAAAAACTTTATTTTGGTTAATTTTGATATTAATTTTAATTAGTGGTGTAGTTTATGGAGCCATCACTTTTTTGCCGCGGGCAGAAATTAAAATTAGCGCTGAAAAATTTAATTGGGAATATATTGATTCAATAACTGCCAGCAAAAATGTCAGCAGCATCAGTTTAGTGAATAAGAAAATTCCGGCTGAAGTATTTTCTCAGCTAAAAAATAATAATCTTTTATTCCCAGCCAGTGGTAAGCTGCAAATTGAAAAAAAAGCAACTGGTAAAATTATAATTTATAATGCTTATAGTTCTAAGTCTCAAAGATTGATTATTGAGACGCGTTTTTTGGCTCCAGATGGAAAAATTTTTTACTTGACTAAGGGAATTACTGTTCCAGGAGCTAAAATTATTGAAGGAAAAGTTGTGTCTTCAAGTATTATTGCGGAAGTGGTTGCTGATAAATCTGGAGAGGAATACAATATTAAACCAGTTGAATATTTTTCAATTCCCGGCTTTAAGGGTTCCGCAAAGTATCAAGGTTTTTACGCTGAATCAAAAGAATCAATGACAGGCGGTTTTATTGGCGAGGCAATTGTGCCGACTGACGAAGATATTAAAAAAGCTAAAGAGAAAAATCGACAAATTCTTCAGCAAGCATTTATTTCTTTTATCGACTTGCAAATACCAAACGGTTTTAAGATTATTGAGGAAGCTAAGCAATTTAATATTATAAAAGAGACAGTTAATAAAGAAACTGATTCAGTTGGTAATTTTTCAGTTTTTAGCGAGGCTAAGATTGTAATAGTTGTTTTTCAAGAAAAAGATGCTAAGAATTTAATAGTTGCTTTTGCTAAAGAAGAGCTTGGTCAAGAATTTGAGCCTAAAGAATATCAACTGACTTATGGGATAAGCCGAACTGATTTTGACAGTGGTCGGATGTCGTTTCCAGTTGATTTTCAGGGGGTTTTCTGGCAGCCGATAAATATTGATGAATTTCGGGAGTCAGTAAAGAGCAAAAAAGAGGCAGAATTAAGAGGAATGGTTTTTTCCTTGCCTGGAGTAGAAAAGGTAGCGGTCTCTTTTTGGCCTTTTTGGGTTAAGCAAGTTCCTGATGACATAAAGAGGATAAAAGTGGTAATAGAATGAGTAGAAAATCTTTTTTCGTTTATAGCTTATAAATCTTTTCTCGTCAGCGGTCTTTGCTCTAGATAAATTATCCTCGCTCACTTCGGGAATTGTCCAGGTTCATATACATATGCACCACCTAGGTCTGTAAAATAATAACGTCTTTTGTCGGCAATCGACTAGTTTGTCATTTGCGGTAATAGGCCTCGGGAGTCATATAATTCAATGATTCGTGAGGTTTTATTTTATTTCAAACATTCTGCCATTCAAGGATTCTTACTTGCATTACCTCCAATATGGAAGAAGCATTGCCTTGTTGATAGAATTCTTTTTCGTCAGCGCTATGCGAGGCTTCCACATAACTGTTTTGTTTTGGATGTCTAGGATAAATGAAATAATGCGGAATGTTCAATTTTTTGCATAGTTTGTCAAATTCTCCCAGAAATTCGGAACCGTTGTCAGTCTGTATATTCTTTATTTCAAAATCAAAGTTATTCACGCATTCTTGAATAAAATCAGCTCCATTTCTGGAAGATAAGGAAGAATAAATTCTTAAGACCCTTTTCTTGCCCAAAACATCAATAGCTGTGAATTGATAAAATTTCTTTCCTCCTGTTATCATAATGTATTTGGTGTCTATTTGAACCATGTCTCCAGGGCAAGAAACCTTGAATCCACGCGGAAATCTTTTTCTTGGATTCTTGGCCGCTTTTTGCCTTTTTATGGAAATCTTTTTATTGATTAACCTTTTTCTCTTGAGAATTCTTCCAATGGCGCTTGCTGATGTTTTGAGCTCAGCAGGCAGCAAAACTTGAATCTTGTATTTTGACCAAGCAGGATATTGCTTGCGCAGTTTCACGACCTCAGAAACAATTTCCCAAGGAACAGCTGGTTGTCTGAAATTATGCGGTCTGCGTGAGCGATCTTCCAATCCTCTTGGCCATTGATTTTTCAATCTCCTTATCCACCTTCTTGTTGTTCCTCTGTCTATTCCAAAATGTCTGGTAGTCAGAGAAATATTTTTGCCGCGCGCTTTGTGCCAATCCAATATTTTCAACCTTTGTTTTGCTCGTCCGCTTATGTTGCCTGCCAGAAAAGCTGAACGAGCGATGGAAGCCGCCCCCGGCAAGATGTGTCCGTATACTGTTATATGCCTCCCCGCATACCTTCCTTTTCCACTCATAGAAAAATCCTCCTAAGTGGAGCATATCATATGAACCAGCCCAAACTATTGACTTTATAAGTCATTTGGCTTATTATTTTTAGGTGGCATTTAGAAGAAAATCATTTAATAAAAAACCATTAAAAGACCAAGTTGAGGGGATGGTTGTTGAAGCTTTACCAGGCGCCACTTTTAAGGTTAAAATGGGTGAAAATAAAGAGATTTTAGCCTATCTTGCCGGGAAAATGAGAATGTATCATATTAAGGTTTTGCCTGGCGATAAAGTTTTAATGGAGCTCAGCCCTGATGGAAATAGAGGAAGAATAGTTAGAAGATTATAAGCTATCCGCCATCCGAATTGCTACGAATACGATATTATTCGGATTCATTCGTAGATTCGGATGTAATTTTGTAGGTTCGGATTGCTTTAAGCGAAGCGAATATGAAAGTACGTTCATCGGTTAAAAAAATTTGTAATCATTGTAAAACCGTCCGACGTAAAGGGCGGATTTATGTGATTTGTAAAATAAAAAAACATAAACAAAGACAAGGATAACGATAAAGATAAAGATGATGACAATAACAGTGACGATGACGATAACGACGACAAAATTAAGTGTCATAGTTAAAAGTCATAGTCATTGTTTTTAATACATGCGATTAGTAGGTATAAATATTCCAGACAATAAGCGTATTGAAATTGCGTTGACTTATGTTTATGGCATCGGATTGACTTTATCAAAACAGATTTTAAAATCTGTTAAAATTGATTTTAATAAACGAGCTAAAGATTTAGCGCCAGAAGAAATTAATAGAATTAAAGAATTTATTGAAAAGAATTATAAAATAGAAGGTGAGTTACGTCAGGTTATTAAACAAAATATAGGTCGTCTTAAAGAAATTCAATGTTATCGTGGTATTAGACATTTGAAAAGATTGCCGGCAAGGGGACAACGCACTAAGACTAATTCAAGAACAGTAAGAGGAAATGTTAGGCGGACTGTTTCCAGTGGAAAGAGAAAAACTGAACTTAAGTAAATGGCTTGATCTAAATTTTGGAGCCAAAGGCGAACAAAATTTAGTTGTCAAACCTTTACCTCATTAGACGAGTTCACCCAATTAGATAAATATCTAATGGGGCAGGGTTCTATATAGCAGGGTGTTCAATGTTGTAGATAAATTTATATCGTTCAACATTGAGATTCACTTATAAAATTTGATATGGGTAAGAAAAAAATTATTCAAAAAACTGAAGAAGAGATTTTAAAGGAGAAAGATAAGCTTGAGGAGGCAATGACAAAAGCCGCTTCTAAAAGTCGGAAAGAGTCGAAAAAAATAGAAGTCGGTCGGGCTTATATTAACGCGACTTACAACAATACGACTTTAACTATTACTGATATAACTGGCAATGTTTTAGCTTGGTCTTCCGCTGGCTCTTTGGGATTTTCTGGGCCCAAAAAAGCAACACCATTTGCCGCTTCAAAAGTAGTAGCTGCTATTATTGAGAAGTTAAAGAAATCAAAACCGGACAATTTAGAGATAATTGTTAAGGGCGTTGGCAGTGGTCGGGATTCAGCAGTAAGATCTTTAGCTAACCAGGGTTTTAATATTTTATCAATTAAAGACGTTACGCCGATTCCACATAACGGTCCTAGACCCAAAAAAGTAAGAAGAGTATAAAATTATGCATAAATCAGCAGAAAAAAAAGAACGTTCTTTAGGAATGAAACTCTTTTTAAAAGGGGAGCGTTGTAATTCGCCAAAATGCGTTATGGTTAGACGTCCACATAAGCCGGGGGTTCATGGTAAAGCGAGGCGTCGAATGCTTTCTGAATATGGACAGCAATTATTGGAAAAACAAAGAATTAAAGTTAGTTATGGTTTGAAAGAAGCGCAAATGCGTAATATTTTTAAAAACGCATTAAGCAAAACTGGCTCAGCGATTGGCGAAATTATTATTAAATCTTTAGAGAGACGTTTTGATAATACGATTTTTCGTTTGGGATTTGCATCTTCAAGGATTGTTGCTAGACAGTTAATAAATCATGGACATTTTTTTGTTAATGAGAGAAAAGTAAACATTCCATCTTTTAGAGTAAAAAGTGGTGATATTATTTCAATTAAACCGCAATCAAAAAACCTCTTGATTTTTAAGGATTTGCCTAATATAATTAAAAAATACGAAGCACCAGATTGGTTAGCAATTGACAAAGAAAAATTAGAGTGCCGTATTATATCATTACCAAAAAACGTAGAAATCCCATTTGATATAAATTTGGTGGTTGATTATTATTCACGATAAGCTTTTAGCGTTTAGCTTTTAATTTTTAGTTCATCAATTGGTGTATAACTAAACGCTAAACGCTAAACGCTAAACGCTAAACGCTAAACGCTAACAGCTAACAGCTAAATAAAATGGAATATACTCGTTTAAGTGAAACTGTAAAAATTAAAAAGATTTCTGAGACAGAGAATGTCGGTATTTTTGAAATTGAAGGTCTTTTTGCTGGATATGGCTTAACTATGGGCAATGCTTTGCGCCGAGCTCTTCTTTCTTCATTGCCTGGCGCGGCTATTACGCAAATAAAGATAAAAGGAGTTCCTCATGAATTTTCATTAATTAACGGAGTAGTAGAGGACTTAATAGAGATTATTTTAAATCTTAAAAAGATACGTTTTAAGTTTTTCGCTGATGAACCGCAAATTCTTACTCTTAAAGAAAAGGGAGAAAAAAATGTAACAGCTGCTGATATAAAAATTAATTCTCAAGTTGAAGTCGTTAATTTAGAGGCGCCAATCGCTACTTTAACAAGTAAAAATGCTGAACTGGATATGGAAATTACTGTTGAAAAAGGACTCGGTTATATGCCGGTTGAAGTTAGAAAATCTGACAAATTGCCAATTGGAACAATCGCAATTGATTCTATTTTTACGCCGGTTATAAAAGTTAATTTTATGATTGAAAATATGCGAATTAAAGAAAGAACTGATTATAATCGATTAAGAATTACAGTGGAAACCGATGGCACTATTTCACCTTCAAATGCTTTACATAAAGCTAGTAATATTTTAAAAGACCACTTTGATAAAGCTTCGGCAATTGAAGTAAAGGCAATAGAAGAAATTAAGCCAGTTAAAGAAGTTTTCGCTAAAGTCGGGAAAAAGAAAGTCGTCAAACAAAAAGTGGTTAAGAAGGCCGTCCTTAAAGAGCGAGCCTCGCCTGATGAAATCAGGCGGATAGCTAAAAAGAAAAAGAAATAAAATAATATTTGGTATGCGACATCTTAAAAAAGGTAAAAAGTTTCATCGGAAAAAAGGGCAAAGAATAGCCCTTTTTAAAAGCTTGGCTAATAATTTAATTTTAAAAGAAAAGATTGAAACCACTGAAACAAAAGCTAAAGAGATTCGACCAAGAGTAGAAAAATTAATAACTATAGCTAAAAAACAAAGTTTGGCTGCTTTAAGAATTTTATTAGCTCGTTTATCAAAAAGAGCAGCAGAAAAGCTGTATTATGAAATTACTCCACGTTATAATGAGCGTAAAGGTGGGTATTTAAGAATTATTAAATCAAGTAGAATAAGAAAAAATGATGGAGCAAAAATGGCTATGATAAAATTTATATGAAAAACATAACTATTGACGCTAAAAATAAGAAATTAGGAAGACTAGCTTCAAAAATAGCTTTGATTTTGCAAGGAAAAGATAGCCCAAAATACGAACCACGTCTTGAGGGAGATAATCAAGTTATTATAAAAAATATTGATAAAATAGAGATAAGTGGCAAAAAATTTAAGGATAAAGTTTATTATCATCATACTACTCAGATTGGACATTTAAAAAAACAAACTCTTCAGCAGATTTGGGAGAAGAATGGTCCAGCTGAAGTTTTACGTCGGGCAGTGATGGGAATGCTTCCGAAGAATAAATTACAAGCGAAAAGGATTAAGAAATTGGTAATTGAATGACTAATTACTAATTACTAATTACTAATTACTAATTACTAATTACTAATATCTAATGTCTAATAAAAATCTAAATGTCCAATGCCCAATATTTAAAATTAGTCATTAGAAATTTAAACATTAGAAATTGATTAGAAATTAGAAATTAGAAATTTTTTAAATATTGTATGGTTAAGAAAATTACTAAAGTTAAAAAAACAGCAAAATCAAAAAAGACATCAGTTCCAGAGAAAAGGGAGCGTTATTTTGAGGCAGTTGGCCGTATGAAAACAGCCACAGCTCGAGTGCGGCTTTATACTAAAAATTCAGAATTTATAATCAATGAAAAGAAATTAGATAAATATTTTCCCGTTTTGCGTTTTCAAAAAAATGCATTTTCGCCTTTGGAAAAAATGAAAATCTCAGATAAGTTAGGAGTTAGTGTAAAAGTAAAAGGCAGTGGTTTGTCGGCTCAAGCTGGCGCTATACGTCATGGTATCAGTCGAGCGTTAGTTAAATTTAATCCCGAATTTAAAAAAAGATTACGTAAAGCAGGTTATCTTACTCGTGATTCTCGAATGGTAGAACGTAAAAAGCCAGGATTGAAAAAGGCAAGACGCGCACCTCAATGGAAGAAGCGATAGTTGAAAATTAGAAATTAGAAATTTTATCTTATGACTTCTAATAGATTTGTTATTATTCTTTTAATATTAATTTTTTTTCTTCACACTGTTGCTATAATTAATTTTTGGTACTGGACTTTTTGGTGGTTTGATATAGTGATGCATTTTTTGGGCGGTTTTTGGGTAGCTTCGCTATTTTTTAACTTAAACTCAAAATTGAATTTTTTGCCGAATAATTTAACAATTAACAATTCAATAATTAAGAATTTAACAATTATTGTTTTATCTTTAGGTTTTGTGGCTTTGATAGCTGTTTTATGGGAATTTTTTGAATTCTTTTATGATGTTTTTATTTCTGTTAAGGGATATCCTTGGGTTGCTCAGCAAGGCATGTCTGATACAATGACAGATTTATTTCTTGGCTTTCTTGGCGGATTTGTTGCGACAATAATTATTTTAAAGAAGAAATTAATAAGGAGTTATTCTGGATAAAGTAAATTAAATCATTTTTGTTGTCGTAGAAAAACGGCAATGATTCATCAGCAATAATATATTGATTTAAAGGTAAACGATCATCAATTTCAATAAAATCAAGTCGACTGTTGTAATTAACGAAAATATGGCTTGAATCTTGGTACCAAATAATTTCTTTAATTTCTGTTTTATTATTTAGGTCTAATCGGATAATATCGCCGGTTTTTTTATTTACTCCTTGTCGCCAATCTTCAAAAAAATAAATATTAATTTTACCGTCTTTATCAAGAAACGCGATTTTTTTATCATCAGGAGAAAAGGAAAAAGTTTTGGCTGAATGGGCTATTTGGTTTAATTTTTGATTAGAGAGATTGAAGATATAAATATCATTAAAATTATCGAGAATAGCAATTCTATTTCCAGAATTATCAGCCTTAATTTTTATAATTTCAGCATCTTTTTCAATTGCCAAAGGTTCTTGGTTAAGGACATCTTCTGTTTTAAGGATTAAATTATAAGAGAAGAGTGTGTAATTCCTAGTTTCTAGTTCCTGATTACTAGTTCCTGCTGCGTAATAAATACTGGAATTTCCAACAGTCCAGGCAGTAAGTGGTGAGTTTGTTGAATCCATTAACTTTTTATTAATAACAGTGTCTAATGTTAAACGGTTGGTATCTAAAATTTGCAGGCCGTTTTCATCTTCAATAATAAGTTTATTTGGCTCAAAAGGATGAAAAACGATACTGTATATTTCAGGAGCAAGCGCATAGAGTTGGCTTAAAGTAGAAAAAACAGCGTTAACGTTAAGAGCTGTTGATAAATTGTTTAAATCGTAAAGGTAGTGCGTTTCTTTATCTTTAAGAATTATTTTGTTGCCGTCTTTGCTCAAAGCGATAAATTTATTACCTTTGACTTTCTTTGAATTATCCAAGGGCAATTTTTTGATTTCTTGCGGTATTAAAATTACGTTTATTAATTCATTTACCATAGATGATTCAATAAGAAGATTTTTATAGTAAGGGAAATAGCCGTCTTTTTTGAGTTTAATTTCATAGAGTTCTGGCGGAAGATTTGGAATTAAGGTGCCTTTTTGAATTAACCCAGTACGATTTTTAAAGTATATATTATCTATTTGTATAAGAGCGTCTTTTGGTTCTGTTTCAATGTAAATCGCTCCAGTTTTTTTAAGGTGAAAACTTCCAGGATTAAATCGCCATCCACTAGAATACAAAATAGCCCCGGTGCCAGCCAGTATAAAAATAAGAAGTAAGCTATAAAATAATAAGCGGCGAGTTTTAAGAGTCATGCTAATAGAAAATCTTTTCTTGTTCGTAAACTCATAAATCTTTCTCATTCATAAATCTTTTCTCGCCAGCGGTCTTTGCGCTAGATAAATTATCCTCGCTCACTTCGGGAATCCTTCCGGAATTCCCCTCGGTCAGTTCCGGCTTTCCTCTTGTTCGTTTCGGTAATTTATTACTATCTCTCTCAACATACTGGCTACGAAAAGATTTATTCGTGATTCATTTACGAAAAGATTTATTAGTATATTTACTCACTGCGAAAAGATTTTTGTATTTTTAGTTTATTATAAACCCAAAAAGCTTATTATCAATAGCAGGAGGTGGGGGAGGTTGATGTAAAAAATAAGGCCGATAAATTAAATTATCGGCCTTTTTAGTATTACAGATTAACACAGAGGATTATCGTTAGTCTTTCTAGCACACTTTTTGCATCCTTCGGTTTTGCGGATGGAGCATATACAACTTTTCATTTCCCAGCATGGGTTAATAAAAAAATTGGGATAGTCATCGGCATGCTCCTTTGCGAAATACACAGGGCAAGAATTTGATAATGGGCAAACATTTTTTTTATCAAGCAGATTAGGCATGTTATATCTCCTATTAAATTTTTAAAAGGTTATTTTTACTAAATTAAACCTCATTAAATCTAAACAAAGATTAGCATTTTCTATCATAAATGTCAATTGATTTGTAAAATATAGCTTAAAATAGTAAATTTAAGATAAGATGAATAATTATATTATCAACGGTGGGAAAAAGCTAAGAGGAACAGCGGTGATTAATCCATCAAAGAATTCAGCAGTGGCTATTCTTATTGCTTCGCTTATAAATACAAAAAAGACCACCATACTCAATCTTCCTAAGATTGAAGAGGTTTATAGAATAATAGAGGTTATGGAGAGCATTGGCGTTAAGACGAAGTGGAAAGGAAAAGCTTTTGATATAATTCCGCCCTCGGCCAGAGCCCTCCAGGCAAGACCTAAAAAATTTAATCTTAATAAAATAAACGTAAAAGCTGCTATTAAAACACGTAGTATTGTATTGCTTATAGGCGTTTTAGCGCATAAATTTCATTCTTTTAGTTTGCCTATGTCTGGCGGGTGTAAACTTGGAAAAAGAACAATAATGCCGCACATTTACGCCTTGGAGAATTTTGGAATTAAAATAAATATATTCTGTAATAAATTAAATATAAGTTGTAAAAAACTTCATTCTGCCGATGAAATTGTAATGTATGAATCAGGGGACACTGCTACTATAAATACGATTTTAACCGCCTCATTAGTGCCTGGAAGAACTGTTATAAAATTTGCTTCATCAAATTATCAAGTTCAGGATTTGTGTTATTTTTTAAAAAAATTAGGAGTGCGAATTGACGGCATTGGAACAACTACTCTAATAATTTTAGGTAAAAGAAAGCTATCTAAGGAAATTAAGTATTATTTAACTGAAGATCCGATTGAATCCATGCTTTTTATTGCTGTGGCAGCTGTTACTAATTCATCAATTATAATAAAAAGGTGCCCTATAGAATTTTTGGAAATTGAGCTTCTGAAGTTGAAAAAAATGTGCTTTAGGTTTAAGATACTAAGGAGATATAAAGCAAGAAATGGGCATAGTAGGTTGGTTGATATTGGGACTTTTTCGTCCAATTTAACAGCTCCAATTGAAAAGCTTTATGGAAGGCCATTTCCAGGTCTAAATATAGATAATCTGCCTTTTTTTGTTCCTATTGCTACTCAAGCGAAGGGGCAGACATTGATTCACGACTGGGTTTATGAAAATCGGGCTATTTATTACACTGAGTTGAATCGTCTAGGAGCAAATATAAAGCTCGCTGATTCTCATAGAGTTTTTATAGATGGCCCAACTAAATTGAAAGGAGCAGAAATTATGTGTCCACCGGCGCTTCGTCCTTCAGCCATTATTTTAGTGGCTATGCTGGCAGCAAAAGGAAAGTCAATTCTTAAAAATACTTATGCCATTGAGAGAGGATACGAGGATTTATGCGGGAGATTGAGAGAGTTAGGGGCAGATATAGTTAAAAAATGATTAATGTTTAATATCTAACTAAATTTCAAATTTCAAGCATCAAATTTCAAATAAGCACCAAATTCTAAATTCAAAACGCGTTTCGGTCATTGAGATTTCGGTCATTGGAATTTATTTGTAATTTGGGATTTGTAATTTGGAATTTTATAAATTTATATATGTTTACTCGTAAAATAGGTATAGATTTAGGAACTGCTAACACGGTCGTTTTTATACCGGGACGCGGTTTTATTATTAATGAACCAACAATTGTTTCCTTAAATGTTCCGGACAATACAGTTTTAGCAGTTGGTAAAGAAGCAAAGGATATGATTGGCAGAACTCCAGCTGATATAGTTGCTTATCAACCACTAAAAGATGGCGTTATTGCTGATTATTATATTACTAAGGCAATGCTTAAGTATTTTATAAGCAAAGCAATTGGTCAATTCAATCTTTTTAAGCCAGATGTGGTTATTTCTGTTCCAGCTGGTATTACACAAACAGAACGCCGTGCCGTAGATAATGCTGCTAGTGAAGCCGGAGCAAAGAAAACTTATGTGGTAAGAGAGCCGATTTTAGCCGCTTTGGGTGCTGGTATTTCAATTAATTCCCATTCTGGAAATATGATTATTAATATCGGCGGCGGAACATTTGAAACAGCGGTAATTTCTTTGGGTGGCATTGTTTCTTGGACAAGCTTAAGAGTTGCCGGCAATAAATTTGACCAGGCAATTATTGATTATATTAAAAAGAAATATTCTCTTTCGATCGGCGAACGGACCGCGGAATTGATAAAAATTGAAGCTGGCTCTGCTTTGCCGACTAGAATAAAATTAAATTTCCAAGTGAGAGGAAGGGATTTAGTTGGCGGTTTACCGAAAGATATAACGATTAGCTCAAATGAAGTTGCCGAGGCGCTCAATCCTCATTTAATGGACATGGCTGCTTCAGTTCAGAATGTGTTTAATGAAACACCGCCAGAATTAGTTGCAGATGTTATGTCAAAAGGAATTATTATTTCTGGTGGCGGAGCTCAATTACGTCATATTGATGAATTTTTTAAAAGAATATTGGGGGTGCCTGCTTATATAGCTGAAAATCCGCTTTTTTGCGTTGCTAATGGTACTGGATTAATTTTAAACCATTTGGATGTTTATAAGAGAACGTTACTTAATAAAAGATAATTCAAAATGTAAAAATCAAAAATCAAAATGACAAATCAAAATGTTAAAATTGTTTCCGTTCGTTCTAATCCATTTTGAAATTTTACACTGTCATTTTCCATTTTGATATTTACATTTTATATTTATTCAACGTAAGTATGATTGGTCACGAAGATTTAATTGAAGATTTCAAAAAATTAGCAAACAAAGAGCGATTATCTCACGCTTATTTATTTTTTGGCGAACCGCAAGTAGGAAAATTTCTTTTTTCTCAGCATTTAGCTAATTTTTTAGAGAATAAATTATTTGAACTGCCAATTTCCTTTTTAAATGAAACATTTTTTATTTCTCCGGTTGATGGCACAATTGGAATTGACGCTGTTCGTTCGTTAAAGCGTTTTTTGTATCAAAAGCCGGTAATTTCAAAATGGCGAATAGCAATTATTAGAGATGCGGAGAATTTAACTAACGAGGCTCAAAACGCTGTTTTGAAAATTTTAGAAGAACCGCCTGTTCAATCTTTAATTATTTTTATTGCTGATAATTATGACAATCTTTCTTCTACAATTCTTTCTCGTTTTCAGAAAATTTATTTTTCAAGAGTTTCATCTGGTGAGATAGAGAAATTTTTAATAAAGAAATATAAAATTAATCAAGATAAAGCAAAGAAAATAATAGTTGAATCTTTTGGTCGACCCGGACGCGCAATTGATTTGTTTGAAAATAAAAATCTGGGAAATATTAGAAAAATGGCCAAAGAATTCCTGCGCATTGATAATTTAAGAGTGAGAAGGCGTTTTATTAAAGAAAAATTCATTAACAAATCTTCTACATATACGCATGTAGGGGGTAAAGAAGATAAATTTGACGATTATATAATAGATAAATTTTTTGAGTTTTTAATTATTGAGCTTTGCAAGGACCGAATTAAGAATCTTAACGGGCTTCAAGAAATTTTTAAAAGATTAACTTTAATAAAACAGTTTAATGTTAATAAGAAATTACAAATAAGTGCTTTATATTAAATGAACAAAACAGGTGATGCCATAGCTATAATATTGATTTGGGGAGGATTAATATATATGTTATTTAATTTTCTCCCAGATATTAATTTTTCTAAGAACTCTTTAGCTTCAACTTTTTCAGTTTTAGATTTTTCTAATGATAATTATCAAGAGGGAATAATTACCATTTCTGAAGATAAAGAAAATTTTCAATCCGCAGCTTTTTATTTTAATAAACCCGTGGATATTTTTGATATTAAAGTTTCAGCGATTGATTCTAATTTGCTTTTTGCCGGCTCTGACAAGGGATTATTCATTAGCCGTAACAACGGGTCGGATTGGTACGCTTTTTCTGATTTAGAGAAGAAAATATATTCCGCAAAAGTTTATAAGATTTTAACGGGCGTAAACTCGGATGAAAAAAGCGAAATATTTGTTTCTGTTTTTAAGAATGGAAAAGGGATGATTTATAGAACTTTTGACAATTTTTTCTCATTGGAAAAGATTTTTGAAATTAATAATGAGGCGATTTATGACTTTGATATTTTAAATGGTTTTTTGTATCTCGGCTTATCAGACGGCAGAATTTTAGCTTATTCTATAAACAAGAAAGAATTTCGAGTTTTAAATAATTTAAGTTCACTAATTATTGATTTAGACGTTAAAAGGAATGGACAATTGATTTATGTTGCTTTAAAATCGGGCGGTTTTTTAGTAAGTCAGGATGGAGGTAAAAATTTTATTCGTCAAAAATATTTAGATAGATACAAGGGAACCAACAAGATTAAAATGTTTTTTGTTGATTTATTGAATAATTCAACAATTTATGCCGCTACTCAGTCTGGCTTAATTTGTTCTTATGATTTTGGTAATAGCTGGAAAGCATTTAAGTCAATTCCATTGGAAAAATCAATGACAAGCGCGCTAGACATTGATAATAAAGGAAAAATTTATGTGGCTTCAGACAGTAAAATTTACAGTAGTTGTGATTCTGGCTCTAATTGGAAGATTTTAGATCCGCAAATAGGCAAAAGAGAGGTGTCAATAATAATATTAAATAATGATAAAATTATTATAGGAACAAGGCATTAAATTTCTAATTTCTAATTTCTAATTTCTAATTTCTAATTACTAATTTCTAATCAATTTTTAATGTTCTAATGTTTAAAAATTAAAGAATTAGAAATTCATTCAAAATTCAAGATTAATAATTAAAAATTTATCATACATGGATATTATAAAAGATTTAGAATTTCATATGAATAAGGCCATAGAATATTTTATGGAGCAGCTTTCTGGAATTCGTGGCGGTCGGCCGACACCAAAATTAATAGAAGATATTTCAGTTGATTATCTTGAGCAGAAATTATCTATTAAGCAATTAGGTTCGATCAGCGTTATTCCACCAAGGGAAATTCAGATATCTGTATGGGATAAACAATGTCTTGCTAATATTGTTAAGGCGATTGAGTCGTCAAATCTAAATATTAGCGCCAATATTGAGGGTAATTTAATAAGGATAAATTTGCCGCCTTTATCACAAGAGCGCAGGTTAGAATTGGTTAAAGTAGTAAAAAAAGAAGCCGAGGAAACGAAAATAAAAATTCGCTCTTCTCGTGACGAAACCAATAAAAAAATTAATCATCAGCTCGAGCAAGATGAAATCAATAAAGATGACAAGTTTAGATTAAAAGAAAAGGTTCAGAAATTAGTTGATGAAAAAAATAAGGAAATTGAGACGGCATTAGGAAACAAGGTTAAGGAGATAGAAGATTAGAAAAATATGCTTATAGGAATTATATCGGTAATAATTTTTCTTTCAATTTTGATTTTAGTCCATGAATTGGGGCATTTTTTGGCGGCTAAAAAATTTGGTTTATTGGTTGAAGAATTTGGTTTTGGTTTGCCGCCACGGATTTGGAGCAAAAAGATAGGGGACACAATTTATAGTATAAATGCTCTGCCTATCGGTGGGTTTGTAAAAATATTCGGAGAAGATGGGATAGATTCGGAAAATTCAGATTCATCTGTAGATTCAGGACGTGGAAAAAGAAATTTTAAATTTCTTCCTATGTGGCAGCGCGGATTAATTCTTTCCGCAGGCGTTTTGATGAATTTTGTTCTTGGTTGGTTTATAATTTCTATTGTTTTTTTCGTTGGTCTTCCTCAGGCGATATTTATTACAGAAGTTGTTCCTGATAGCCCCGCTGCCGAGATTGGTTTAATAGTTGGAGATAAAATAACTAATTTTTTAAAATTAGATGAATTTATTGAATATGTTAATGATAATAAAGGGAAGGAAATTGGTTTGGAAATTGAGCGTCTAGGCAAGGTGTTTAGTGTTCAAGCGGTGCCGAGAATAAACCCTCCAAAAGGACAAGGCGCTTTGGGTGTTGCTTTAGTTGAAGGAGGTTCGCCTAAAATGGGTCTGTTTAGCAGTTTTTATGAAGGATTTAAATCTTCAATTGGAATTATTGAAAGTATTGCCGTAGCTATCTTCGGCTTGATTAAATCAGCCGTTGTTGGCGAGGCGACTATGGAGTCCGTTGCCGGACCTGTGGGAATCGTAAAGATTACCGCGCAAGCAGGTAGTTTGGGATTTATTTATTTGCTTCAGCTTCTGGCTTTAATTTCTTTAAATTTGGCGGTTATTAATATAATTCCTTTTCCGGCTTTAGACGGAGGGCGTTTGCTGTTTTTGGCAATTGAAAAAATTAAGGGTTCACCGCTTAATCCAAAATTTGAAAGATTCGCTAACGCCGGCGGAATGGCTTTATTATTGCTTTTGATGCTTTTAATAACCATAAAAGACATTTCCAGATTTTTTTAGAATTCTTATTGACAGGATAGCTGGGTTATGTTATTCTATTTTTAGTTGTTTGAATAATTGAATAAGTAATGTTTTATAAAAATTTAACAGAAAGGAGGTTGTGTAATGCGTACATTAAAAACTTTAACTTTGGACGAAGCACAGCAAATAATTCATCACATTAACAACGAAGCAACACATGATAATGGTGCTCCTGTATCTATTGCCGTGGTGGGTGTTGACGGAGAGCTTACTGCTTTTGCCGCGATGGATGACGTTATGCCAGCTAGCCGTCAGATTGCCGTAAATAAGGCAAAAACTGCGATTGCCGGCAGAAGAGACACGCTTTACTGGGAAATAAAAAAAGAGAAATTTCCGGCATTTGATGGCAGAGACTTTACAGATGTTAATTTTACATGTTTTGCTGGAGGTGTAGTAATATTAAAGAACAACAGCTTTGTAGGAGCAATCGGGGTCAGCGGTAGAAAATCTAAAAGAGAAATAGAGAGTGGACGTTCTCAAGATCACGAGTTGGCAGTCAATGCTTGTACTAGTTTTGAGCATGGAGAGTTGTAGTAACTTCAGTAAAAGAATTTTATAAAATATAAGGGCTTGGTTAATTACCAGCCCTTTTTTATTTTATGTGATTTTTGAGATTGAGGTACTGGTTAAAATATGCTATACTTATAGTAATTAAATAATAAAGAACGGGGCGTGGCCCTGACTTTAAAAAATTTATTGTGAATTTTAACAAGCCGGGGAATTTTTCCGCGGTTTTTTTGTGAAATTAAATATGTTTAATAAAAAAATAAAAGAAGTAAAAAACAGGAGCATTTATGTATTTATAGACGCATCTAATGTTTGGAATGCCGTAAAGTCGGTAAAGAAATTTATTGAATATAAAAAGCTTAAAAATTATTTTAAAAACGAATTAAATGCTAATAAAGTTGAAATTTTTTATTATGATGCTTATCCGAAAGACGGTACAAGAGATTATAGTATAGATGAGAAACATAAATTTTACACATATCTTAAAAAGGGGCTTGGTTTTACCGTGAGAAAAAAAGAATTGAAAAGAATCTCTATTATTAGCGAAAATAGAGAATCGGTTATAGAAAAAGGAAATATGGATGTAGAACTGACAATTGATGCCATTCATAATATAAATAAATACGACGTAGCTGTTTTATTTAGCGGCGATGCTGATTTTTTGGCGTTGGTAAATTATTTAAAAAATAGCGGTAAGAAAGTTTATATTTTTTCATCAAAAGATAATATTTCTCATGAATTAAAAACAGGAGGAAGCGGTTATTTTGATTTGAAAAACATAGATGAATTTTGGGGTAAAGATTTAAAATATCGTATAAAATAAAAACACCCTCAACTAAGAGGGTGTCCCTAGGATGTATAACCCTTACGGTTCTATGCCAGAACCGAAAGACATTATTACTATAATCTATCGTCAAGTTTTGTCAACTGTGGACAATCAAAAAGTCGAGGAAATGATTGTTTTTCTATTGAAATAATCACCCAACAAAAAATTAGACAAATAGTTCGATAAACTCATTATAAATAAATTTATGAATTTATTACTCACATCAGCGGGGATAACGAACGAAGCTATAAAAACGGTTTTTTCAGAGCTTGCGCCAAAAAAGCTTTCTGAATGTATCGTTGCTTTTATTCCAACTGCGGCGAATATGGAAGAGGATAAAAGCTGGATGGAAGAAGATATTGAAAATTTCAGAAAGGCGGGAGTAAAAGAAGTTGTAATGGTTGATATAGAAAATCTTAAAAAAGATGAATGGCTTCCAAAACTTAAATTATCTGACGTTATTTGTTTTGGCGGCGGTAATACATATCATCTGCTTAATTGGGTTCGCAAGTCAGGACTTGTTGATGAATTAAAAGAATTATTAGAAACGCGGTTATACATTGGTATTAGCGCGGGGAGTATAATTTCTGGGCCAGATGTTTCGTATAGCGAAGATATTTTTCCGGAAGAAGAAAAAGGTGAATTAACGGATTTATCAGGATTGAATTATGTTCCTTTTATAAGAGTTGTACCTCACTATCTATCATCGTTATTTTCAAATAAAAAAGATGAGGATATTCTAGAGATTTCAAAAAAGTTAAATTATCCTATTTATGCTATAGACGACAATACAGCAATAGCAATAAAAGACGGCAAAGAAAAAATAATTTCTGAAGGCAAATGGAAAAAATATAATTAGAAATTAGAAAAGTAAATTTATGGAATTGAAAAAGAGGAAAAATATGATAAATAATTTTGACGATAAAAACGATATTTTTAAAATTAGCTCTGAAATAAGAGAAGCTACGTTAGATGATGTGGCAGATATTCAAGCTTTAACTAAAAAACTTTTTGTGCATGAAATTAGTGAGGGATATAGTGATAATTTGGATTCCAACTGGAGTTTTAGCGAAGAAGGAAAAAAGGAAATTCAAGAAAGAATTACTTCAAAGAAAAGTAGTTGTGGCTTTGTATTTATGATTGATAATCAAATAGTGGGTTATTTGATTGGTAGGATATTAGAAGAAGAAACTGGCAGGGCTGAATTAAAATATGCCGATTTAGAGTATATGTTTGTGGATGATAAATATAGAGGGAGAAGTATTGGCGAAAAATTAGTTAAAAAATTTAAAAACTGGGTTAAGTCAAAGGGTTTAAAAATTATCAAGACAAATGTTTCATACAAAAATAAGGGGGCTATTAGTTTTTATACAAAAATGGGCTTAATTCCGGCAGATGTTACAATGAAAATGACAGTTGAATAAATTTTGATTCATTTAAAATAGAAGTCGCAAGTACTCCCACGCGTGGAAGTGCCTGTTTTTTTATAAACCAAAATCCCGGTTTAAATCCCTAAATTAATGAAAAAGAGTTAATTCTGGGATTTAATAAATAAACGGCTCACACGGCGTGTGAGCCGTTTATTTATTAAGGATTTTTTGACTAAGAGGGTTTTTTTGGCTACAATATAAATAATGTTTCAGTCTCAACTCTTTACTAAAACACAAAAAGAAGCTCCAAAAGACGAAGAAGCAATTAACGCCAAACTTCTTATTAGGGGCGGTTTTGTAGATAAGTTAATGGCCGGGGTCTATACCTTTTTACCCCTTGGTCTTATTGTTTTAAAAAAGATTGAAAATATTATACGAGATGAAATGATAAAAGCTGGAGGGCAAGAAATTTTGATGCCTACGCTTCATCCTAAACGTATTTGGGAATCTACGGGAAGGTGGGAAATGATGGATGATTTATATAAATTAAAAGATAAAAGCGGGAAAGATTTTGCGCTTGGCTCCACTCATGAAGAAGTTATTACGCCTTTGATGAAAAAATTTATTATTTCTTATAATGATTTGCCAAAATATGTGTTTCAGATTCAAAATAAATTTAGGGATGAACCTCGCGCTAAATCCGGATTATTAAGAACCAGAGAGTTTATAATGAAGGATTTATATTCTTTTCATTCCAATGAGAAGGATATGGAGGATTATTATGATGAAATGAAGGTTCATTATAAAAACATTTTTGATGCCTGCGGAATTGGCAGAGAAACATTCATTACATTTGCCTCTGGCGGCAGTTTTTCAAAGTATTCTCATGAATTTCAGACGATAACTGAAGCTGGAGAAGATAAAATTTTTCTTTGCGAAAAATGTAAAATTGCGGTAAATAGTGAAATTATTGATAATCAGAATTCTTGTCCAGAATGCGGCAACAAGGATTTAATTGAGAAAAAAGCGATTGAAGTAGGTAATATTTTTAAATTAAAAACAAAATTTTCGGATTCTTTTGAGTTAAAATTTACAGATAAAGATGGTTTAGATAAAGACATTATTATGGGATGCTACGGAATTGGTCCTGCGCGCGTAATGGGCGCTATAATAGAAGTTCATCATGATGAAAACGGTATTATTTGGCCGAAAAACATAGCTCCATTTCAGGTTCATTTGCTAAGCTTGGGAAAAAACAAGAAATCAGAAAAGGTTTACAATAGCTTGAAAAAACAAGGAATAGAGGTACTATATGATGACAGAGATGATTCCAGTGCTGGCGAGAAATTTACTGAGGCGGATTTAATCGGTATTCCATACAGAGCCGTAATCAGCGAGAAAACAGGGGATAAGATTGAGATAAAGAAACGATGCCAGAAAGATATAAAATTAATTAATGAAAAAGAGTTAATAAAAATGTTATAAACGATGCAATGTTATAATGTTGTATTGTTTCAACTACAGCAACTACAACAAATAAAACATTACAACTTCTATGATTTGGGATTATATAACAAAAGACATTGGTATAGATTTAGGTACGGCCAATTCATTGGTTTATCTTAAGGGTGAGGGGATTGTTGTCAATGAGCCGTCAATTGCCGCGGTTAATAATAAAACAGGAAAAGTTTTGGCAATTGGCGAAGAAGCAAAGAAAATGTTGGGTCGGACTCCTGCCCACATAACAGTAATTAGGCCTTTAATTAACGGCGTAATTTCTGATTTTGATATGACTCACGAAATGCTTAGGCATTTTTTTAAAAAAATAACCAGCAATAGAATCTTTAATTATTATCGTTCTGTTATTGGCATACCAAGTAATTTAACTGAAGTAGAAAGAAAATCAGTTGAAGACGCGGTGGTAACAGCTGGAGCGGCTAAAGCGTATTTAATTGAAGAGCCGGTAGCGGCGGCTATTGGAGCTAGATTGCCGATTAATGAACCAACAGCTAATATGATTATTGATATTGGCGGTGGAACTACTGATATTGCTATTATTTCAATGGGAGGCACGGTGACGTCAAAAAGCTTAAAGATTGCCGGCGATAAGTTTAATGATGATATTATTAAATTTATTCGTGATGAATTTAAGTTGGCTATTGGCGAGCCGACTGCCGAAGAATTAAAAACTACTATTGGTTCAGCAACTCCTATTGACGAAAAATTAGAATTAACAATTCGTGGTCGCGATATGGCCACCGGACTTCCTCGGGAAATAACGGTTAAAGGCAGCCAAATAAGGTCAGCAATTAATCGTTCCGTGGGTTTAATAATTGAAGCGATAAAAGAGACAATTGAGATTGCGCCGCCGGAATTAACTGGCGATATTTTAAAAAGAGGCATTTATTTATGTGGAGGAGGCAGTTTACTGAGGGGAATTGATCAATTAATTGAGAAAGAGATTTCTGTTGCGGCAACTGTTGTTGATGACCCGTTAACTTGCGTGGTTAGGGGAACTGGTATTGCTGCTGAAAATATTTCTGAATATCATCAAATTTTTACAACTGCTTTGAAACCAATAGATATAAATATTTAAAGGGCTTGGTATAAATTTTCAAGACGAAGTCGCAGAAAATTTATATACCAAACCTTTACCCCGTTAGATAGAGCGCTAAAGCGCTCATCTAATGGGGTGCTCAATGTTGTAATTAAATTTATTTCGTTCAGCATTGAGCTTCATTCATAAATTTAAACAACATTGGCATGCGCAAAGGCATTTTAATTGGCTTAATAGTTGCTTTAATTTTTATCGTTTTCTTCACGGATTTTTTTATTAAAAAAGATTTTATTAATAAACCGATTGATCTTATTCGGTCTTTTTTTACTAGAATAGATATCTATCAGGAAAATTTGTTGTTAAAACAGAGAGTTGAGAGCTTAAAAGCGGAAATAGACAAGTATCAAGTATCAAGTATCAAGTATCAAGTATCTAACGAAGAATATTTGCCGGCCAAAGTTTTTTCCACTTATCCGTTTAATGTTAATAATGTACTTACTTTAAATGTTGGAAAGAGCCGTGGGATAGAAAATGGAATGAATGTGACTGTAGGCGAAAATATTTTACTTGGTCAAATTATTGAAGTATTTGAAAATAAAAGTATTGTTCAAACAATATTTGACCCTCAGTGGCAATTGTCAATTAGGATTGGCAAAGATCAAATTGACGGACTTTTGGTAGGCGGTATTGAGCCGAAAATCATTCTTTTTGAGAAAAATATGCCTCTACAGGTTGGCGATGTGGTTTATTCGGCTGGTTCGGATTTTCTTTACGGTATGAAAATTGGTGAAATCGCCGATATTCAGCAAGGTAACGGAGATGTTTTTAAGGAAGCGAACTTAAAAATACCTTACAGTATTAATGATTTAAAAGAGGTTTATATAAGAATTTCTAATTATTAATAATTAATGTTTAAGAAAATTTCAATTCTTTTTTTTACCGTTGTTTGTCTCACTTTTCTTCAGACAATTAATTTTGCTATTTTTAGCGTTAAGCCAAATTTGGCTTTGGTGGCGATTATTATCGTTGCTTTTTTTATTGCGAATATTTGGGAAGTTTTTTTATTGGTGATTTTATCGGCTTTAATTTTAAAATTTAGCCCTGGATTTAGCGGAGAGATTTTAATCTTTTCTTTAATTACTTTTACCGCAATTGTAATTAGGAAATATCTTCCCTGGCATTTAATAATAAATATACTTTTTTTAATTATTGTTGCTACTGTATTCTTTTATATTTTTTCAGCCCCAGGCTTAATTATTTCAATTATTTTCTTGAAAGAGTTGGTTTATAATATAATTATCGGATTTCTTATTTTTATAGTTTTACATCACATTATTGGAGTCCGACTCCAATAATTTATAGATTTCGGAAATTTATAATATTTAATAATGAAGAAAAAAGAATTATTTTTAGAAGAAGCCGTGCTTGATGATTTAGCGCAGGATTTAGATGTGCTTGAATTACCGCTTTCTAGGAGGGCTTTTAAATTAGTTGGTTTGGCAATTATTATCGTCATCGTTATTGTCATTGTTAGGGTTTTTTACCTAGGAGTTTGGCAAGGAGATTTTTATAAGAGCCGAGCTCAAATTAATACTAATCAGATAATTCCTCTTCGAGCTGAACGTGGGATAATTTTTGACCGATTTAATAAGCCTTTTGTCGAGAATTTACCGGTTTTTCGACTAAGTTTAATGGTTGTTGAATTGTTAAAAAGTCAGAAAGAGCGGGAGCAAACTCTAAAAATTCTTAATGATATTATTGGATTGCCTCTGGGGAAAATAGACAGTTTAATTAGGGAAGTTAATTTAGAAAAACAGAATTCTATTACTTTAGCTAAAAATTTAACAATTGAGCAGGTAATTAAATTAAAAAATTTAAATCTTAAATCTATTAGAATTGAAGAAAATTTTGAGCGTCAATATTATAATCCAAAAATTAATGCTCATTTTCTTGGTTATACTGGGATTGTCAGTAAGAATGATTTATATAATAATCCGGAATTTTCAATAAACGATATTCTTGGAAAAGTTGGATTAGAAAGTTATTATGACAAGGAATTACGCGGTAAAGATGGACAAAGAGCAAGTTTCCGAGACGCTAAAGGAAAAATTATTGATGAAAAACTTTTAACTGAACCGATTGCTGGGGTTAATCTTTATTTAACAATTGATGCTGAATTCCAATCATATTTTTACCAACGCTTAAAACAGGGTTTATCTGTTTTGGGCCGCTGGTCTGGTGTAGGAATTGCTCTTAATCCTCAAAATGGAGAAATTTTGGCGTTAGTTAGTTTGCCAAGTTTTGATGCTAATAACGATTTAAGCGAGTTTCTTTCTGACCCAAATAAACCATTTTTTAATAGAGCTATTAGCGGAGTTTATGCTCCGGGTTCAACTATTAAACCATTAGTTGCTTTGGCAGCATTAGAAGAAGATGTTATTACTCCAACTCAGACAATTTTCTCTCCTGGATTTTTGGAAATTCCGAATCCTTATCATCCAGAACAACCAAGCCGTTTTCTTGATTGGAAAGCGCATGGTTGGGTAAATTTATATTCAGCTATTGCTCGTTCCAGTAATGTTTATTTTTATACTATTGGCGGAGGTTTGCCAAATAATGAATTTAGGGGCATTGGTATCGAAAAATTAAAAGAATATTGGGAAAAGTTTGGTTTTGGCGAGAAAACCGGGATTGATTTACCGGGAGAAAATCAGGGTTTTTTGCCTGATCCAGAAGAAAAAGAGCAAAGAACGGGAGAGATTTGGCGAGTGGGCGATACTTATAATGTCAGTATTGGCCAAGGAGACCTTTTAGTTACACCACTTCAATTAATAAATTATATTGCTATGATTGCCAATAATGGGAAAATTTTTCGTCCGTTTATTGTAAAAAAAGTTATTTCCGAAGACGGCGTGATTGAAAAGATTCAGCCATACGTTCTTAAAAATTATACCGAGTTTGCTGAGCATATTAAAGAAGTTCAAAAAGGAATGATTGATGTTGTTAAAAAATCTTATGGTACTGCTAATTTTTTAAGCGATTTACCGATAAGTGTGGCAGCTAAAACCGGTACGGCTCAAATACAAGGCAATACAAAGATTAACGCTTTATTTGTTGGATATTTGCCCGCTGAAGCTTTAATGAAAATGGGCGCGTCATTGGATAAACAAATAGCAATTTTAGTTTTAATTGAAAATGCGCGTGAAGACAGATTAAACGTTACTCCAATAGCCAAAGATGTTTTCGAGTGGTATTATTATAATAGACTTAAATAAATCATAAAGCATGGAACATGAAGCATAAATTATAGAGCAAGATATTTATAAAATGTTTCATGTTTCATGTTTCATATTTCATGCTTCATAATTCAGAATTAAGAAAAGACATAGTTTCCGGCGATTGGATTGTTATTTCACCACAGCGAGCTAAACGCCCGCACGATTTAATTAGAAAACCACAGAAAAGAAAAAAAGCGCCAATAAAGGGGTGCCCCTTTGAGGATCCGCAAAAAACAACTCATGGAGAACCAATTTTGGCTTATCCAAATAAAAAAAATTGGCAAGTTCAGATTGTGCAGAATAAATATCCAGTTTTTGTTCCTTGGAAAAACTCAAACGTTGGCGTTCATGTCTGTGCCAGCGCATTTCAAAAAGGTCCGTATTGGGTTGTAGATGGCAGAGGTTATCATGATTTGGTAATTACTAGGGACCATTATAAAAATTTTGCCCATCTTTCAAAACATCAAGCAGTAATGGTTCTTAAGATAATGCAGGATAGATATAAAATGTTTTTGAATGACTCTTGTTTGGCTTATACTTCAATTTTTCATAATTGGGGGCCTAAAGCCGGAGCCTCAATTTATCACCCTCATTATCAAATAATTACTCTCCCAGTGGTGCCGCCTGATGTTCAGCATTCGCTTAAAGGTTCAGCTCAATATTTTCAGCGTTATAAAAAATGTGTTCATTGCGTAATGATTGACTGGGAAAAGAAAAGCCGTTCCCGAATTATCTATGAGAATAAGGGAGCAATTGTTTTTATTCCTTTTGTTTCCCGTGAGCCATTTGAATTAAGAATATTTCCAAAGAAGCATTCTTCTTTTTTTGAAGATGCTACTAAAGAAAATTTGAAATGGGTAGTTGACGCATTACAGAAAGTTTTAATTTTAATCGAAAAACGTTTAAATGATATTGATTATAATTTTTTTATTCATACATCTCCGCTTCGTAATAAAAATAAATATTATCATTATCATTGGCATATTGAGGTTTTGCCGAAAATTAGCGTTTCTGCTGGCTTTGAATTGGGGACAGGCATTGAAATTACGGTAATTGATCCGGACGTGGCGGCTAAAATATTAAAACAATCCCAATCCACGAATTCATCCTAATCTACGAATGAATACGAATAATATTATATTCGTAGCAATTCGGATTAATTCGGATGTTGGATAACAAAAATGAGCAGTGAATTATTAACAATTTTAATGTCAGCGTCGCCAGTTTTAGAGTTGCGCGGAGCCATTCCAACGGCTATTTTCCTTTGGGATTTTTCAGCTTCAAAAGTTTATTTCTTAAGTGTTTTTGGAAATTTTTTGCCGATTATACCGCTTTTATTTTTTTGGAAATATATTTCAGCTCGCTTGTCTCATAGAATTTATTTTTTTAACAAGTTTTTTGCATGGCTTTTTGAGAAAACCAGAAAGCGGCACAATCATCATTTTGAAATTTGGAAGGGATTGGCATTGATACTTTTTGTTGCCATACCTTTGCCATTTACCGGAGCATGGAGTGGAACAGTGGCAGCTTTTATTTTTGGAATTCCTATTTGGAAAGCGATTTTAATGATAGGAACAGGTATTTTAATATCCGGTTTAATCGTTTTATTAATTTCAATAACTGGCTTATCTTTAGTATGAAAAAAATTATAATATTCAATTGGAAAATGAATCCAAGTTCGCTCAAGGAAGCAGAACGGCTTTTTACTCAGACGCAGATTTGCGCAGATAAGAGGCAGATTAACGCAGATATAATTATTGCGCCGCCGTTCGTTTATTTAGAGCCGTTGTTAAAATCCTTAAATTCTAAATCCTATATTCTAAATTTTAAATTATGCGCGCAGGATGTTTTTTGGTCCGCCAGCCGGCGGACGCCAGCTGGCGGAGGTGCTTATACAGGAGAAATTTCAGCGAAAATGTTGAAAAATCTTGGAGTGGAATATGTAATAATTGGTCATTCTGAGCGTCGAAAATATTTTGGCGAAACTGATGAAATTATAAATAAAAAAATTAAAGCCGTATTTAAAACTGGATTAAAAGTAGTGCTTTGCGTTGGAGAGAATTTAAAAATTCGTAAAAAAGGCAAAAAAACCATAGAGATATTTATTAAAAATCAACTTCAAAAAGATTTAAAAGGTATTAAAAATTTGAAATTAAAAATTAAAAATTTGGTAGTGGCTTACGAGCCTGTTTGGGCAATTGGTGCTGGCCATTCTGATACCTCACAAGACGCATTGGAAATAATAAAATTCATTAAAAGAACCCTATATTCTAAATTCTATATTCTAAATTCTCGTGTATTATATGGAGGTTCGGTTGATTCTAAAAATATTAAAGATTTCATACAACACAAAGAAATAGACGGTGTTTTAGTCGGCGGAGCGAGTTTAAGGAAGAATGAAATTATTCGTATATTCGCGCAAATTCGTTAATTCGTGAACACTTTTATGAAATTGAAAAAAAATACTATTAGCGCTATAATTCTTTTAGTTGGTTTAGTGGTTATTATTAGTTTATCTGGTTTAAGCTTTGTTATACCTAATATAACTCAGACAGACGCAGATAAAACGCAGATAGACGCAGATAATACCAGCGAGAATCTGCGAGAATTTACATTGGAAAAGATGAATAATTTTTTTCTTACAACAAAAGATAATATAAAAATCGCTACTAATTTATATTCAGTAGAAAATCCAATTGCTTGGGTTATTTTTGTTCATATGATGCCATCAACTAAAGAATCATGGCATGACTTGGCAATTAAATTACAGGGTTTAGGGTATGAAAGCTTGGCAGTTGATTTAAGGGGACACGGAGAATCTGATGGAGGACCTGATAGTTTTCTTAATTTTTCCAATAAAGAACATCAAAAAAGTATTATGGATTTAGAAACCGCAGTTGAATATTTAAAAATTAGGGGAGCAACTCCGGAAAAAATTAATTTTATTGGCGCTTCAATCGGAGCTAATTTATCACTTCAGTATATTAGCGAAAACAATGAATTTAAAACAGCCATCTTGCTATCGCCCGGATTAAATTATAAAGAAATTAAAACAGAATCAATGGTTATAAAATTAAAGGACGGACAGAAAGTTTTATTTGTCAGCAGTCGTGATGATGGTCTTAATACCGAACATAATCAAAAACTTTTTGATTTAACATCAGCGGAAATAAAAAAAGATTTGATTATTTATAAAAACGCCGGTCATGGAACAGATATGTTTGGCAAAGAGGAACCGGATCTTGAGAGCGTGATTATTCAGTTTTTGAAGTTATAAAAAATTTTCGTATGATTCGCATCGCGCCTGACTTCGCCTTCGACGACCTGCCCGCTTCGCGTTGCGAAGCAAGACGGGCGGGAGTCGATGGCGGGCGGGTAATTAGTTCGTATTTTTAGCATTATGTCTAAGCGGCTTGAGTATAATGCGAACCTAACTGCCCGCCATTGTCTTTATTTTTAATTTTACTCTGGATGCAGTTTTTTAATGAATTAATGTTTTTGATTATCAATCAAGGAATAGGCGTTGGCAGGCGGGTGAATGTATGCGAATTATGCGAACAAGAAAAATACAATAATGACACAAAATCAAATTATTATAAAAAAATCCGATATCATTAATGCTTTAATTATCGGTGAAGCTGCAGCTTGGTTAATGTGGCTAATTGGCAAAAATCTTATTTCAGAAAATTCAATAATTGTTAGTTTAGACGCCTATTTGAATTATTTGCCAATAGTTTTCCCATTGCTTTGTGTGGCTGGTTTATATGGCGCTTTTTTAATAAGCAGGTTTATTCCAATAATTCACCAAATAGGGAAGTTCGTTTTGGTTGGCGGATTGAATTTTTTAATTGACATGGGCGTCTTGAATTTCTTGGTTTTTTATACTGGAATCTCAGCTGGTTTGGAGCAATCATTTTTTAAGGGAATAGCTTTTTTAGTTGCAGTTATTAATAGTTATTTTTGGAACAAATTTTGGACTTTTAAGAGAAAAACCAAAGAAAAAGTTGGAAAAGAATTTTTTCAGTTTATCGTAGTTAGTTTTATTGGTTTATTTATTAATCTTGGCATTGATTATATACTGGTAAATCAAATAACGCCTTTAGCTGATTTACCTCTAAGAACGTGGGCTCAGTTTAGCGCTATGTTAGCGGCTATTGCAGCGCTTTTTTGGAATTTTATTGGCTATAAATTTATTGTTTTTGATAAAAAATAGGATTGGGGTTGACTCTCCACACAAAAATACAAAATTTATGTGGGGGGGGTTGACATTTTTATATTAATGATTTATACTTCTAATAATAGATGAGTATCGAGTAATCCTTGGCGATGATATCGACTGGGGATTGCCCACAATTCGTTTGGCCGAGCACTCAATTCGTTGAGTGTTCGGTTTTTGTTTTATTGGCTTTGTCTGAAATTTTGAGCCAGGGGCGAAGAAATTTTAGTAACAAAACAATAACCCCGTTAGATAGTCTCGTTAGATAGAGCTCTGCTTTATTAGATATTTATCTAACGGGGGGGGTGAACTCATCTAATGGGACGCTCATCTAATGGGGTGCTCAATTTAATAATAAAGTTTTACTTCACTTTGTTTGCAAAACTTTAATTAAATTGACATAATAAATATGGAGCCGTAAAGTGAGCACTCATCTATTACAAACAGAATTGGAGGTTACCGCTTGCGGCTCCATTGGTGGTAAAAATTTAAAACTAAAAAACTTAAACACTAAAACACTAAATAATATTAATGTTTCAGCGTAATATTTCTCTTAGTAAATATAGTAGTTATAAAATTGGCGGACCGGCAAAATATTTTTTTAAAGCAAAAAATATAGAAGACATTATAAAGGCGATTAAGAAATGGCGGGGATTTGCCTCGTATAGAAACAAAGCTTCTTGTACGGGGCTTTTTATTTTGGGAGGCGGCACCAATATTCTATTTGATGATGATGGGTTTAACGGATTGGTTATAAAGCCGGATATTAAATTTATTAAACAAGATGGGAATACTCTTATGGTTGGCGCTGGCACTCCACTTACACAATTACTTAATTATTCAATAATTAAAAACTTGAGTGGTTTTGAATGGGCTGCCGGTATTCCGGGGACGGTTGGCGGCGCAGTTAGATGTAATGCGGGGGCTTTTGGCGGAGAAATGAAAGACGTGATTGTAGAAGTTTATATTCTGGATATTTCAAAATCTAAACCAAGAATTAAAAAAAGAAGCCGATCCGCCTGTTGTTTTGGTTATCGTTCAAGTATTTTTAAAAAACAACCATTTGGCAAAACAGGAGAAATTATTACTTACGTAGTTCTTAAATTAAAAGATGGAAATAGAAAATCAATAAAGAAGATTATTAAAAGAAATATTGATTATCGTCAAAAACATCATCCATTAGAATATCCAAGTGCAGGAAGTATTTTTGAAAATACTGACGTTAAGAAATTAAATAAAAATTTGAAAAAAAGATTTATTTCAGTTATTAAAAGTGATCCTTTTCCAGTAATTCCAGCCGCTTATTTGATTTCAAAAGCCGGTTTAAGAGGAATTTCTTATGGTGGTGCTATGATTTCTTTAAAGCATCCAAATTTTATTGTTAATGTTTCCAATGCTACGGCACATGACGTTAAAAATCTGATTAAATTAGTGAAAAAAGAGGTTTATAAGGAATTTAAAATTAAATTAAAGGAAGAAATAGTAGTATTTTAAAAAATAAGATGTTTTTAATAAATAATTTTAAATTTTAATTGTCATTTTAAATTTTTAACTTTAAATTTTATATTTTTGAGTTATCCACAGTTTACATTTATTTTAATTGTTATAAAATTAATAATAAGAACATAAAAATAATAAAAAGTTATTGTGGTTGAGTGGTCGACAATCACGCTTAACATAAAATAATTCTTTACCTGCAATATTAAGTTTAACGAAGTATTGCGGGAATGCTAAAATGGCAAAGAAAAGAAAAAAAGCAGCTAAAAAGAAAGTAGCTAAGAAGAAAGTAACCAAGAGAAAAGTAACAAAGAAGAGAAAGACCACGAAAAAGAAAGCAACAAAGAAGAAGAAAAGATAAATTTCTTTTTACCCCGCTAGGTATATGTTTGTTATCTAGCGGGTTTTTTATTGGTTTTGTAGCGGGTTTTATTAGATTTCTTTAATCTAATGGGGTATAATTATGGTATGAAAATAATCATTAAGGCAACAAAATTGGAGTTAACACCGGCAATTTATGAATACATTAAAGAAAAGATTGGCTCACTTAACCGTTTTGTTAAAAGATTTGAAGTAATTGAAAAAAGTTCTAAAGGAAAACAAGTTTCTCGCGTGGAGGGCAAGCTTCTTGCGGGGCGATTCAAAAACGAAATTAAAATTGAAATTGAGATAGCTCGGCCAACAAAGCATCATAAACACGGTAATGTTTTTTGCGCTGAAGCAAATATGTATCTGCCGGGTAAAGTTTTAAGAGCTGAACACTCTGATTGGGATATTAGGATTGCAATTAATAATATCAAGAATAAACTTCAGCAGGAGATAAAGAAGTATAATACAAAACAAGTAATTTCGCGTAGAAGTGGAGTTGGGCTGCATGGGAAAAAATAATTTTATAGTAAACAGTAATCAGTAAACAGTAACTAGGAATAAAAATAATTTATTACTCAAGTCCTAATTACTAGTTCCTAGTTGCTTTGTGTATTTAATAATAGATATCAATTATTGCAATATGTTCAATTTTTTCAAAAATATTTCCAAAAAACAATCTTTTACGCCTCTTATAGAGGCGATTAATAGTTTTGAGTCAGCTTTAGAAAAATTAACTGACAATGAATTAAATATTAAAAGCAAAGAATTAAAAAAAACCGTTTCCTCGACGGATAATTTTAATCTTGATGATTTACTTCCAGAGGCCTTTGCTTTGGTGCGTGAAGTCGCTAAACGAACGCTTAATCAACGTCATTTTAATGTTCAATTAATAGGGGGTATTGTTCTTCATCAGGGAAATATTGCTGAGATGATTACTGGAGAGGGAAAAACTTTGGCTGCTACCGCGCCGGCTTATTTAAATGCTTTAACAGGAAAAGGCGTTCATATTATTACGGTAAATGATTATTTAGCTCGACGTGACACGGTTTGGATGGGACAAATTTACAGAGCGCTTGGACTTTCTATTGCTTGTCTTACCCACCAAGATGCTTATTTATACGACACTGAATATAAAGCTGAAGAAATCGAAGATAAAGACAAGGAACGTGATACTTTAGGCGGTTTTAAGGTTGTTCAGGATTTTTTAAAGCCAATTAGCCGCCAAGATGCCTATCAGGCTGATATTCTTTATGGAACCAATCATGAGTTTGGCTTTGATTTGCTTCGTGATAATTTATCTTATCGTTTAGAAGACCAGTTTCAGAGCAAAAAGCATGCTTATGTGATTATTGACGAAGTTGACAGTATTTTGATTGACGAAGCCAGAACGCCATTAATTATCGCGGTGCCGGATAAAGAATCAAGTGATTATTATCGACTTTTTACGCGAGTTGTTGAGCGGCTTAAAAAAGAAGAAGATTATTTGGTTGATGAAAAAATGAAATCAGTCAGTATTACTGACAAGGGGATTGATAAAGTTGAGAGCATTCTTAATCTTGAAAATTTTTACGGACCGGAAAATTTCCGTTTAGTGCATTATTTAGAAGAATCATTGCGAGCTAAAGCACTATTTTATCTTGATAAGAATTATATGGTAAAAAATAACGAGGTTGTTATTGTTGATGAATTTACTGGTCGGCTGATGCAAGGGCGCAGGTATTCAGGCGGACTTCACCAGGCAATTGAGGCGAAAGAAGGAGTTGCAATTAAACAGGAGTCCAAGACATTTGCTCAAATTACTATTCAGAATTATTTTCGTTTATATGAAAAAATTGCCGGAATGACAGGTACGGCTCAAACATCGGCTGAAGAATTTCATAAAGTTTATAATTTAGAAGTTGTAAGTATTCCGCCCAATAAACCAATGATTAGGCAGGATTTTCCTGATTTGATTTATAAAAATCTTGAATCAAAATACAGGGCAGTAATTGAAGAAATTAAAGAACGGCACTCAACTGGACAGCCAATTTTAGTTGGAACCGCTTCAATCGAGAAAAACGAAATTTTATCTGACTTATTAAAGCAAGTTGGTATTCCTTATGAAATGTTAAATGCTAAAAATCATGAAAGGGAAGGCGCGATTATTGCTCAAGCAGGAAAATCAGGAGCTGTTACTATTGCCACTAATATGGCGGGCAGAGGAGTAGATATTGTTTTAGGGGGCAATCCAACTGATCCGTTGGAAGCTCAAAAAATAAAAGAAATTGGAGGACTTCATATTATTGGCACTGAACGGCATGAGGCGCGGCGAATTGACAATCAGCTGCGCGGAAGAAGCGGTCGACAGGGGGATGCCGGTTCTTCAAGATTCTTTTTGTCGTTAGAAGATGATTTGCTTCGAATTTTTGGCGGTGATAAATTAAAATCTTTTATGGAAAGATTTAAATTGCCAGATGACCAGCCGATTGAATCAAAATTGGTTTCAAGAGTTGTTAATGAAGCTCAGAAAAAAATTGAAGGATTAAATTTTGACACCCGGAAACATCTTTTGGATTTTGACGATGTTTTAAATAAGCAAAGAACAGCTGTTTATTCTCGTCGGCAAGCTATCTTAGAAACGCAAATTGACGAAGACGCAAAGTTGCCTAGTAGTGCTGGTCAGCGAAAATCAGCGTTAAAAGAGATTCTTAAAGAAATGGTTTTTAATGCTTTTGAACGGATTAAAAATCAGGCGCAAGCTCCCAATAAAGAAGAATTAAAAAAGATATTAATTGAAGTTGGTTTATTGGAAAATAAATCTTCCATAGAGATTGATTCTTCTCAAATTAAAAATGTTATTGAAAACAAGATTGAAAATCTTCTTAAGAATTCTCATGAGCAAATCAAAGTAAAAATCTTGGGAGTTTTAGATATGCTTTGGATGGGGCATTTGGAAAATATGGAGGCACTATCAGAATCAGTTCGGCTTAGGGCTTATGGACAGCATGATCCTTTGGTGGAATATCGGCAAGAAGGACATCGTTTATTCAAGGACTTATTTATTAATTTTGAAGGATGGGTATTTGGCAATATTTTTAAAACGCAAATGGGCGCAGATAAGAACACGGATAAACACGGAATCAGCATAAATCAGCGTACAAATCAGCCTGAATCAGCGTTAAGAAAGAAAATAGGTCGCAATGACCCTTGTTATTGCGGAGCGATTAATCCAGCAACAGGTAAAGCATATAAGTACAAAAAATGCGGCTTAATAAATGCGTCCTATCATAAAAAATAAAGCGAAGTTCGCTAAAGCTTTCTTGCCCGCTAAAGCTTCAGCGGAGGCGGGAGCGGAGGCGGATAGTTCAGGCAAGAAATTTAAAAAATGCCACGGAGCATAAGGACAATCTAATCTATTGAAACTTAGCTTTGATAGATTACGATAGATTGTTTTTTTGGTAGATTAAAACCCTATTGAAGTTGAACTTTGATAGGTTTTTTTAATAGCGTTTATAGAAAATTAATTAAAGAGAATTTTTTTATCGTCGTGTCCAATATGGAATACAGTATGGGTTGGCGCAGTGGATAACTTTGAGGTCGTAGTTGGTGTAATCATAATAACTAATAATCGGCAAACCATCAGTGCCAATAGTAATGGAGGTGTACCATCCTACGTCTCCTGCTGAATCCAACGTAACAGGCGTATCAGAAGCAGAACAATTAGTAGTAGTGCAGTGGACTATTTTGAGGTCGAAGTTGGTGCCATCATAATAACTAATTATCGGCAAGCCATCAGTTCCGATAATAATGGAGGTGTGCTCTCCTACGTCTCCTGCTGAATCCAACGTAACAGGCGTATCAGAAGCAGAACAATTAGTAGTAGTGCAGTGGACTATTTTGAGGTCGTGGTTGGTGACATCCCAATAACTAATAATCGGCAAACCATCAGTGCCAATAGTAATTGAAGTGTTCCGTCCCACAGTCCCTGCTGAATCCAACGTAACAGGCGTATCAGAAGCAGAACAATTAGTAGTAGTGCAGTGGACTATTTTGAGGTCGAAGTTGGTGACATCCCAATAACTAATAATCGGCAAACCGTCAGTGCCAATTGTGATTGATGCGAACCATCCCACACTCCCTGTTGAATCTACTGTGGTAATTACATTATCTTTCGGTATGCTTGAATGCCAACTTCCTTGTTGCAAGGTATTGCCGATAGTGATACCTCCTCCTTCAATTGAAAGAGATGATATTGGCGTTGAAGTTCCAATTCCGACTTTACCGGTATCATAATAAATATCGTCTCCGCTTTGCGTCCATGGACTAGTTCCTCCGCCAGTTGGCCATGAAGTTTTACAGTCAGTGCCAATACAAACCTGGGAACAAACTCCGGAAACATCACAACGAGTATCCAAATCCGCCCAACTTCCGGCCGTATAACCCCTAAAAACACTGCTGGCAGTATTATAATAAATTGAACCGTTTTGGCCTCCTGAGTCAACGGTTGAAGTTCCTGTATTTAACAAACCTCCAATACTGACATTGCCGTATTGGTCAATCAAAAAAGGAGAAACATCGTCGCTACCGTCATCATCAATCCTGAATAAATCATTTGTTGAAGTACTGACAAGATGCAGAACCGCCAAAGGACTTACAGTCCCAATTCCAATATTACCGGCATTAGAAACAAATAAATTATCAGTACCAACTAATAATTCTCCAGCAAGGAAAAGATCCTGCCAACGAGTGTTTGATATTCCTATATCATAAGTGCTGTCAGCTCCCGGCAGAATATTGTCATCAAAAGTGGAGGCGTTGGCTCCCGCTATTATACCGGCTGCTACTCCTACGACAACAACACACGCAAGAAGCTCTGCAAGAGAGAAACCTTTTTTTGAATTAATATTTTTTAAGTTTTTCATAATAAATTACAATCTATCGAAGTTGAACTTCGATAGATTTTTTATCGTCGTGTCCAATATGGAATACAGTATGGGTTGGCGCAGTGGATAACTTTGAGGTCGGCATCATTATTATCAAAATAACTAATTATAGGCAATCCGTCGGTTCCAATAATGATACTTCCTTCTTCTGCCGCAGTTATTATAATAGGAGTGTTATAAGAAGAACAACTCGTATTTGCGCAATGAATAACTTTAAGGTTGTAATTGTCAGCATCCCAATAACTAATTATTGGTAGTCCATCAGTTCCAATAGCGATGGAGGTGTATAATCCCACATCTCCTGTTGAATCTACTGTGGTAAGAGTAGAAGAAGAACAACTAATATTAGAGCAATGAGCAACTTTGAGGTTGTTTTTAGTGGCATTATCATAATAACTAATTATCGGCAAGCCGTCAGTGCCAATAGTGATAGAGGTATATTCTCCTAGAATTCCCCCTGAATCCATCGTAGTAATCGTATTACTGCCAGTATTGGAACAATCTATTTCACTGCAGTGGACTATTTTGAGATCATAGCTGGGAGTATAGTAATAACTAATTATTGGCAATCCATCAGTTCCGATTGCGATGGAGGTGTATCTTCCCCCTGAATCCATCGTAGTAATCGTATTACTGCCAGTATTAGAACAATCTATTTCACTGCAGTGGACTACTTTGAGGTCGTCGTTGGTGAGATCATAGTAACTAATTATTGGCAGCCCATCAGTTCCGATTGTGATGGAAGTGTAACTTCCTACATTTCCTGTTGAATCTATTGTAGTAAGCGTGGCAGAAGAACAGCTTACATCTGAACAATGAGCAACTTTGAGATTGTAGTTAGTAAAATCAAGATAACTAATTATTGGTAACCCATCAGTACCGATAGCTATAGAGTTTAATTGCCCCACATCTCCTATTGAATCTAATATAATAGGCGCGTCAAAAGTAGAGCAGTTAGTATTTGCGCAATGAATAGTTTTGAGGTCGTTATTGGTAGTATTATAATAACTGATTATTGGCAATCCATCAGTTCCGATTATAACAGAAGAGCTGTACCCTGTAATTCCTCCAGAATCTAGTGTTGTAATTATATTATCTTTCGGTATTCTTGAATGCCAACTTCCTTGTTGCAAGGTATTGCCGATAGTGATACCTCCTCCTTCAATTGAAAGAGATGATATTGGCGTTGAAGTTCCAATTCCGACTTTACCGGTATCATAATAAATATCGTCTC
>CAJVXI010000005.1 GCA_913009635.1 uncultured bacterium
GGCGACCACCGAGATCTACACTCTTTCCCTACACGACGCTCTTCCGATCTAATGGCTGTTACTTTGGTTATGAGTGCGAGAAAGAGATTGAGAAAACATGTTCAGAACAAAACGGAAATATCTGCTCTCAATCTAAATCGTGCTCCGGCTCATGGCTTGACGCTCCTGACACTAATAAATGTTGCAGAGGAAGCTGTGTGACAGAACCGATTTCCACCTGTTCATCGGATGAAGAGTGTATTCAATCAATAACTTATGTTGCAATGGGTGCAAGCGTTTCTGTTGGAGCTGCAGCAGACCCTAGAGAAGTTAATGGATATGTTTATTTGGTTAGAGATGAATTAGAGAAAACAAAAAATGTTAATTTTAAGAATGTTGCAAGGGGAGGGACAAAAGTAGAATATTTCCTAGGCACAGAATTACCAGAAGCATTGGCACTTAATCCAGATATGGTAACTATTTTGGTGGGAGGAAATGATATAATTACTGGAACAGATGTTGAAGATTTTTCAAATAATTTAGATATAATTTTGAAAGGATTAAAAGATGGGGGGGCTAATGTTTTTATTATAAACACACCCAATTTAGTTAATTATCCAAAGTTTGTAGATGGTTCGTATGAATTTGTAACATTAAAAAGAATAAACGAATTCAACCAAGTTTCTAAGGAGAAAGCAGATAAATATGGTTTTGATTATGTGAATATGTTCAATTCTGCATTATCTACTGATATGTCTTTAATTTCAGCTGATGGAATTCATCCTACTAAGGAAGGACATAAAATAATAGCTAATAAAATCATTGAAAAAATAAAAGAAACTATTATTATTTAAGGTTCTGAAGGACTTTTATCTAAAGAAGTAAATTTTAAGGCAGTTGATGAATAAGAGGTTATTGGATATTATCAAAGCCAGAAGGAAACAGGAAAGTTCCTACAATTATTCTTATTTATGGTGGAGAAATTAGTCAGAAAGCAACATTGGAATATAGGAGGTGGAAAGCATATCACAAAGCTTCAGGAAGAAGGTTGTGTTGTTTTAGCAGTAGATTATATAGAATGTGAATTTGGAGGGAAAGAAATAGACGATATCTCAACCAATTACTTGCAAAGATTAAATGAGTTGGGAGTTGGAAGTTATTATGATATTCTTTCATATCATATTTATCCGCAGAGTTACGACACCTCTTTTTTGAAGGACAATCTGCAAAAATTTCAAGAACTGGCGGGAAACAAACTTATTTGGATTACTGAAAGCGGAGTAAATGGAGAAATAAATGAAAAAAGCGAGAAACAGCAAGCGGCATGGCTGATAAAAAATTATGTTTTCCATACTGCGGGAGGAGTAAAAAAGGTTTTTTGGTTTACTTTAGCAGATATGAGTTCCGAGGTTTCAGAAGGAATGGTGGCTAAATACGCGGGGTTATTAATTTCAAAATTAAAGACGCCAAAACTTTCTTATTACACCTACAAAAAAATGGTTGAAATGCTGGATGGAAGCGATTGGAATAATATCCAGACAATACGGGAGTCCGGCGATGTGTATATTTACAAATTTGATAAAAACGGAAAAGATGTTTGGGTAGCATGGAATGATAATTCCGACACGCAAACAATTACCTTGGATGTCGACAACATCAATTCAGTAAAAATTACGGAAGCAACGCCGAAATATGAAACAGGTAAAGAAGTGGCTGATTACAACACCGCCCTTAATACGGAAACCAATAATGTAGGTAGCGGTAAAGCGATTATAATATTGGGAGAAAGTCCGGTGTTTATTGAAGGGGAGTAAAATCCAAAAGAAATAAAAACAAGAGAAATAATTATTAATTAAATAAGGTAAAAAAATATGAACAAAAAAATATTAATTTCCATTATTGTAATTCTATTTATTGTGGTTGGCGCCGCATTGTTTTTAGTCCATCAAAAACCCGTTAAACAAGGTAAATGCGGCGACGGAATTTGCGGTGAAAAAGAGTTGGAAAACCCTGATCTATGTCCGGGTGATTGTGAAGATAATGCTGTCCGACCGCCGGAAAATACTTGTCCGCGATTAATGCCACCTTCTCCGCGATTGAAAAAAGAATGCGAAGAAAGTGGGGGAAAACTCAAGGCAAAGAAAAACAATAATGGCTGTTACTTTGGTTATGAGTGCGAGAAAGAGATTGAGAAAACTTGTTCAGAGCAAGGAGGAGATGTTTGTTCTTCAGATGAAATATGTTCAGGCGCATTATTAGATGCGAGTGATAGTGATAGTTGTTGTAGCGTGGCTTGTGGAGAAGAGCTTAATTTAGAACCAACGAGTTATGACAATATTGTTCCTTTTGGTATTCATCCGGGGACTCCTGTTGAATATGTTAATGATATAGGGATTAAATGGATTAGGGGTGGAAGCTCGCCTTATCTTTTCTGGTCTTTAGTGGATTCTGATATGAGTGGTGATAATTTCCAGTGGAGCGGACAAGCGCCCAACAGAGGCAAGGCAACTTATAATTATGATGCTTTATCGTTTGCAGAAGAAAACAAATTAAGTATGTTGAAGAATATTGCCGTTGAACCTCCCGGAATAACAGGTTATGCTAATAGTAAGTCTTGGCTTCCTAAAGATATAGATGCTTATAGCAATTTTGTGAAAGCAACTGTTAAAAGATATCCTTTTATAAAATACTGGCAGATAGGAAATGAGCCAGTCGCAAAATTGGATGATTATGGGGAATTTATTTGTTTAACATATGAAGCAATAAAAGAAGCAGATCCTAATGTAAAGGTTTTGTTGGGAGGCGTTGCCGGACTAAATAGAGATCCTAATGATTTTTCGGTGTATCAAAATAATTTTGATAGAGCGTTTTTTCCACTTTTAGAAGATCTTTCGTCGCAGAACAAAAGGTGTTTTGATATATTTGATTTTCATTATTTCGGGTATGCCGGCGATGATTATTTGATGGTGAGAGATGTATATAATCATATTTCTGGAAAAATAAATGGATTAAATATGCCAGCGCCGGAAGAATATTGGATAACCGAAGATGGAACATATAGCGGAGATCCAAAATTAAAAGCAGGAGCCGGCAAAGAGCGCAAAGATCCTCCATATCAATCAGAGGAAGAACAGGCAATTTCCCTAATAAAACGGTTTATTTATCCCACTACATTTGGGATTAAAAAAGTTTTCTGGGCATGGGGCATCAAGGAAGGATTTCACCACGATGATAGTTATTTTGATTTTACGGGATTGGTTTATGACGGAGAGTATGATTATGATTTAGGAAATGGCGTAAAGAAACTTTCTTATTATTCTTATAAAAAAATGGTTGAGGTTCTTGATGGCGTTGACTGGAATAACATTGAAGTTGTTCGTGAATCTAACGGAATTTATGTATATAAATTTAATAATCAAGATAAAGATATTTGGGTTGCTTGGAATGATAATTCCGCTTCAAAAATAATTTTTTTGAATGTTGGAAGTATTAGTTCGGTTGAAATAACTGAAGCTGTGCCTAAATATGAAACAGGAAAAGAAGTGTCAAGTTATAGCACGGCATTCAATACTGAAACAAAGACGGCAAGCAGCGGCAATGTTTCAATTACACTTGGAGATAGTCCTGTGTTTGTTGAAGGGAATTAAGGTGTTTTTAAAAATAAAATTCACCCCTAACCCTTCTTTTATTTTTTTATTATAAGAGGAAGATAATATTGTGTTTTCTCCACTCCGTTCCGAAAACGATTTAAACATAAGGGGAAAAACTTATATAATGATTACAACTTTTAATTTATAAACGAGAAAATAACATGGACAAAAAAAGATTAATTTCAATCATAATAACAGTTTTAGTTCTTGTAATTGTTGCTGGTTTTTTTGTTTTACAAAAAATAAGTATCTCTAAACCGCCAAAACAAATATGTAAGGATTGTAAAGTCTATATTCTCCCTATTTTACACGCAGAACCAGGAACTCCAAAGAATAAAAAAGAATTTTTATTATACGCTAAGGCATTAGATAAATTTTTAGATATTGCTGAAAAACATAATATGAAAATCTCGGTGCATGTAGAGAAAGAATGGGCTGAAGCCTGTCTAAAATATAATAGAAGTGTTTGTGAAAATATTGAAAAAAGAGGGCATGAGTTAGGCACACATGTTCATAATTATTCGGATAGGGTTGGATTGAACAAAACTGATACGTTTAAATCTGCAAAACAAAAAATGTTTGACTATATTAAAGAGAGGAAAGATTTAGTTGATCAACTTAGTAAATACAACGATGTTGTTGCTTATGGAAAATTTTCAGCAGACGAGAAAGGAAGAGCGGCTTTTTTGGCATCTCATCAAGCCGTAATTGATTTGGGTTTTAAGGTTGAACTTACTGCTCATGATGACATGAATTATTTAGAATACTATATGCATCCTCACAGTTTATCCTATGATGATCCGCGAAAAGAAGACCCCTTCAGTAAAACATTATTTATAACAGGAAAATTAATGAAAGCGAAACAGTGGGGCCCTCCAGAATTAGGGGAAATGCATCCAAAAAGATTAAATGAGCTGAAAGATACTTTTTTGAAAATTTACAAAAATGCAAAACCAGATGAAATAAATGTTTTTATAGAGGGTAGTCTGGCTCCACATGTTGAAGGTTTGGTAGATTTAAAATCAATGTCTTTAAAAGAAAAAGCTTTTAAAAATCTTGATGAATATTTTTCTTTTTTTGATAAATATATTGAAGATGGAACCGCCGAAAGTGTAACATTTCATGAATTGTCTGAGATATATCGACAGCATAGTAAAACAAAGTAGTTTTCGCGCAAAAACTTGGAATATAAAGTCATTTAATTTTTAACTTTTTATCTGGTGAGTTTTATTTTTTAAAATGAAAAAATTAAATTAGTCGTAGGGGGGGGCGTATAACAAGGGATATACGGTTCGGGACTCGGCTCGGGCTTCACCCAAATTTTTTCCTTTGTCAGCTGGCGGATACAGACAAACTTCGTATATACTGAAGCGTTAGGCGAAATTTTAAATATTCTTTTTATTTTTATTAAGTTATTCTAAAATTTTAAATCTTTGACACAAAGTTGATTTTATATTATACTAATTTTATGCTAAAAAAATTTGGTTAGTATTAATAGAGTTTGTTTTAGCCAGCGCTTTGGCCCTGATTTTTCATTTTAGTTTGCATAATGAAACTGCCGCTTTGGTCATTTTTGGCGTAGGTTCTCTTTTATCTTTATTCACTTTTTTGATTTATACGGAATTTATCAAAGAGTTTAATAACACCCTAAAATTTTATAAATTAAAAGAAAAAATTGATAATTTATGGAATAAAGATTTTATTGAAGAAGCTCGACGATTGGAAAGAGAATTTTTTCATCAATCAGGAAAGTTGGTTGACGGGATAATAGAATATGACACTAGCGGAGAATTTTGCCTTGCTCTTCAAAAACAAGTGCGTAGAACAAAAAAAGTATAAAAGCAACTTGTTTTGTTGATGTAGATGAATGGACGGAAAAAAGAGGGTTGTTGAATTATTTTAACGAAGAAATAAAGGCCATGAACGAAAAGAAGATTAAGATTGATCAAGTATTTCTTCTTGACGCTAATGAGCGAAATAATGAAGACATTCTTAAAATAGTAAATATGTACGCTAAACATGTTGACGGAGGACTTAGGGTTTATATCGTTAACAAGGAAGAACTTCCGGAAAATTTAATAAAGGACTTGGTAATTTTTGACAATGAGGTTGTTTTTATTTCAGAGGTTGATGAAGGAAAATTAATAGGAGGAATTAAGGCGATTAATACAGTTCAAGTTGAAAAAATAAAAAATATATTCAGTCAGGTATTGAAAGAATACGCGAAAAGATTTAAAGAATAATAAATTATAAATTAACTTTTTTGAGATTTTTTTGAAAGAAAATAGCCAGACACTATATTAATGTCTGGCTAAATATAATTTTGTTTGAAGAAAAAAATTATTGACTCTTCTTAAAAGATTTTTTTATTGTCTCTAATTAATATTCTCCGTAGTTCGTATCCATAAACCCTCCTTTTTATTTTTTAATAAGTTATTAACGCTACATATAAACAGCTGAAGATAATTATCCCAATACCGCATAATGTAGCTATAAAACTAAAAAAACTTTGATGATTTTCCAGCGGTAGAAATATTTTTACTGTCGCAGCAAAACCAGAGATACCGATAATCACCCAAACAAATAATGGTAAAAATGATGATATTATTACCAGTATCAGTCCAATGATCTGTAATAATGAACAAATCATAGACAACGCTTTTAAATTTGGCATATCTTCCTCCTTTTTATTTTTAAAAGTTCTATCGCAAACGTTATTTTTAGATAAACATATTAATATTAAATTGTCAATACATGTAAAAATATCAAAAGAGCTCTTTCCATTTTACCCAAATTTTATTTATTTTTCCTATTTTAAATGGATTGAAAAGTGTTATAATAATTATAAATTATGGACGAAAAAGAAACGCAAAATAATATACTTTCCGAATTAATCGCTTCTCCAAATAAAAAAGTTTCTATTTTTAGAAAGATTCCCGTTAATAATCAAGGGTTTATTCTTTTAAGTTTATCAAAACGGCTACAGCAAAAGATTATTAGCGGATTAAGTGATAATGAACTGATTGAAATTATCGATTATTTGGATCCAGACGAGGCGACTGACTTATTGCAGAATACGAATTCTGGCAGAAGAGAAAAGGTTATTGGAAAGTTAAGCAAAGAAATAAAAGAGAAAGTGGAGTTTTTGTTTAAGTTTAATCCAAAAACCGCGGCCGGTTTAATGAGCTTGGACTATATTGAAATAAATAAAAATCTCACATTTGAAAAAGTTTCAAGATTGATTCAAAAACACGAAAAAAGAACTGGGAAATTTCCGGCTATTCTTGTGGTTGAGGACGGTTTTTTAATCGGGGAATTACAAGGGCATATTTTTGTTTTATGTGATAAAAAAGAAAAAATTTATCAATATGCCAAAAAAATTCCGTATATTCAATACAATAAAGGCGAAAATGAAATTATCAGCGTATTCAAAAAACATCCGCATAATAAAATAGTTGTTTTGGATGATGACGATAGTATTTTAGGAGTTATTTATTCAGATGATATTCTTAAACTAATAGAGAAGCAGTCAACTAATAGTTTGCGTTATTTTGCCGGAGTCAAAGAGGAGGAAGACGTTTTTGATTCCGCGTTAACAAAAGTAAAAAATAGGTATAAATGGTTAATCATAAACCTTGCCACAGCGTTTTTAGCAGCGTGCGTTGTCAGTCTTTTTCAGGAAACCATTTCCGCTTTTATATTGTTGGCAGTTTATATGCCAATCGTCGCTGGAATGGGTGGAAACGCAGGCACCCAAACTTTAGTGGTTGTTGTAAGGGGGCTGGCGTTAAAAGAAATTGAATTGAAAACAGGAAAGAGAGTAATTATCAATGAAGTGTTGGCAGGTGCGATAAACGGAGCTATAAATGGAATTTTAGTTGCAATCGTCGCAATATTATGGAATAAGAGTCCGATGCTTGGATTGGCTGTCGGATTAGCTATGATAACCAATTTAATGGTTGCAGGATTATTTGGAACAATAATTCCGTTGGTAATGAAACGTTTAGGAAAAGATCCTGCTTCATCTGCGACTGTTTTTATAACAACCGCTACAGATGTGCTTGGATTTTTTGTATTTTTGGGTTTAGCGTCTCTTATTTTGTAAGTGTGGCGCTAATTTTGCTTTTTGTTTATTAAAATAGTAAAATATAAAATATGCAAAAAACAATTCAAAATTTAGCAAAAGCGTTTATAGGCGAATCGCAGGCGAGAAATCGTTATGCTTTTTATTCCAAAGTTGCCAAAAAAGAAGGGTTTGAGCAGATTGCCGAGATTTTTCTTATTACAGCTGAAAATGAAAAGGAGCACGCTAAAAAATTATTTGAACACATTCAGGAGCTAAAAAAGAAATCAGGAGAGGATTTGAGCGAAATAAAAGTTGAAGCAGTAGTGCCTACTATTTATGGCAATATAACAGAGAACTTAAAAGCCGCAATAGTTGGCGAGCATTATGAAAATATTGAAATGTATCCAGAATTCGCCAAAATTGCCGAAGAAGAAAATTTACCTGATATAGCCAATAGATTTAGAGCTATTTCCAAGGTAGAAGAGCATCACGAAGAAAGATACATAAAATTATTAAAAGAAGTTGAAGATAAAACGGTTTTCAAAAAAGAAAAAGAAGTTTCTTGGGTTTGTAGAGAGTGCGGATACGTGCATTTTGGAACTGAACCGCCTGAAAAATGCCCTTCTTGTGACCACGAAAGGGGATTTTATCAAATTAAATGCGAAGAGTATTAACATCACATGAAACAAAATAAAATACAATATATTTGGGCTTTATTAAGATTTGGAATGGGATGGATTTTCTTGTGGGCTTTTTTAGATAAATTATTCGGGCTTGGTTTTGCAACTGCGGCAGATAAAGCTTGGTTGGTAGGTGGCTCGCCAACTTTCGGATTTTTGAAATTTGGCACTTCTGGACCGCTTAGTTCTTTTTATCAAGGTATGGCAGGAAATGTAATTATTGATTGGTTATTTATGTTGGGGCTTCTTTTTATTGGATTAGCGTTAATATTGGGGATTTTTGTAAGAATTGCCAGTTTAATAGGAGCTTTGTTGATGTTTTTAATGTGGACGGCGTTTTTACCGCCTAAACATAACCCTTTTTTAGATGATCACATTATTTATTTGATTATTTTAATAGGTTTAATAATAAGAAGACCTGACCAGCGGATTGGCTTTGGAAAAAGATGGGCTAATACAAAATTAGTAAAAAAATATCAATTTTTAGGTTAGATAGCTATTTCTTTCGAATTTTTATATCTTTTCGAATATTGGTAAACACTTTCATAAAATACCCTCCTTTGTTTTCTATTTTTTTTCTTTCAGAAACGTCTTTGGCTAAACTTAGTAATTTTTGATTATCGTATTCTTTTGCCAACTTAATATAAAGTGACTTATGTTCTTCGTCGTTTAATAATTGGGCAATTATTAGTCCGGTAAGCTGGAATTTTTTATAAACATGGCTTTTTCCAGCTCTCTCTTTGATTGTTTTTAAATAGTCCTTGTTTATCATACTTTTAGGAACTAGCAAACAGGAACTAGTAAATAGGGGACTAAGTTTACTGTTTGCCGATGAAATTCATTGAGTATATTAAAATTATACCGCAAAATAACTACAAACAACATGAAGCGTTTATTTATTGCCATAAATTTACCCAAAGATATCAAGCGCAGATTAACGCGGATAATCACGCAGATAAACGCAGATAGTATCAGCGAGAATCTGCGTACCAATCAGCGTGGATCTGCGTTTCGGTGGTTGCCACCGGAAAATTGGCATTTAACACTTGATTTTCTTGGTTATCAACCAGATGAAGCAATCGGGCCGATTTTGAAATCTCTTAAAGAAACAGTGAGTAATTTTAACGCGTTGGAAATTAATTTTGAAAAAGCAATTTTAGCTCCGCCCGCCTCCGCTAAAGCTATGGCGGGCAAGCCAAACAAACCAGCAAGAATGATTTGGTTGGCTTGTACGCGAGAAACTTCTAAAAATCTTTCTAAAATTAAAAATTATTTAGACGATTCTTTAGTAAAAAATGGAGTGCGTTTCAAAATAGACAACAGAAAATTTAACGCGCATCTTACCCTTGTTCGTTTTCGTTCGCCGCTGATTAACGTGGGTATCTGCGAAAATCTGCGTGAAAATCTACGTGAATCAGCGTTGGCATTTTATGCCAGAAGCTTGGATTTAATGGAATCTTGTCTTAACCCATTCGGCAAGCTCAGGTCTTCGACTCCGAGACTTAGACTCGAGGAGATTGATGCTGAGCAAGGTCGAAGCATCAAGCGCACTGGCGCGGAATATGAAATTTTATCTTCCTTGCCATTTTTGGATTTTTAATTTATCATATAAGCGTACTTTAAAATACAAAAATAAAATGGAGGATGTAATGATAAAACTTTCTAATGGATATGAGTTTTGTTTTATGGCGTCTTCTGGCGCATTGGGATTTGATGGTTTTGGCTGGCCGCATCCAAAATATTGGATTTTAAGATTTCTTTTAAAGAAATATCCAAATCTTATTGTTCCAGTTGTAAAAACTTTAACTTTGCCGGCGCAAAAAGGTAATTTTAGGGCTATTTATGACGGAGATGACTACGTAGTTAACGCTGTTGAATTAGGAAATCCGGGTTTTGAAGCGTGGTACGAAAAATATTTTCCCAAAATTGAAAAACGAGGTCAGAAAATTATCCTTTCAATTACCGGTAGTTCAGTGACTGGGATTGAGAAGCTTGCTTATTTGATAGCAAAACTTCCTAAGCATATTATTAAAGGAATAGAATTTAATTGTTCATGTTCAAATGTGATGAAAATATGGATGTTGAATGACATTGTAGAAGCTGTAAGTGTTTTAAACAAAATAACAGAACTGCCGATTGGTATTAAAATTGCTCATCACCAGAAAAATTATCTTGAAATAGCTAAAGCGACTTTTCAAACAGTTGAATGGATTAGTTTCAATTCGGTTCCTTGGGAAATGATTTTTCCGGGTAAAGAATCTCCTTTAATGGAAAAATATGATGTTTCCGGCGCTGTTTCGGGGAAGGCAATTAAAGATGTCAATAAAAAAATGGCTTTTGAGATAAGAAAAGCTGGCATTAAAACGCCGATTGTTGCTTCCAGCGTTGGATGGGAAGAAGTGTTTGAAATTGCGTATTTAGATGTTTCATTTAGTTTTAGATGGGCTGATGCAGTATCATTTGGGACTCTTTTCAGAAAGCATCCGTATTGGCCGTTAAAAATTGCAAAAAAATATAACAATTCAGGCGATTGAGTTAACTCAACCGCCTTTTTTATTTATTTCATAAATATTTGACACAATATAAAAAAATATGTTATTTTGTATTTTATAGAACATTAAAAATAAACCCCTAAAAGGAGGGGAATATATGTCTTTTAATAAAAAGTATCAAGGTCGTCCAAAAGGATGAGATAATGAACCAAAGAAAAAGGCATGCAAAAAGAAACAAAAAGGGATAAAAAAAGGAGAAAGTTTAGATTGCCGGAATTGCAATTATAAAAAATAATTTAAAAATTATAAAAAGGAGGAAAAAAGTGTCAGAGATTATTGTAGCGTTTGATGGCATGAAGTACGATGACGTGCTGCCATTGGCAGAGGCGTTAAGTGGTATGGGTGTTCTTTTTAAAGTTAATGATTTACTTGATGAATACGGAGTAAAAATCATAGAATCCTTGAAGTATTTTGGCGGCGTGATGGCAGATCCGAAACTTTACGATATTCCAAATACTGTGAAAAATAGAATTAAGAGATACGCGGCTTTTAAACCAGATTTTATTACGGTTCATGCTTCGGGCGGAATTGATATGATGCGTGCCGCAGTTGATAGCTGCGATTCAAAGATTTTAGCAGTAACAGTGCTAACATCTTTAACTGAAGAGGAATGTAATATTAATCTTGGCGGGCCTGTTAAAGCTAAAGTTTTACAGTTCGCGCGTAATGCGGTATTGGCTGGAGTTCATGGGATAGTGTGTTCGTCGCAGGAACTTAAATTTTTGTCAGAATTCCGGGAGTTAAAAGCTTTAATTAAGGTCACGCCGGGTATTCGCCCTGTTTGGCATCTTGACCCAAAAGATGATCAATCCAGAGTAACTACTCCAGCAGACGCAGTGGATATGGGCTCTGATTATTTAGTGATAGGGAGACCTATAATTAAAGCTCTTAATCCTGTTGAGGCTGTTAGAAAAACAAAGAAAGAAATCGGAAAAGCTTCTATCAGAAATAGATAACTTAACAATTATCGGCGGCTGAAATTCAAAGCCGCCGAAATTCTTTAAGAAAGGAGGAAAATAGTGAAGAAAGAACGAATCTTGCAGATATTTAAAGATTGCAGCGCGATAATTACTGATAGCCACATAGTTTACACTTCCGGCAGGCACGGCGCTGTTTATATCAACAAAGATGCTGTTTATCCGTACACAAAAAAAATACAGGAGCTTTGTGAAATAATCGCTACTCATTTTTATTATCCTGTTGGCAGTTTTATTAAAGTAGTAGATATTGAAGTAGTAGTCGCTCCGGCAATAGGCGGAGTCATACTTTCGCAATGGGTTGCTGATCATTTAACTTACTTAAAAGGTAGGCAGGTGTTCAGTGTTTATGCTGAAAAGATTGGGGATAAAAACTTTATCATTAAACGTGGATACGATAAACTCATTCCCGGTAAAAGTGTATTAGTAGTGGAAGATATTCTTACTACTGGTGCTTCAGCAAAAAAGGTTGTGGAGTTAACTCGTGCTATAGGCGGTAATGTTGTAGGACTCGGCGTTCTTTGTAATAGAGGCGGAATTACACCAAAAGATGTTGGTGATGTTCCTGAATTATTTGCTCTTATTAATATTGAGCTGGATTCATGGGATGAAAAAGATTGTCCGCTTTGCGAACAAAAAATTCCTATAAATACTGATGTTGGAAAGGGCAGGGAATTTCTCAAGCGCAAATTTCTCGCTCGTGAAGTTAAATAATTTACGGCACAGGGCAAAACAACCCTGTGCCATTTTTATCTTGCAAATTCGCGATTTTTTGGATAAGATTAGAATGTGACACGAAACTCGTAAATATACGCGAATGATACGAATTTAATCCAAGTATGAAATTTAATTTCTTAAGAAAAAAAATATTCACTAAAATCTCCTTGCGAGAGATTTTGAAAATCAGTATCTTTACTACTATAGTATTCGTTTTGGTTACCGGAGCTTTTTATTTTGGTTTGGATGCTGGAAGAAAACAGCCAGAAATAATTCTTGTTCAGGGAGTTGTCAATCTTGAAGAAGGCAATAGAGAAGAAATTGATTTTAATAATTTTTGGAAAACCTGGAATATAATTAAATCAAAGTACGTGGATATTGAAGAGGTTGATAATCAGGATTTAGTTTACGGCGCAATTTCAGGATTAGTTAAAGCGCTTAAAGACCCTAATTCCACTTTTATGCCGCCAAGCGATGCTAAAAGATTTGGAGAGGATATTAGCGGTGAATTCAGCGGAATTGGAGCTGAAATCGGTATTCGTAATGAACAATTAGTGATTATCGCGCCATTAAAAGATACGCCGGCTGACAGTGCTGGTTTACGCAGCGGTGATAAAATTTTAAAAATTGATGATAAAATCACCAGTAATCTAAATATTAATGAAGCTGTAAAAATAATAAGGGGCGAGAGGGGGACAGCTGTGGTTTTGACAATTATGCGCAATGGTTGGGATAAGCCAAAAGAAATTTCAATTATTAGAGATACCATACAAATTCCAACACTTGATTTAGAGATGCTTTCCCAAAATGAAGACGGAGAGAAAGATATAGCCTATATTCATCTTTATAATTTTTATGAAAATGCCCCTTTTCTTTTTTATCAGACAGCTGTAGATATTTCTATTAATAAAAATATTAAAGGTATTATTTTTGACTTAAGAAATAATCCAGGAGGTTATTTAAATGGAGCAGTTAATATTGCTAGTTGGTTTTTTGAGCCCGGCGCAACGGTGGTGAGCGAAAAATTCCGCAGTGATGGAGAAGATAAACAGGTATTTAAAGCCAATGGCAATGGATTTTTTAAAAATATTCCCATAGTGGTCTTAATAAATCAGGGCTCAGCTTCTGCTTCTGAGATTTTAGCCGGGGCTTTGCGTGATAATCGCGGAGTAAAATTAATCGGAAAACATAGTTTTGGCAAGGGAACAGTTCAGGAAATTCGTAATTTAAATGACGGTTCAATAATTAAAATTACCGTAGCCCATTGGCTGCTTCCTGGCGGTCAAATAATTGAGAAAAACGGTTTAATACCGGATTACGAAGTTGATTTAACGGACGATGATATAGAAGCTGACCGCGATCCGCAATTGGATAAAGCGATGGAGGTATTAAAAGAATTGTTGTAATGTTGTTTGTTGGAATGTTCTAATGCGCTATTACAACAGCTACAACACTATAATATTAGAATTTTTTATGAAAGTCATTTTATTAGAAGATATTAAAAATCTGGGGAAAAAGCTTGATGTCAAGAATGTATCTGACGGTTATGTTCGGAATTTTTTGCTGCCTAAAAAATTAGTGAAAATTGCCACTAAAGAAGCAATTAAAGGATTGGAATCGCAAAAAGCTAAATTAGAACAGCAGGAACAAGAGCTTAAATCAAAAACTGAAAAATTAGCTAAAGATTTAAACAATCAGGAATTTAAATTTAAAGTTAAAATTGGTAAAAAAGAAGAAGTATTCGGTTCAATAGGCAAAGAAGACATAAAAAAAGCCCTTATTGATGAAAAGGGTATTGATGCTAAGGTCTTATTAGAGAAACCTCTTAAAACTCTTGGTGAGTATCAAGTAGAAATTAATTTGGGAAAAGGTGTTAAAACAAAAATAAATATTATACTACATTCACAACCTTAGTTTTTCGTAAATTGCCGTCAAATTTAATTTTTCTCTTTGAGGTAAATTTTATAACACCATTTTTAATGGAGTATAGCGTGTCGTCTTTTCCTCGTTTAACATTTAAGCCAGGGCAGTATTTAGTGCCTCTTTGACGAATCAAAACCTCGCCGGTTTTCACCGCTTGACCGTGTTGTCGTTTAACACCTAGCCGTTTACCAGCTGAATCTCGTCCTAATTTAGTTGAACCACCGGATTTAGTATGTGCCATTTTTGTTTAAATTTTAGAGTGATAACGAAAGAATTTAATTACAAAAATGAGCATCCCGCATAATCGCCGAAGGCGATTTGTGCGGGGCACCATATTCGCTATCGCTCAAAATTCCAAATTCCAAGCACCAAATTACAAATAAACTCTAAATTCCAATTACCGAAATTCTAAACACGACGTGTTTCGGTCATTGAGATTTTGGTCATTGGATATTGTTTGTTATTTGGAATTTGTTATTTGGTGTTTCTTTGAATTATGTTATATAATTCAAAGTAATATGTCAACTCATAAATTAGTTTTTGATATTGAAACCATAGGCGTTGATTTCGATTCGCTTGATAAGGACACTCAGGAGGTTTTAACGCGCTGGATTAAAAGAGAATCTTTTTCAGATGCCGAATACAAAGAATCGCTTAATGAATTAAAAGCGGGGCTTGGTTTTTCTCCTTTAACCGGCGAAATTGTTGTTATTGGTGTTTTGGATTGTGAAAAGAATCAAGGGGTAGTTTATTTTCAGGCGCCAGGAGAAAATATAAAAGAATTCAGAGAAAACGGTATTATATTTAAACAAACAACCGAAAAAGAAATGCTGGAGAATTTCTGGCAAGGAGCAAAAGAATACGATGAATTTATTGGTTTTAATAGCAGGGGATTTGACGTTCCATTTATGATGGTAAGGTCAGCAGTTCATGGCGTTAAGCCAACTAGAAATTTAATGGAAGGAAGATATTTATATCAGCAGAGAAATTGCAGACACATAGATTTACAGGACCAGCTGACATTTTACGGAGCAGTACGAAAAAAAGGAGGACTGCATTTGTGGAGTCGTGCTTTTGGAATTAAAAGTCCTAAATCAGAAGGAGTAACAGGAGATGATGTTGGAAGATTGTTTAAAGAAAAAAAATTCTTTGAAATTGCTAAATATAACGTAAGAGATTTAATAGCAACAAAGGAATTATACGAAAAATGGGATAAGTATATAAATATATAAAAATCCTAATTTTAGTTTAGGATTTTATAGGGTTATACTTTATGGTCTATTTTCTTAAGTAATTTTAAATCTCTCTTTTTTAATCGTTCAAGGTGATCTAATTCAGGATCCAAATTAATAATTCTGCCTAGGTATTGACCAGAGGTAAAATGAGGCAGTAAAGCGTAATCAACACCTTGTTCATAAAGAATTTTCGCCTCTTCCTCGTCTTGAGCTCTTAAAATAATTTTTAATTTAACGTCTTTGCCAGCAGGCGTATTTTTTCTTCTTAACTTATTAATCTCATTAAGAAGCATTAAGTTGTCTTCAAAATTGGGGCTTGTAGAAATCACTAATTGCGCATTCTGTATATTTGCTTGTTCAAAAATCTCGCTGTCGGAAATATCTCCGAAAAGATAACTATATTTGGCTTTTTTTAATTCGCAGATTATATCAGGATCAGAGTCAATTATTAAAAGTTTTTCTTTTGGAATATGATAAGCTATGTTTCGGCCAACTCGATGGGAGCCGATTAAAATTATTGGTTTATGAAAACCGATTTTTAATTGATGGTCTTTTTTGGGATAACGACGCTCAAAAATTGAAAGATATCCTGATAAATATTTAAAAATCTGGTTATCATAAACAACCATATACGTAGATAAGGTAATGGTAATAACGCCAACGGCAGTAATCAATGAAACTATTTGTTCATTAATATGCCCGAGTTTTAATCCAAAAGCCGCTAAAATCAAGCTGAATTCCGAAATTTGAGCGACTGTTACGCCGGCAAAAAAACTTGTTCTTTTGCGATATCCCATTAATCCCATAATAATTAAAACTATTAAAGGATTTCCAATTAAGACAAAAAGTGAGAAAACAATGACTGCTATGGTAATGCCTGAGAAATTAGAAAATATGATTGAAGAGCCAAGAATAACAAAGAAAATTAAAATGAAGAAATCTCGTAAGGACTTGATGCGGCTGGAAATTTGGAAATGCTCGGAAGAATTAGCCAAAGCTAAACCGGCTAGAAAACCGCCAATTTCAATGGAAAACCCAATTTTAGGGTGGCTGACTATTGCTGCCAAAAGAAAACACCACGCTAAACTGGTCAAAAATAAAAGTTCTTGAGAACGGGCGATTTTATCGAAAATCAAAGGGAAAATTTTTCTACCAAGCCAAAGCATTAAAATAAATAAAACTATACCTTTAAGAAGAGTTAAGAAAATACTTTGGAAAACAATATCTTGACCGTTTTTAATACTAGCCAAAAAAATCAATATTAAAATAGCGACAAAATCTTGGACTAGTAGAAATCCAATACTGATTTTTCCATATAAACTGTTCATGGCCCTTTTTTCCGAAAGCAGTTTAACAATAATAATTGTGCTGGAAAAAGTAAGAGCAATGGCAATATAAGCGGAATGAAGATAACTAAAATTAAAAATCAGGGAAATTATGAAGCCGATAATAAAAGTGAAAGCAATCTGGCTTAAACCGACAATTAAAGAAGTTTTACCGACTAATTTTAGAGAAGTGAAATTTATTTCAAGGCCCACAAGGAAAAGCAAAAACATTATTCCTAAGTCAGAGAAAACCTGAAAAACTTCTTTATTGTCAAGATGAAAAAATCCAAAATAACCGATTACAATACCGGTAATTATATAAGCCAGAATAATTGGCTGTTTCAGAAGTTTGGCTGTAATTCCTAATCCAGCCGCTATTACAATAACAATTGCTAATTCAAAAATTCCAGAACCCATAGGAGTAGTCGCTAATTAGCGAATAACTGCGAATATAGCGAATTTAAGAAGTAATTACAAATTGGCGAATATTTGCGAATATGGCGAATAAGATTCGTATATTTACACAAATTCGCTAATTTGCAAACATTCATTTGTATATTTGCAAAGATTTGTAATTCGCGAACACTCTCTAAATTATAACAAATATAAATATTAAAAACCAAGAATTTTTAAATTAATTTTATAAAGATTTTTTATCAATATCAACCTGTTTTTGAAGATAACTGCTTAAACAATGCTGGGTGAAATCAATTCTTTGTGATAATTTATCTAGTCCGGTAAGAAAACCTCCTTGCGCTCTTTCCGGTCTTGGAAGATTTAAGTCGTAGTCCTTATCACCAAATCTCAAAGTAATAACGCCATCTTTAACTTGCAATTCTTTGCTTTTCGCAAGCCAGAAATTAATTTCTTCCAAATAATAATCTTTTTCTTTTTTAGTAATATTTGGTTCTAATACTGAATAAGCGCTGATAACTCCTTCAATATAAGCGCATTTATTTCCAATGGAATCTCTTCTGTCTCTGTAGCTTGAAATTCGCCAATCAGTATACGCTTTTGTAAATTCAAAATATTCTTTTTTTGGCTCAATTTTATACAAGTCCTTTATTGCTGACATTCCCCAAAGATAAAAATTATAATCCCAGGCATTGCTGTATTTAGTATTAAAATAAGAAAAAGCATTATCAATTACTACTTTAACTTCTTTGGTTGGATTATATTTATAGTATCTTACAAGCGCTAAAAGCGCCTCCCCATTGGAAAAAGCAGATTCTGTTTTTGGTTGTTCTTCTTCTAAATAATAAAGCCATTTAAAGCCCTCATCAGGATTTTTCATTGCCAAGATGAAATTCAAATAATCAGCAATTGTATCTTTGTATGTATTTTCAAGTTTAGGATATACTTTTATTAAATCTAATGCGCCAACAAGCCCCAAGCTTACAGCTCCAAGAGAGCATTTGCCCTGGGATCTTAAAATACAATTAAACTGGTATCCGTTAAATTCTCCGGTCTCAGAATTTTTTTTAAAATAAGCTAAAGCGTTTTCAACCGTGTTTTTAAGATTATATTTATTATCTTTATCTTTTCTTAGAATTTCTCCAAGAACGTAAAGCGCGCCTGTTTGTCTTACTGTAAGGTCTCCCATTAAATAAGTATCTGAAACAGGGGAGTATTCGTATCTGAAATGTCCGTTGCTTTCCTGAGATTGTTTTAGCCAATTTACGGCATCACTAATGATTTTTTTTATTTTTTCACCCTCCAAAGCCTTGGCGACGGAGGGCTCATTGTCCGATTCTTCTTTATCTGTTATTAACATATTTTGCGGAACTAAAGCGGGAACTGCCTGTTTCTCCTCATATTTTTCAAAACTTTTTCCGCTCCACAATACGCATTCGTACTTATTTAGAAAGAGTGGGAGGCTATCAGCGATACTTCTACTACGAACCAGCCAGCCCGCCTTTATGCATTCCTCGTAAGTTGTAATCTTTTTTGTAGTATTTAAAAACCAAACGAGAAAAACTGCCGCTACTAAAGTAGTTACAATAACACCAAAAATTAAAATTTTCCCAAATTTAGTCATTTTTTAAGCAATTATTCCCAATTTTTGAAAGATATTTTTTTGGTATTAGAAAATAAGCCACATTGCGATTTGATGAAAATATTTATTCATAATTTTATTATATATTTTTCTCAAAACTCTCAATTTTGCAAAAGATTAATAATAATTTTTATCAAAATGTCTTTTTCTTTAGGATTGCTCTCGGCAATTAAAAGCGCCAAAGCTACCAAAGCATTGTCGTTAATCTTTCTTTCTCCTGTTTTGCGATAAAGATAATCATTTTTATCCAAAAAATAAACAAATAAAAACGAACCGGAGCGCTTATTACCGTCAATAAAAGGATGGTCTTTGATTGTCAGATATAAAAGATGCGCGGCTTTGTCTTCCAATGTTTTATACAATTCTCTTTCGCTAAAAGTTTGATATAAATTTTTTACAATTCCTTCAAAAGCGCCGTTTCTTTCCACGCCAAAAATATCACTTGCTTCTTTTTTGGAAATCAGCTCTTTTTTAATTTCTTTGATAATCTGCTGGCAATTTTCATATTGCAAAATAAATTTCGCTTTCTTGCCTTTTTGTTTTTTTAATTTACCCTTGTCGTATTGCTCTAGAACAGTCAATGTCTTGGCATATCCGGATAATAAATTCAATATCTCCATTTCTTGCCCCTTTAATCGTTTTCCACCCGCTTTTTCCCGCAAAAAAGCGATGGTTGTCCGCAATTCTTGAAATTTCTCTTTTGTTTCCAAAAGTCGTTTCTGATTTACAGCATACCCTTTCAATAAATATCCTTTCAATATTTCTGTTGACCATTTTCTAAATTTAATAGCATTTGCCGAATTTGTGCGGTATCCAACTGATAAAATAATGTCTAAACTATAAAAAGCAACGGGTTTGTCAGAATTTGCAATGTGCAAAAAATGCACATTACCTTTTTTATCAACTTCGCCATCTTTAAAAATTTTATTGATATGCTTTGTGATAACTGAACGTTCTTTGCCGTATAATTGAGCAATCTGTGCCTGTGTAAGCCACACCGTATCGCCCACAAAACGAACTTTTAATCCAACTTCTTTTTTAGAAATCTGATAAATTATTATTTCGCCTTTATTTTGTTGTTGAGAATTATTTTTCATCTATTTCAAAATTAGTTATTATTCTAATTCTACCCAAAAACCGCCAATTTGGCGATTTTTTATACCAAATTTAGGTGGTTGGAGTGGGGGATTGGTTATGAGATTTTAATAATGATTTTGTTTGTTTTTGGAATTTATCTATGTCTTTATTGGAAGATTTTAAATACTTTTTCCAAAGCGGAAGGATTTTCTTTTTTATTTCAGTTAAATACTGATGGCCAACAAATGGCGGATATTTAATTTTATTGAGCTTCTTTCTTAATTCTTCATCTGTTATTAATTCTATAATGGCATGGCTTAAATTAGAGATAGTAAAATATGAATGCAGTATTTCATGCCACAAATACACGGTTATATAATTTGGCCAGTTTTCACTGTGCCCCCAGCCAATTTCATTATTTCCAAGATTTTTTCCATGTTTTTGGCTGGGATGAGTAATATAAATATTAAAAGTTTGATTAAGGTTAAACCCGGTTAATTCCTTAATTATTTTACTGGTTTTTGTGTAATTCTTTTTCCACTGCGCGTCGCAAAATTTTGAATATTTTTTAGTTTGTAAATAAATTTTTTTAAATTCTTTACTTCGTTTAAGCGTTGATAAAAAATTGGGTAATTCATAATGTAATTTACTGGTAAAGGATTTTAAATTTTTCGCTGCAAGCAGTTCAGGGGAAAACACGGTTCTTCCAGCAAGAAAATCGTAATATTTTTTAGATTTATTCCATGCATAATTTTGAAATGCAATTATATCTTTCTGGTATTTTTTGGACGAAAAACCATAATCACTCGTACAAGATAACGTATTTATAATCAAATAATTTTTATCTATTTTAAAATTTAATTTCATAAATAATTACTTTAAGTTTCTTCAACGGCTAACACACCGTATTGGCCGTTGAAAACGCTGCAGTTTGGGGTGGGGGATTGGTTATTCAAATCTTCTATTTAATGACTATCTAGCGCAATGGAAGAATGGCGTCAGGAAGTTGATCTTTAAAAAAGTCGAGGTGGCCTGTGCCTGTAATAATAACAATATTACCGTCTGAGATCATATACTCTTTGATTTTTGTGAGCATCTTTTTTTCTCGTATCTTTGCTTTTTTGGGGTCAAACAGCTTTCTTGATAGTAAATTATCAAACTTTTTTGAAATCTTTGATGTATTGAAGTCTTTCCACGAATACTTTTCTAAAATGGGCTTTGATTTATTAATAAGCGTTTTATATTCTGGACTATTTACTGACATTCCATTGTTAAATAGTGGCTGATATTCATCAAAAAAATAGACGGGGATTCTTTTCTCCTTTGCCCATTGGTACGCATACATCATCTCATCACGCATATCCTTTTTCTCATTAAACTTTTCTATAGCGTCTTCAGGAAGTTCAATCAAAAGCTGATTCGGATTCAAGTCCTCAAGAATCTTTTTGAGCTCTCCATGTGGGGTGTGGCTATGTATAGTGCCTATTATAAAAATTTTTTGCATATAAAAGTATTGTATTTTTAATTTTTTCTTTCATAATTTTATTATACCAAATTCCAAATCTAAATAATAATTAATAATATTATTATTATCGCTTATACATGCGATCGCAGGTATAAGCGATAATTGTTAAATTATTTTGATGAAAATATTTATTCATAATTTTATTATACCAAATTTAGATGGTTGGGGTGGAGGAGTAGCTTAATCTTTTAAATAAACGGCTCACACGCCGTATGAGCCGTTTAAAACGCTGTAGTTTGGGGTGTTTGAGGGGGTTTTAGTAACCTATAATTTACTTTCATCAAAAATCTCCAACCAACCATTTTCCATCCATAAATTTAAATCTTCATAAAATAAACTTTCAGGCAATGGTTTTTGATACAAAATAATTCTTATGTTTTTATTATGCGCCAACTTTAACCCTATTGTAAAAGCAATTTCTGCAAATACCGCAACTCCTATATATCCCTCTGTATCATTTTTATTTTCATTAGCTATAAAATGAATATCTGTATTGTTTAACGTTTCATAAAATTCTTTATGAACTGAAGGAAAATCCGCTAAAAAATTCCCACTTTTTATTGGTTTTGGATAATTTAAAACATCAAAACCATTGTCTTGAAAGAATTTTATCCATTTATTTATTTCATCACGTAAAGATGAACTGGCTGATATAACAACTTTTTTCATACTTTTATTTTACCATAAGTTTATCAAGGTCAAGGGTTTCGTCAATGCGGATTTTATTTACGAATTCCGGCGTGTGAGATACGAGCACCATTGCCCCTTCGTATTTACTGAGCGCTTTCGCGATAATAGGCAAGTGGCGGAAATTTATATGGTTCGTGGGTTCGTCAAGTATCAGCAAATTCGGCTTTAGCAGCGCGAGTTGCGCGAACGCGACAAGCCCTTTTTGCCCTTCGGATAAGTTTCCGATTTTCGCGCCCATAAATTCGCCTGTAATCAAAAATCCCGCCGCTATACTGCGCATAGCCTGCTCGTCTGATAATTCATCCGTTACCGATTTCAAAGCTTCATACACCGTTTCATCAAAATTGAGCGTTGAAAAATCTTGCTTATAATAACCAACCGTAACTCCGTCTGAAATTTTTGCTCCTTTTTCATTGCCGCGCGCAAGATGTTCAAGCAGAGTGCTTTTTCCGATTCCGTTCGGACCGGTCAGAAGCAGATGCCTGTTTTTCACCAAAGAAATATTTGCCACGCATTCAACCAGCTCATTATTTTTCATAATTGAAAGTGATTTAATGTTCAAGATTTCGCCAATGTGATGTTTCTTTACTCCAATGATAAATTTTCTGATTGTTTTGTCTTCGCGACGCACGTCCACCTTGGACTCTTCCGCTTCCGCGGCGCTTTCGCGCATGCGCTTCGCCAAGATTCTCATTCTGCCTCCTTTGTTGGCGAAGAAATTCGCTTTATCTTTTTTCTCTTGAATGTGCTTTTCAAATTGGGCGTTTTTTCTGATTTCCTTTTCCACGCGCGCGATAATTTCTCGCACTACATCTTTATAGTTGCCGGCGTATTTTTCCACTTTTCCGGTGAAAACATCAAGATACAGGACCCCCTCAGTGAACGCGTTCAAAAAATCCGCGTCATGGGAAATGACAATGATGGTTTTTTTATAATCAATTAAAAACTTCGTCAGATGGGAAATGCCTTCTTTATCTAAATTGTTCGTTGGCTCGTCAAGCAGGAGCAGGTCGGGATTTTGTATCAAGGCGGACGCTAAAAGAAACCGCGCTTGCTGTCCGCCGGAAAAATCTTTAATAATTCTATCCTTTGGAGCGTGAAGACGCACCGCCTCTAAAATTTTGTCTATTCGCGGGTCAATGTCATACACCTTTTCGGCAAAGCTTTTTTCAAAGAATTCCCGCACGGTAAGGCCGAGTTGGTCGCGGGCGATGACTTGACTGGCTATGGCGATGGAAAGATTTTGCGTCAAATGCACATTTCCTTCTTCCGGAGCGCGTTCTTTTGTGATAAGCCGAAATAAAGTGCTTTTGCCTGAGCCATTTTGCCCCATTAGCGCGGTTTTTGACCCGCGGCGCACGGTAAAACTTACCTCGTTAAAAATGGGCTTATTGGCGCCGTATTCAAACGACACATTGTCAAATCTTGCTATTACTTCGTTTTTTTGCGGCATAGTAGTTTATATATTTAAAAAAACGCTCATTTGAGTCATTTATCAAATTATCGAAGTCTCACTTCGATAATTTAGCTTCGTTTAAATAAATCCCGCGCCTTTCTACGAAACGTAATACCCCGTAGAAAAGTGCGGGGTAAATTTTATGCTCCGGGGTCATGACTCAACGCTAAATTAACAAAAACAGAATCCGGCATCGTTTTCCTAAAGTCCCTCAAGTAAGCTTGTATATGTATCTATGAATGTTGGGATTGCGAAGATTAGGCCTATAGCAGGAATGACTATCATAATAATCGTAACCCACGTAATAATAAGGAAGTATTTCCGTGTTTTTTCTACTGAGGCAAAAATCGCATCAAGCTTTGCATCCTGTTCCTCTAATTTCTTTTGTATGTCTTGTTCCATGTTATTTCCAATGATTTTATTTAATTAAATTTAACTTTTTCTCTCTGCGCCAACCTTTGATTTCACGCTCACGTTTTCTTGCTTCAATTAATGTTTTAAATTCTTCAGAATATCTTAAAATAATCGGTCTGCGAATTTTTGTATAATGAGCGTTCCATTTAGAATCATTATGTTGTTTTAATCTTTTTTCTAAATTATTAGTACAACCAACATAAAAAGATTTATCTGCGCATCCAAGTATATAAACGAAATACATATCTTTATTTATTATACTCCTCAAGCGGAAACATATACAATACTTTGTCCCTCGTCGCAAACTCCTCGGGATGATTATTTTGTAATATATTTTAGTAATTTAAATCTCTCACTAATCTTTCCTCACATTTGTTCGGAATGATTGAAATTCTATGCTTCGCTTTAATGCTCAGCATGAATTTCTAATCAGCTGCCGGGCTCTCCTTCGCATAAAGCTTCGGAAGAGCGCAAGCCGGCATCACTCGTTTTACTCGTGCTGCCGGGCAGGGAATCGGACCCCGATTTTCAGGACCAAAACCTGACGTGCTACCATTACACCACCCGGCATTGTATTAAACTAAAATACTAAAGTACTTAAAAACTAAAAGCTTATCTATTTAAATACTAAAGTACTTAAAAACTGAAAGCTTATCCATAACTTAAATACTAAAGTACTTAAAAACTAAAGGCCTTACTTAGTTAATTTTTTCTTAAAATTTCCTAGTTGCCTTACAATATTTTTACATTTTTCAGTGCTCTTTTCAAATTTTTCTTTTGATAAAAGCTTATTATCATAAGCTATGTCTAGCCCAGCAATTACTTCATAAGCAGAACCAATGGCAATATTAAAAAATCTACCTAATTCTGGATCTGAACTTTTTCCGCTACCCTCAGAAATATTCAATGCAATAGATATAGATGCTCTATTAATTTGACTGCCTAATTCATACCTGAAATTCTGAGGAAATTTATTAGTTATATTATAAATTTCTTTAACTAAGTTTTTGGCTTCTTTATAAACACTCCAATCCAAAAATCTAAATTCTTTCATAGTGTATTTAAGTATTTAAGTTTTTTAGTCTTTAAGTATTTTAGTTTATACTTAAGTTCTCTATTATGGCCACTTCTAAGGGGACGATAGGAAAAGGCGAATACCGCATCTCTGTATAAGCGCGAATCAGGGATTTCAGTAAATTAATCATTTTAGTTTCATCAACGAGTTGGCTGTGTTTTTTGAGAAGGGCGATTTCTTGTTCAACTAATTCTTTTTTGAATTCTTTTTCCAAATTCGGACTGATTTTCAAGGCCAAAGCTCGGCGAAGATAATGAATTAAATCCTTGTTAAACTGCAGTAAATTATATCCGCCTTCATTGATTTTAGACAAATAATCTAAAGCAGAATCCAATTTTTGTTTAATCAGTAATTCCGCCATTTCCGCTGTTTTTGAAAAACCAATCCTGCCTAAAATTCTCTCCACATCTTCCACTTTAATCACTGACTTATACGGACTTAACACTGACTTATACTGACTTGAAGCGGACTTATGTGGACTGTCCGTATCGGTCTGTGTGCAGTCCGTATGGGTCTGTGATAAAGAAGCGATCTGGTCAAGCAATGATTCCGCGTCCCTAAAACTACCCTCAGCAGCTGAGGCAATTAATTCCAACGCTGATTCATCAATTTTGAATTTTTCAATTTTACTGATAGTTTTTAATTTCTCAACAATTTTGATTAACGCTAATTTCTTGAAATGAAATTTCTGCGTTCTGGAAGTAATAGTAGCCGGCAGTTTTTCATAATCAGTAGTGGCTAAAATAAAAATAGCATGTTCAGGCGGTTCTTCCAAGGTTTTCAAAAGAGCGTTAAAAGCCGCTGAAGTTAATTGATGCGCTTCATCAATGATAAAAACTTTATATTGATAAGAAGTCGGGGACAGGCGAATGCCCTCTTTTAGGTTTCTGATTTCATCAATACCTCTATTTGAGGCAGCGTCAATTTCAATTACATCAAGCGCTGTGCCATTATCTATTTCTTGGCATGGTCTGCATTTGTTGCACGGTTCTCCTTGTTTTTTGAATTTCGCGTCTTTATGTCTGGTCTCGCAATTGGCGATTTTGGCAACTAAACGGGCAACCGTAGTTTTTCCTGAGCCACGTGGACCAAAAAATAAATAAGCATGAGCCAATCGGTCTAATTGAGCGGCGTTTTGAAGAATTTCTACAATTACTTCTTGTCCTAAAACTTCTGATAGAGTTTTAGGCCGATACTTTCTATAAATAGCTAAAGCCATATCTTTAAAATTTAAATTCCAAATTACAAATCCCAAATTACAAATCCTTCGACCCCGAGAACCTCAGGACCGAGGGGTAAATTCTAATGACCGAAATTCCAATGACCAAAACCCGTCATGTTTAGAATTTTGAATTTAGAATTTGGTGTTTATTTGTTATTTAGTGCTTGGTACTTGTGATTTATTTAACTTATATTATATCTTTTATTTTTTCTGTTTTCAACATTCTAACGGGGTTGACTAAATCATTAATACGTGCTAATATCTAAAATAGTAAATTACAAACAATTTAAATAATGGAGGGAATAAAAATGAACTGCACAGAAATAGAATGTAAAGGCAGGATAAACCCGGATATTAATGCGTCATTGCCTTGTTCATGCGAACCGGATTGTACACAAAAAGAAATTGCTTATCCTTGCAATGTTTGTGGAAAGTTGCATTGGGGCAGCGGAAAACCGGCTTATGGCAAAAACAAGCCGCATCAAAAAGTTTATTTACAAAAAGACGGAAAAACTATCTACAAATTGGTATAACAAAAGAGAGGGCAGTAATGAAATGTACAGAATGTGGAGATAGGATAAAAAAGGGGGTGCGCTAGTCATTTCACAGCTTTTCCGTGTCGTGTTTGCGGAAGATTGCATTCTTCCGACAATGAGCCGATTTCTAACAGAGGAGGACAAAAAGCTTACCTCAAAAATGGAAAAATTATTTATGCATAGGGGACGGAATCCGTCCCCCTTTTTTTATTTTAAAATTGCGTAAAACCTGCTATAATTTCATTATTATGATAACTTTAGGCCTAGATATTGGCGCCACAAAAATAAGATACGTGGTTTTTGATGCAAAAAAACAAAAACTGCTTTTAAATAAAAAATTGAAATATCACCGTAAAACCCGGGGCGAATTTTTAAAAACTCTTAATAAAATTAACCAAGACAAAGAGCTTAAAGAGCTGAATTTCAGGAAAATCGGCATTGGGATTGCTGGAATTGTTGAAAATGGTAAATTAGTTTATTCGCCAAATTTTCCAAAAATCAAAGGAATCAGTTTATCTAAAGAAATTAAATCCTTCGACTTTACTCCCGCCAAAGGCGAGGCTCGCCAGGGGCGGCAAAGCGCGCCAATCACCATTGAAAACGATGCTAACTGCTTCGCTTACGCAGAAGCTATTTTAGGAGCCGGCAAAAAATATAATAATATAGTAGGCCTAACTTTGGGCAGTGGATTAGGAGGAGGGATTATTATTAATAAAAAGATTTATCGCGGAAAGGGAAGTGCCGGAGAAGTCGGACACACTATAATAAAAATCCTAAATCCTAAATCCAAAATCCTAAATCCTGCTGAGGCAGAGGATTTGTGTTCTGAAAAGTTTTTTCATAAATTAGGCATTAAAAATCTGCTTGATTTAGAATTAAAAGCTAAAAAAGGTGACAAAAAAGCAAAAAAGATTTACGAAGATTTCGGCATAAATTTAGGAATAGTTATTGCTAATATTGTAAACATATTGGATCCAGATGTAGTTGTTTTGGGCGGGAGCTTATCTAATGCTTATAATATTTTTATACGAGAAACCAAAAAAACAGCCAAGAAATTTATTGTTAATCCAAAATCCAAAAATATTCCTATTTTAAAATCGCATTTAGGAAAATCAGCAGGAGCAATAGGAGCAGCATTGTTATAGTAAAATTCCAAGCACTAAGCACCAAATAACAAATAAATTTCAATGACCGAAATATCAAACTCAAAACAATATGATTTAGAAGAACGTACTTATCAATTTACTAAAAATGTATCTATTTTTTGCAGAAATTTACTAAAAACTACTTCTAATATAGAATATATAAAACAAGTTATCAGATCATCTGGCTCAGTAGGAGCAAACTATATTGAAGCGAATGAATCGCTTAGTAAAAAGGATTTTGTAATGAGAATTAAGATTTGTCGCAAAGAAGCAAAAGAAAGTGCCTATTGGCTAAGATTAATAATAGAAACGAATCCAGAGAAATTTACAAAAGAAGGAGGATTATTTTTAAATGAATCTATAGAATTAAAGAAGATATTTTCTTCTATTTTGAGCAAGAGTCAATAAGTTTTGGTCATTTGAATTTCGAATTTTGGTCATTATTTGAAATTTGGAATTTGTGATTTGGAATTTAAAAAATTTATGATTGAAAAAATTATTTTATCTAAAAAAAATATAAAAGATTATAAATCTGTAGCGGGGGCAGGAGTAATTAATCAATTAAAGAAAAACGCTAAATCCCTTAAAGGAAAAAGAATTATTCATATTAATTCAACTCCACGAGGCGGGGGAGTAGCTGAAATTCTAAACAATTTAGTGCCTCTTGAAAGAAGTTTGGGAATAAACGCTTCTTGGTTTTCTTTTAAGGCGCCGAAAAGATTTTTTAAAATTACTAAAAAAATTCACAATGCCCTTCAAGGAGAGAAAATTAATTTAAGCGTTAGTGAAAAGAAATTTTATTTAAATATTAATAAGAAATTAGCTAAAGAACTTAACAAAATTCCAGCTGACCTTTTTATTATTCATGACCCGCAGCCGCTGGCAATTATTTTATCTTTTAACAATAAGCCAATGGTTGCTAGGATTCATCTTGATTTATCGGCGCCAAATAAAAAGGTTTTTTCTTTAATTTTGCCGATTTTAAGGCAATATCGCAAGATAATTATCAGCTTAAAAGAATTTATTCCAAAAGGCATTAATAAAAGCAAAGTATCTATTATTCCGCCTGCTATTGACCCGCTTGACGCCAAACATGTGGATATCAGCAAGAAAAAAGCCCGTAAAATTCTTTCTAAATTTGGCGTTAATTTTGATAAACCGCTTATTTCGCAAGTATCGCGTTTTGATCCATGGAAAGATCCTTTAGGAGTAATTGATGCTTATTATTTGGCGAAAAAGAAAATACCTGACCTTCAGCTGATTCTTTTGGGGCTTTTTTTAGAACAAGACGATCCGCAAGCCAAAGTGATTTTTGAGAAGGTTAAAAAGAAAGCAAAAGGCAATTCAGATATTTTTCTTTTTTCTAATCCTAAAATACTCAAGGACAAAAAAATCAGCAATAATACTTTTGTTAACGCGGTTCAGCGCGGTTCTGATTTAATTCTGCAAAAATCAATTAAAGAAGGATTCGGTTTGACAGCTACAGAGGCAATGTGGAAATCAAAAACGGTAATTGGAGGAACAGCTTACGGATTAAAGCTTCAGATTCAAAATAATAAAACCGGTTTTATCGTTAAAAATTCGCAGGAAGCAGCCCAAAAAATTGTTAAATTGTTGAATGATAAAAGTTTAAGGCGAAAAATCGGCCAGCAAGCGCATTTATCAGTTAAAAAGAAATATTTAATAACGCGGCTTTTAAACGATCACCTTAAACTTTACAAGACACTGATTGATGCTGATGATAGCTGATTTATGCTGATTTAATTATGAAGTTATTTATTAAAATTTTAATCTTAATAATCATAGCTAGCGGAGTTTTTTTATTGTTTCAAAAAAACGTTGTAGAGATTGATTTTGCGGAAAGTGAGGATTATTTAGGAGTTCCGGAAGCTGAACAGCCAATAGAGCCGAATCCAATTTTAATTAACGCTGACATTGAACCGCAAGAGCCATTACAAAATCCTCCCGAGAAAATTAAAGTAATATACAGTACAAGTTGGTCAGTCAGTTTGTCTAAAAGAATAAATTATTTTATTAATCTTATTAATTCAACTGAGCTTAACGCCATTATAATTGATATTAAAGATTATTCCGGTTATGTCGCTTATGATATTGAAAATGCCGATGTGGAAAAATATAAAGCCAAGGATATTAGGATTTCGCAGATTAACAAATTAATAAAGCGTTTTCATGACGAAGGAATTTATTTAATTGCCAGAATAACGATTTTTCAGGATCCGATTTTAGCTAAAGCCAGGCCGGATTTGGCAATTCACAGTAAATCGAAATTAACAAATAGTAATCAGGAATTAGGAACTAGTAATCAGGAACTAACAACTGAAACACTTTGGCTTGACCATAAGAAATTGGCGTGGATGGATCCGGCAAGCGAAGAGGTTTGGGATTATAATATTGCCATAGCTAAAGACATTGCTTCACGAGGGTTTGACGAAATAAACTTTGACTATATTCGTTTTGCTTCTGATGGGGACTTAAAAGATATGGATTTCCCTTTTTGGCAAAATACGCAGATTAACGCAGATGGAACGCAGATAATCGCAGATAAAAATGAGACGATTAAAAGTTTTTTCAAATATTTGCGGGAATCGCTACCGGATGTAAAAATTTCCGCTGATTTATTCGGCTTATCAACTATTAATCATGACGGTTTGGGAATCGGCCAGATTATTGAAGATGCTTATGAATATTTTGATTTTGTAGCGCCGATGGTTTATCCTTCGCATTATGCGCATGGGTTTATTGGCTTACAGAACCCTGCTGATTTTCCGTATGAAGTGGTGAAATATTCGATGGATTCAGCAGTTAAACGACTAAAGAATTATGAATCAAGAATTATGAATAATGCAACAACAACAGAAATTCATGATTCAAGTTTCATGATTCATGCTTCACGATTGCGTCCGTGGCTTCAAGATTTTGATTTGGGCGCTGATTATGACGCGGAAAAAGTAAGAGCGCAGATTAACGCAGTTTATGATTCCGCATCAAGCACTCCTGAACTTGTTAATGGTTGGATGTTGTGGGACCCGAGAAATGTTTATACGCGCGAAGCGCTAATGAATAGTGAATTATGAATTATGAATTAAGGACTCAACAATTTACCGGGCCGATTGAGAAACTACTGGAACTAATTGAAGAGAAAAAATTACCAATCTCCGATTTAAGTTTAGCCGAAGTTACGGCTGATTTTTTGCATTATCTCAAGACATTGACCAATACAGATTTTACACAGATCAACACAGACAACGCACGGACTAATACGAAAAAAAGTCAGCATAAGTCCGTGTCAAGTCCGTGTGAGTCCGCGTATAGCCCACGGTTGTTGGCTGATTTTGTGGTAATTGCTTCAAGATTGCTTTTAATCAAATCTAAATCTTTGCTGCCGAATTTTGAATTAACAGAAGATGAAGAAGAGGGGATAAAAGATTTAGAACGGAGAATTCGGCTTTATAAAGAATTCAAGCCGGCAATAGATTTATTTAAAAAAACCTGGGAACAAAAAGGTTATTCAGTTTCGCGGCCACTTTTTCATGGCCGGCCGCCGGTTTTTTATCCATCAAAAAATTTAGATATTAAAATTTTACACCAAGCCATAAATTCCGTTTTTGAAGCCATTAAGGAATTGTCACCGGAAACTCAGACAATCGAATTATCTGAAATTAGCTTAGAGGAAAAAATTAAAGAAGTTATCAAGCGATTAGAAGTAGGTATTCAGCACTTTGGAAAATTAACTAAAGAAAAATCGCGTTTAGAAGTAATTGTGTTTTTTTTGGCTTTACTTCATTTATTGCGAGACCAAGTTATTAAAGTCGAGCAAAAACAAGGCTTTTCTGATATAATGATAGAGAAGCATGAATCATGAACAGCGAATCATGAACAATGAATTATGAATAAAGCAGAAAATAATCAAAATATTACTGGTGCGGTTGAGGCAATTCTTTTTGTTTATGGCGAGCCGATGGAAATAAAGAAAATCGCTAAAATTTTAAAAATCAGTGAATCAAAAATAAAAGAAGCCATTCAACAACTTGAACAGGAATTTTTAGTTGAGAATAGGGGATTGAAATTAATTTTTATTGGCGAACGAGTTCAGTTGGCAACTAAGCCGGAATTTGTTTCAATAATAGAGAATATTATTAAAGAAGAATCAAAAGAAACTCTTACTCCGGCTTCTTTGGAAACGCTTTCGCTAATTGCTTATTTGGGTCCGCTTTCCAGGGCTCAGATTGATTTTTATCGGGGAGTAAATTCTTCTTTTATTCTGCGAGCTCTTTTAATAAGGGGATTGGTTGAGCGTTTTTCGGACGTTAAAAGAGCTAATATGTATCTTTATAAACCAAGTTTTGATTTGTTAAAATATTTAGGGGTTTCCAAAGTTGAAGAATTACCGGAATATGATAGATATAAATCACAAGCACCAAGCACCAAATAACAAATAAGCACCAAATTCTATCCGCCAGCTGGCGGACTAAACACTGGTTTCGGTCATTGGAATTTACCCCTCGGTCCTGAAATTCTCGGAGTTGAAGGATTTGGAATTTGGAATTTGAAATTTGTTATTTGGAATTTTTAAAATTATGACTAAATTTCAATCTTTAATTTTAATCGTAATAATTCTGATTTCTGTTTTAATATTTAAGGCGTCTAATCAAGACATTATTAAAGTTGCGCAAACCGAAAATTTTGAAGCAAATATTAGCGTTGTTGTTTCTAATCCTTGGATTGGTCAAAAGATTAGTTCTGAATTTGGTCAAAGCGTTAATCTTGAGCAAAGCCAAGAAATTATTTCCGAACCAGTACAAGAGGAAATCAATGAGCTTGTATTACAGTCGGAAGAACAGTCGGAAGAACAACCGGAAGAACAAATAGAGCAACAGTCAGAGGGTGATTATAGCCAAAGCGAAAACATTGTAGTTAATTCACCGCAGCCAATTATTCATTCTCATATTGCTTCAGTAAAATATTTAGATAACAATTTAGATTTTTTTGAATTAAATATCTCTAATCGTTGGCCAATTGCTTCTTTAACTAAATTAATGACTGCTGTAATAGTTGCTGAAAACGGCAATCTAGATAATAAAATAATAATAAATAAAGATGGTTTTAAATTTGAAACAAATGGTTCGGCTGGCGGACTCTCTTCTGGAGAAAGTTTTACTGTTGAAGATTTAATTAAGGTAATGTTGATTACTTCCAGCAATGATGCGGCAGTTGCTTTAGCTGAAGCAATAAATCCGGAGTTTGTTGGATTAATGAATCAAAAAGCCACTAAATTAAAAATGACAGAGACAAATTTTTATGACCCGACTGGTCTTTCTTATCGTAATCAATCAACAGTTAATGATTTAGCTAAGTTAATAAATTATATTTATTATATTCATCCGCAAATTTTTGAGATTACCAGACAAAAAGAGGTAGAAATATTAGAATTAAACAGTAGAACAACCCGTAAATTAACCAATATTAATAAATTAGCGGGCGGAACTTATTTTATTGGTGGTAAGACTGGATACATCGATGCAGCTGATGAAAATTTGATATCACTTTTTGCTAAACATGGTCGTCTTATTTTAATAACCGTGCTTGGCAGTAAGAGTAGATTTGCCGACACCGAAACATTATTAGAACTAGTGGCTAAACCCTAGTGGCTAGTGGCTTTAATAAATTATATGTTAACCTTACAGGCAGTTCGTATTTTAATATTAAGCGGTTTATCTTTTTTTGTGGCTTTAGCGATGACACCGTTTTTGATTAAATTTTTATCAAAATATCAGTTGGGTAAGCAAATTCGTGTTAGTGAACGAACTCCGATTTTTTCAAAACTTCATCAAATTAAAGCAGGCACTCCAACAATGGGCGGAATTGTTATTTGGCTGACGGTTATTGGTTTGGCTTTTTTGTTTTTTGTTTTGAATTTCTTTTTTAACGGCGTATGGGATTATTTTAATTTTACTGACCGAGCTGAAACATATTTGCCAATAGCGGCAATGCTGATTGCCGCGATATTAGGTTTGGTGGATGACTTATTTGGAATTTTTAAAATAGGTCCGAATGGCGGAGGAATAAAAGTACGGCATAAATTAATTATTTATACTTTAATCGCGGCTCTTGGCGCATGGTGGTTTTATTTCAAATTGGATTGGAGTGTATTTTACATTCCGTTTTTCGGAAATATTGAAATTCACGGTTGGTATTTTTTGATATTTATGTTTGTTATTATTGCCAGCGCTTTTTCTTCCAATGAAACAGATGGTTTGGATGGTTTACTTGGTGGAGTTTCACTTTTTGCTTTTGCCGCTTTAATGATAGTGGCTTTCTTTTTAGGAAGATATGATTTGGCAGTTTTTAATGGAGTAATTATTGGCGCCTTGCTGGCTTTTTTGTGGTTTAATGTTTATCCGGCCCGTTTTTTTATGGGCGATACAGGTTCAATGGCTTTGGGAATTACGCTTGGCGTAACAGCTATGCTTACCAATACCGCTTTATTCTTACCGTTCTTTATGATTATTCCGGTTATTGAATCACTTTCAGTGATTATTCAATTTACCAGCAAAAAACTTTTTAAGAAAAAAGTTTTTCTTTCAACTCCAATTCATCACCATTTCGAAGCTATTGGTTGGCCAGAAACCAAAATTACTATGAGATTTTGGATTATTTCCGCTGTTTTCACCGGCTTGGGATTGGTATTGTTTTTCTTAAGCAGATTTCTGTAATTTTTGTTATAATTGAGATATGTCAATTATTTTAATTAAAAATATTCAGCTTCTTGATGGGACTGGGAGGCCAGCGGTCAAAGCCGATATTTTGGTTAAAAAAGAGAAGATTTACGCTATCGGCAGTTTTCCGAATTACGAAGCCGACAAAATCATAGATGGAATAGGAGCTTATTTGACACCTGGTTTTATTGATATTAATACTGATTCTGACCATTATTTAACTCTTTTTTCCAATCCTTCGCAAAAAGATTTTTTACTCCAAGGCGTAACCACTATTATTGGTGGCCAGTGCGGCGCTTCGTTGGCGCCTTTGCTTTACGGTTCTTTAGAATCAATTAAATCATGGGCAAATACAAGCCGCACTAATATTAATTGGCAAACTGTGGCTGAGTTTCTAAAAGTAATGGATAAGATGCTTTTGGGAATAAATTTTGGCACTTTAGTTGGGCATTACACAATCCGGCAAAGTTTAATTGGTAATACTTTCAGAAAATTAACAAGAAATGAAATAGCTGTTTTTAGATCTTTATTGGAACGCTCTTTAAAAGAAGGAGCTTTTGGTTTTTCTACGGGATTGGGATATTTACAATCTCAACAAGTTCCTTACAGCGAACTTAAATCATTAGTTGAAATAGTGTCTAAGTTTAAAGGTTTTTATGCTACTCATCTTAGAAATGAAAGAGAGGATCTTTTAGATTCTGTTAATGAAACAATCAAAATCGCCAAAGAAACTGGCGTTAAAACTTTAATAAGTCATTTCAGGCCAATCATCGGTTTTGAAGAAGATTACAAAACTTCTTTGGAATTAATTAATAAAAATATTGCTAAAGCTGATATTCATTTTGACCTTTGTCCTTTTGACACTAGTAATGTGCCTATTTCTTTTTTGTTGCCGTCTTGGGCTCAGAGCAGAGATAGAGAAATGATGTTGAAAAATCTTCAAGTTCTAAAAATTAGAGAAAAGATTTTAAAAGAATTACCAAAATTAAACGGTAGGAAAATTATTATTATTTCCGCGCCAGGCAACGAATACTTATTAAATAAATCATTGGAAGAGTTTTCCGCTAACAGAAATTTAGACGTAAAAAACGGCCTTTTAACATTAATGGAAATTACTGATTTTCAAGCTGTTGTTTTTTATGGAAATATTGATATTAAAGGCGTTAAAAAAGCTTTATCTCATGAGAGGGCGATAATAGCTTCAAATAGAGCTAGTTCTTTAATTCAGACTGATACTAACTTGGCGTGTCCTAATGCAAATTTTACTTTTACTAAATTTTTAGAACTTTCCGAAAAAGAAAATATTTTGCCCATTGAAAAAGCAGTTAATAAGATTACTGGTTTGCCAGCTCAACAGCTTGGTTTGCGTGACAGAGGTGTAATCAGAGACGGCAATTTCGCGGATTTAGTTATTTTTAGAGATAGTAAGATTAGAGACGTAATTTTGAACGGAAAAATTGTTGTTAGAGACGGCGAATTTAAAGATGTTTTAGCGGGGCAAATATTAAGGTCTTGACCTAAAAATCAGAGTCATTATGATGAATGATTTTTAGCTGTCAAACTGCTCAATTTTATAATTAAATTTTCTCACTATGTTTAAAAATTCAAATAAAATTGGCAAGGGACATAATCCGGATTATTTTTTTATTCTTTGCATTGTTTTGCTGACGATTTTTGGTTTAGTAATGCTTTCTAGCGCTTCTTCTGATTTGGGTAAAAAAAAATTTGATGATACTTTCTATTATCTTAAACACCAATTAATTTACGGTTTAAGTTTGGGAATTTTTGGTTTTTTGGCGGCAAGCGGTATTTATTACAGGAAATTAGAACGGTACGCGGTTCCTTTTTTAATTATAAATATTGTTCTTTTAATTTTGATTTTTACAAATTTAGGTTCTTCTCATGGCTTGGCTACTCGTTGGCTTGACCTCGGCTTTTTTTCTTTTCAACCGGCTGAGTTATTGAAATTCACTTTTATTATTTATTTAGCCGCGTGGTTAAGTAATAAGAAAATTAACCGTCAAACAAGTTTCTTGGGAGGATGGCTACCGTTTTTGGTTATTTGCGGCGTAGTTGCTTTTTTGGTATTTAAACAGCCAGCCACTACTACTGTTTTAGTAGTGTTGGCATCCGCGCTAATACTTTATTTTATTAGCGGAGCACGGCTCTCTTTTATCGTTGGGACGCTTCTTTTGGGAATTTTAGCGGTTGGGATACTTATTTCATCCAGCCCATATCGTTTTGAACGAGTAAAGAGTTTTTTAAATAAAGAAAGCGTAAATATCCAAGCAGAGGGATTTCATCAAAATCAGGCATTGATAGCTATTGGAACTGGCGGTTTTTGGGGTGTTGGATTTGGGCAGTCAACTACAAAATTTAGATATCTTCCAGAGCCAATAGGGGATTCAATTTTTGCGGTCATTGCCGAAGAATTAGGATTTATTGGCGCTTTAATACTTATTACTGTTTTCGTCGCGCTTATAATTAGGGGTTTTTTAATTGCTAAACATTCTCAAGATCAATTTGCTAAATTAATAGTAGTTGGTCTGACTTCTATTATTGCTATTCAAGTTTTTGTTCATATAGCGGCAATTTCCGGATTAATCCCTTTAACTGGCGTTCCATTGCCGTTTATCAGTTATGGGGGAACCGCTTTAGCGATTTTTTTGACGATGAGCGGGGTTATTGTTAATATATCTAAGTACACTAGTTAAAATTCCAAATAACAAATTCCAAATCTCAAATAAATTCCAAATTTCAATTACCGAAATTCTAAACACGACGGGTTTTGGTCATTGAGATTTTGGTCATTGAGTATTATTTGTAATTTGGTGCTTGGAATTTGAGATTTATAAAATTCTATGCGAATTTTATTTACCGGTGGTGGCACCGGAGGACATATTTATCCGATTTTAGCGATTGCTGAAGAAATTAAGCAAAAGCAGGCTGATTTAGATTTGCGTTATTTTGGCGCTCCCGGAATATATCAAAATTTATTAGAAGTTAGCGGAATAAAGGTCTCAAAAATTTTTTCCAGCAAATTACGGCGTTATTTTGATATTAGAAATTTTTTAGATGCTCCAAAATTTATTTTAAGTTTATTTCAGGCATTTTGGAAAGTTTTTTGGTTTATGCCTGATGTTCTGTTCTCAAAGGGTGGACCTGGTGCTCTGGCAATTATTTTAGCTTGTAGATTTTATAAAGTTCCGATTATTATTCATGAATCAGACAGCGTTCCTGGAATTACTAATCAAATTTCCGCAAGTTTTGCCAAAAGAATCGGAATTTCTTTTGCTTCAACAGCGGAAACTTTTAGCGGCCAAATTGCTTTAGTTGGCAATCCAATTCGGACCTCACTTGTAAAAGAAGCGCTTGAAAAAGATGAAGCTAAGAAAACTTTAGGCTTTAATTTGCAAATGCCATTGATTTTAGTTATTGGCGGTTCTCAGGGAGCAGTTCGTCTTAATGATTTTTTTATGGATATTGTTGAGGACTTGATTAAGGATTGGCAGGTTTTTCATCAAACTGGACATAATAATTATCAAGGAGTTAAAAATGAATTGACTCTTATTGCTAAAGATTTTAGCGATGAAGAAAAAGCGCGTTATAAATTAATTTCTTATTTAGATAAAGATTTAAAAGACGCTTTATCAGCCGCTGACTTGGTTGTTGCTCGGGCTGGCAGTGGAACTATTTTTGAGTTGGCGGCTTTTGGTAAACCAGCTTTTCTTGTCCCTTTGCCTGAATCAGCCGGTAATCATCAGGTAGTTAATGCTTATGAATATGCTAGAACTGGAGCGGCAATTGTGCTTGAAGAAGATAATTTGAAACCAGATATTTTTCTCACTCAACTTAAAAAGGTTTTTAATGAACCGGAAAAATTAAAATCAATGTCTGAGGCAGCTTTGAAGTTTGCTAAGCCGGATGCGGCTAAAATGGTTGCGGAGGAAATTATTAAATTAAGCCACTAGGGTATAGCCACTAGCCACTAGTGTATTAGTTAACTATTGACTGGTTTGAATAATAGATATAATATAGAATTATGTCCACTCAAACTGCGGAAAAAATATATAAAGAAGTGAAAGCGCTAAGAAAAGAAACTAAAACTCTCAGAGAGCTGGTTTTTCTTATTCTTAGAGATTCTGAAGGGGAATATAAAAATTTATTTATAAAACGGATTCTTGCAAAATCTCGTTCAAAACCGCAATTTACTTTTACTAATAAAAAAGACCTTTTGAAGCAAATTTCTTCTTAATGGAAATAATTTATTCAAGCGATTTTATTAAGTCAGCAAAATTAATTCCGAAGTCAGTCCAAAAAAAACTGGTTATTTTATTGGGAGTTCTTCAAAAAATCCATTTAATTCAAAACTTCACACAAAGCCATTAATAGGCAAATTAAAAGGATTTTATTCATTTCGGATTACCCGTGGTTGGCGGGTAATTTTTAATTTTCTAAATCATCAAAAAATTTTTCTTATTGACGTTGCTCATCGCAAAGATATTTATAAGTAAATTCTAATATCACGGTGAGGTTGACAAAGTAAGGCAAATATACTATATTTTTGATATCGTAAGTAAAATGCTTGTTCTTTTATAAAATAAATAGGAGAGTAATAAAATGAATATATTAATTGAAGCTGTGGTGATAGACGGCAAACAGTATGTTGTTAAATATGTTCCTAAAGATGACATCTATCCCGCTTTTGGTTATGCCATCGGAAATAATATGATTATAAGACAAGATTTACCACTACGAGTTAAAAAGTTTGTTAAAGCTCATGAGCTATATCATTGCCGAGACAAATCTACTTGGGGAGGATGGATTGGGCAAGAGTTGAGAGCCAACATTATTCCTGGATTAAAAAATCCTATTGGATTGGCTATTATTGTATTGAAAACGATATCCGACTTGGATAGAATTAAGTATTATTTAAAACGAATAAAAAGAGGTTGTTAATTTTAACAGATAAAATTTATAATACAGCTCGCTCAAGGACAAAAACCTTGCGGGCTATTTTTTTATCAAACAAAATAAACAGTATTATTAAAAATGAGTGTAATCGGCGTGATAAGTGTAAGCAGTGTTTCTGTGGATGTGTCTGCGGATATAGAAATTTAAAAAACAGGTACTTCCACGCGTGGAAGTACCTGTTTTTTGTCAAACAAAATTCCTATTTAAATTTCGGTTTTAATCCTTGAATTTCCGTTAGTTTATTTAAGTTAATTATTGACAATATGGTTAAAATATATTATTCTATTATTTAGTAAATTAAAAATATTTAAATAACAAACAGGAAAGGAGTATTACAGAATGGATATATTAAATTCTATCAGAGAGCTTAGAGCTAAAGGTAAGAAGGGAATTGAAATCGCAAAAATTCTTCTTCAAAAAGGTTGTAGTATTGAAGAAGCCAAAGAAGCTTTTTTTAAGGAGGGGTATGTAGTATTTGTTCAGTTATTTACACTCGATATTAAAGAATTGCATGTAAGCGATAATCCGATGGGTGCGGGAATTTCAGTGATTATCCTCAACTCACAATCGCGTGTTTTGCCCTCAATAGTGTGGACAGTAATTTTATAAAAACTTAACATAAAATATTTTAAAGAAAAAAGGAAAAGGGAAAATGAAAAAAGAGGGAGAATTTATCCTCCCTCTTTTTTGTTTAAGCTATTGCTTTTTTCTAAAAACGTGTTTTTTTTACTTGGCTGGAGGATTTATATCAAATTGTGGTATAATAATTAAATGATAGATAGCCCTAAAGGGGCGAGTCCTTCGGGCTTTAGCCCCAAAAAAGAGGTTAGAGTTAGATTGGCACCGTCTCCAACAGGTCCGCTTCACATTGGAACCGCTAGAACAGCGCTTTTTAACTGGCTTTTTGCCAAACATCACGGTGGTAAATTTATTTTGCGCATTGAAGATACTGACATTGAGCGTTCTGAGAAAAAATATGAAAAAGATATTGTAAAGGGTTTAAAATGGCTGGGATTGGATTGGGATGAGGGTCCGGACTGCGGTGGCGACTATGGACCATATAAACAAAGTGAAAGAGGGGATATTTATAAAAAATATCTTAAAAAATTACTTGATGAAAATAAGGCGTATTATTGTTATTGCACAAAAGAAGAATTGGAAAGCGATAGGCAAGCAATGTTAGCGCAGGGGTTTCCGCCAAAATACAGCGGTAAATGCCGCAATTCATCCAAAAAACATTTAGGGGACAGCGTTATTCGTTTTAAGGTTCCTGAAACTGAAATCGAATTTAATGACAGAATTAGGGGAAAAATTAAATTTAATTCCGCTCTGATCGGCGATATGGTTATTGCCAAAGATTTACAAACTCCGCTTTATAATTTTGCCGTGGTAATTGATGATTTTGAAATGAAAATTAGCCATGTAATTCGTGGCGAAGATCATCTTTCAAATACTCCTAAACAGATTTTAATACAAAAAGCGCTTGATTTTGAAGAGCCAAAATACGCGCATTTGCCGCTAATTCTTGCTCCAGACAGGAGTAAATTATCAAAACGGCATATTGAAACCTCTGTGCTTGATTATAAAGATGAAGGTTATTTAGCTGATGCTTTAGTTAATTTTTTGGCATTTTTGGGTTGGCATCCCGCACCAGCCCGCCTTGTTTATCCCGCTGAGCGGGATAAGCTTGGTGAGACCGGGGAACAAAATTTTGCACAGGGCGAACCCTTTATTGAAAAAGAAATAATGAGCAAAGAGGAGTTAATTAAAGAATTCAGTTTAACAAGAGTTCAAAAAGGCGGGGCTGTTTTCAATATTGAGAAGCTGGAATGGCTTAATGGACAATACATTAATAATTTAGAGCCAGCTGATTTAATAAAAGCGCTTAAGGAATTAATTTCACCGGAATGGAGCGAGGACAGAAAATTACTTCTAAAAATAATTACCGTTGAAAAAGAACGAATGAAAAAACTTATTGAATTTAGAGAGCTGGCAGATTTCTTTTTTAAACTTCCTAATTATGATGTTGGTCTTTTAAGCTGGCAAAATATGGCAATAGAAAAAGTAATTACCAATTTAGAGCTTTTACTTGGAACAATAAAAGAAATGTCAGATGAAAATTTTTCCAGTACCGAAATAGAGAATAAAATTATGCCGTTAGCTGAAGTTTGGGGCAAGGGAGAATTGCTTTGGCCTCTTAGGGCGGCTCTTTCCGGCAAACAAGCATCTCCTGGACCATTTGAGATTATGGAGATTTTAGGTAAGGAAGAATCGATTAAAAGGATTAAGTTGGCAATTAAGAAGTCATCTGTTTAGTATCAAGTATCAAGTATCAAGTATCAAGTATCAAGTATTAAGTATTTAGTATTTTGTATTTATAGTGTTATAATAATAAATAATATAATGATTATAGTTCTTGGTTTTTAGTTAATGGTTTTAGTTAATTAGTTAATAGTTTTGGTTTGGGCTAAAATTAAAAACTGAAAAATTAAAACTTAAAATCAGAAACTTAAAACTATTATGAATAATATGGATTATCAAGGGATTTTTCAAAAATTTAAAATGTTTGTAGATTCTACAAGCAGTTGGTTTGAGGGTCATATTGTAGATAGCGTTATTAATTTATTAAAAGCTATTGGGATACTTTTTATTGATGTTTTGAGATTTATAGCGGATTTAGTGCAGTCTTTGCTTGGTTAGTATTGTGTTATAGTATTATATGTCGCAAAAGCGAGAATGTGCGACACTACTAATAAAGAAATAAGCCGGTAGGATGTAATTCCCTACCGGCTTTTTTTATGTGTATGAGATTATAGTCCTAATATACGGAAAATATTCCCACACAGTTTTATTTGTGGTTCAGCTATCAGAGCTATTGGAGTCAGAAAACCTGACCATTGGGCATAAGACGCTATAATAATACCGTCTATTAACCCAAGTATTACAGTAAATTTCCAGATAGAAGCGATTATTTTCGGTTTCCGTCTCCTGCTCCTGCTGGCATTACTATTGTAATTCACTAAATCTTGTTTATTTCTTATTGCTTTCATTTTCTCTCCTTTCGTTCGTTCGTTCTTTCTTTTATTTATTTTATTTTTTTGCTAAAATTTAATTTATACAAGCTTTTTTAAACTACTCTAAAAAGTATAACAAATAATGAAGAAAAAGTCAACCCCACAACGCATTTATTTTATTGGTATTGGCGGGATAGGAGTTAGCGCTTTAGCGCGTTATTTTTTAGCTTTAGGAGGCACAATAAGTGGCTCTGATGCTTCTCAATCGACAATTACCCAAGAACTGGAAAAAGAGGGCGTAGAGGTCAAAATAGGCCATAAAACAAGCAATATAAGCCCTAAAATAGACCTAATTATCCATAGTGCTGTTATTCCGCATGATAATCCTGAAATCAGAAAAGCCAGGAAATTAAGCATTCCAATAAAGTCATATTCTGAAGCAGTCGGCGAATTAACCCGAAAATATAAAACAATTGCCATAGCCGGCTCTCATGGCAAAAGCACTACCACTGCCCTACTCTCGTTGATTTTAAGAAATACGCGTTTTGACCCAACGGTAATAATTGGCACCAAACTCCGCGAATTCGCCAGTCCGCGTAGGTCCGCGTCCAGTCCGCGTAAGTCCGCGCATAGCAGGAATTTCAGAAAAGGCAGAAGTGATTATCTGGTTTTAGAGGCAGATGAATATCAAAAATCATTTTTGCATTACTCCCCTATTGCCGCAATTATTACTAATATCGATAGAGAACATTTGGATATTTTTAAAAATTTAAGCGAGATTAAAAAGATTTTTTTGAAATTTATAAATAATATTCGACCAGGCGGAATTTTAGTTGTTAATAAAGATGATAAAAATTTATTCAGCTTACGATATAGAATTAGGAAAATCGCTAAAAAAAATAATCTTAAAGTAATTTGGCACAGTGTCAGCATTAGTCCGCGTAAAGTCCGCGTTAGTCCGCGAATCCTGAAGATTCCCGGTAATCATAATCTTTCCAACGCTTTAGCGGCTTATACTTTAGCTAAAGCGCTTGGCGTGAATCAAAAGAAAATTATTAATTCCATTAGCCGTTTCCGTGGCGCCTGGCGACGTATGGAATATCGCGGCAATTTAGCAATTAAGTATTTAGTATCTAACATAAAATATAAAGTATCAGGCAGTAAACATAATAAATACAAAATACTTAATACAAAATACAAAATACCAGTATATGACGACTACGCGCACCATCCTACTGAAATTAAAGCTACTCTTTTAGGGTTGCGTCAAAAATATCCGAAACATAGAATTATCTGCGTTTTTCAGCCCCATCAAGTTCAACGATTAAAATCATTATTTAAAGAATTTGTTAAATCTTTTGATCATGCGGATAATTTAATTTTTTTGGATATTTATAAGGTAGCTGGCCGAGATAAACTACGGAAGTCCAATTTCGATAGTTTAAAATTAACCGAAACAATCAAAAAAAGAAAATTTTCACCATCAGTAATATATCTCAAAAATCAAAAAAACCTCCCAAAAATTCTTAAAAATCTTCTAAATTCTAAATCCTATATTCTAAATCCTGTTGTGATCGTAATGATGGGCGCCGGAGATATTTACAATTTAACAAAAATTTTGTTATTATAAGGCAGTATGCGTTATTCTAATATAGACCGTTTCAAAGAATTAGCTGGTTATGATATTGACGGTACGTGGTATCCCCGCGTCACTAAAATCGTTGATATTAAATCTAAACCAGCTCTTTATTATTTTTATGCTGAAATGAACAGTTTTGCCGAAGGCGAGGCAGTTAAAAAAATGTCTGCCAGTGAAGGTACCGCAATTCATGAAATAGCAGAGAAGGTTTTTATGGGTGAAAAATATGAAATTGATGAAAAAATTGCTCCAGCAGCTAATGCTTTTATAGATTTTGTTAATGAAAAAAATATTCAAGTTGATAGAGAATATATAGAAAAACGAGTTGTTAATTACGATGATCGTTATGCCGGTACTCTTGATGCAGTAGCTTTAATTGACGGGAAATTTGGAGTTCTAGACATTAAAACATCACAAGCGATTTATCGTGATTATAATCTTCAAACATCAGCTTATATGGCAGCTCTTCAAAAAGATTTTGATAATCTCCAAACACGCTGGATTTTACGAATTGATCAAATGAAAACTTGCAATAAATGCGGTTCAACCTTCAGAGAAAAAGGTGGCAGAAAAAAAGTAAAATTGCCGTGGATAAACAATAGATATGACGCTAAGGCCAAAAATTGTGAGCATGAATGGTCTGATATTGAAGGTCATGTTGAGTTGCAGGAATTCCCCTACTGGCAACAGGACTATCAAGCGTTTTTGGGCGCTAAAAAACTTTGGGAATGGGAGAATGATGATTGGTTAAAGCAGGCTGGGTATTTATAAAGCCACTAGCCACTAGTGATTAGCCACTACCCACTGGGGAAATAAAAAATGGGAGCCAACTTTTACGTCGCTCCCCTTTTTATTTCTATTTTTATTAAAATATTAATTCAGAAACTTTCATATCCATCTCACGAGTCATACCTTCGCATTTTACCCTTAAGTAGTTTTTCGTTATCCCATTTTTAAAAGGTATATGAATTCTTACTATTTTTCCTTTTAAGCCTGATAGGTGGGATACGTGGTTTGCGATTTTAACTTCTTGACTCACCTTAATTTCTTTATTTATGTTTGCTACATGCGCTATAGAAATTATTCTGTCTGTGTAATTTTGTGTTAAGATCCAAAACTCGTGTCTAAATTTAGGCATTTTATTTTACACCTCCTTATCTTTATTTATTTTTATAAATATATACTTTAATAATTAAAGCAGAAATAATTTATTCTGTCAACGCTGGCGATAACACTACCACTTGTGGTAGCGCTACCACAAGTGGTAGCAGGTACTTCCACGCGTGGAAGTACCATTTCTATCTACTTTATATTAACTAAAGCACGTTTTTGGTTGATCAATAAATTAAAATCAATTATCCAACGTCGAACACTTTTCAATTATAATCGGCGCGTGCGTAAATTCACGGTTGACTAAATAGCCCAAGCCGAAACTTAAGGAAGTAATTAAGAAAATCAAAAGAAAAAGGACAATGTCCTTTTTATAATCCTCTATCCATTCACGGATATGATGTCTGATGAGATAGTATTTTTCCTTAAGAGGCATAATTATAAAATTTCAAGCACCGAAATTTTAAGCACCAAATTACAAGCACCAAATTACAAATAAGCACCAAATTCTATTCGTCAGCTGGCGGACTAAATACGAGTTTCGGTTATTGAGATTTTGGTCATTGGATATTGTTTGTTATTTGGAATTTGTTATTTGGAATTTTATATTCTAAGATATCTTCTTATTGCTATTGTACTGGAAATAATACCTAAGCTAATTCCGAAAAGTATTTGATAACCTAAAAATACTACAAAGTTAGAAGTAAAGTAATTCCAAAGATTTATTTCTGATACAAAAACTTCAATATGAGAAGCAATAAAATAAATAGCTGGCGCTATAATTAAAATACTTAAACATCCGGCAATTAATCCGTAGATTATTCCTTCTACCACATAAGGTCCTCTAACAAAAGAATTGGATGCGCCCACTAAACGCATAATTCCAATTTCTTCGCGGTTAGAATAAATAGCTAAACGTATAGTATTAAAACTCACTACTATAGCAATAAAAGCCAATAAAAACGTTAGAATTAAACCTCCTTTTTCTGAAGTGTCAATAATTTTTGCCAGACGATTAATAACTACGGCATTTTGCGCGTAGGTAACTTTACTAATCAAACTTTTCAGGGATTCGTTATCAAGATAACCGGCAATAGATTCGTATTCTTTGGGATCATAAGCTTTTATATTAAGCGAGGCCTCTAAGGGATTACCCTCTAGTTCTTCAAGAGCTTGAGAAATAAGCTTATCTTCTTGATGGCGTTCTTGAAAAATAGTTAATGCTTTATCCCGAGAAATATATTCTACTTCCTTAACTTCAGTTAAACTCTCTAAAGATTTTTTAGTTTTTAATATATCATCTTCAGGAGTTTCAATCTTGAAATAAACACTGATATCGATTTTATCTTGAACTGTTTGAAGCGCTGTTTTAGTAAGAACATTAAAAATTATCAATCCTTCAAATACAATTAAAGCCAAAACCATAATAAGTATGGTTGTTGTTGAAAGCCAGCCATTACGCCAAAATCCTTGAATACCGTATTTAATTATTCTAGATAAAGCTGTGAACATCGTTTCGCTTAATGAAATACTAATATACTAATTCATGCTAATTATACTTATGTGAAATGCTAATATACGAATTCATGCTAATTATACTAATATATACGAATTAGTATTTATTCGTATCATTAGTATCCAT
>CAJVXI010000006.1 GCA_913009635.1 uncultured bacterium
TTCAGCAACTTCTTAATACTGATCCTGATACCCGTTTGTCAGATTCCGGAGTAGGTTCGTTAGGCAACGAAACAAACTATTTCGGTCCCTTAACCCAAAAAGCCGTGCAAAAATTCCAAATGAAATATGGAGTAGTTATTGATGAATCCGACCCGGGTTATGGCTACGTTGGCCCTAAAACCAGGGCTAAATTATCAGAGATATTTAGCCGGTAAAATTATTTTCGTTCTGCTAACTTTACTTTTACCTCAAACCTTTTCTTGCCTCTAAGAATTTTTAATTTAAGAATATTATTAACTTCAAGATTTTCCAGAAAATCTTGGATTGTTTTTTCCGAACAAATTTTTTCACTATTGCATTCCAAGATAATATCTCCGTCTTTGATGCCAGCATGTTCAGCGGGGCTATTATTAAGAATTGCTTTTTCTTGCGGATTTTCATTAATTATCAAAGCGCCGTAATCAACAGGCAGCTTTAATTTGTCTTTAATATTTTCATTTATAAGTATATAGCGAATTCCCAGAAACGGTCGTTTAATTCGGCCGTATTTTTTTAATTCATTTAAATCCCGTTTTACTTCATTAATTGGCAAGGCAAAACCGATATTTTCAGCACCGAATACGGTAGCTACATTAATTCCAATTGCCTCGCCTTTAAGATTAACTAATGGACCGCCTGAATTACCGGGATTTATAGCCGCGTCGGTTTGAACTAAACCACGCATTTCCTGGATCGGTGATTTTGAATCCAATTGAGCCGCGATTGAACGGGAAAGACCGGATATAATTCCCATTGATACGGTATTTTTAAAAAGGCCTAGGGCATTGCCAATTGCGATAACGGTTTCTCCTAATTCAAGCTTAGAAGAATCACCAAGCTTCACCGTAGGAAAGTTTCTGCGTTTGTCCGCGTTCAGTCCGCGTGAGTCCGCGATCCGAAGGATAGCAACGTCATTTATTGGATCTCGGGCTAAAATTTTTGCTTCAAGTTTTTTATTGTCATTTGTGATTATCGTGTATTCGGCTTTAGGATCAATAATTATATGTTTATTGGTTATAATAATTCCTTTTTTATCAACAAAAAAACCTGAGCCGCCTCCAATATTAATCATTCCATTGCCGTCAATTTGGTCTTTTGGAATTTTTAATTTTGGTAATCTAAATGGTAATCTTTTTTGATTTATTCCAGGCAAAGAAGGAAATATTTCAATGGGTACTCTTTTTTCAATTTCTTCTAAATGCTTGGAAATTAAAATTGATACCACTGCTGGCATCACTTTTTTAATTGTTTGTACAATAAGAGATTTTGACATTTGCTTTATTATAGCATTTTTAAATAAAGACAGCACTTACTTTTATGATTTTTAGCGCAGTGAATATCGCCTCCGCTCTTGCGAGCTTTGGTGAACTGGCGAAGCCCATTTTTGCGTGTTACGGTGGACAGGTTGACATGATTTTTTAATTCTTCCTTTTTTTATTTTTTAATTATATTAGTATTATTAAATGAGTAAATTAAACAATTTTATTTATAAAGAAATATTAAAGAATAGTAATATTTTAATAGTTGGATCGACAGATAGTGGAAAAACTTGGTATGTTAAAAATATTCTCATCCCTTTTTTACAAGACAAGAAAAAAAAAGTTGTTTATTTTCATAACCCCGATAATCTTTTGGGATTAATTAAGAATGTAGATTTTTTTATTGTTGATGAAATTGAAACTTTAATAGATAAAGATTTTCTGGAAGCTCATTCAACTGAAATTAAGCCATACTATTCCAAAAAGTATTTAAAGAAAGTTAAGGGTTGGCACAATAAATTAAAAAAAATAACTATTCCGAGTATTTTTATTTTAACTAGAAATAATCAAAAAGAAATTGATAATGTTGTTAATAATATTAAAGTAATAGACTGGGGCGTTAAAGTTAAATGTTTAGCTTTTAAAAAACAGAAACAAGAATAATTTAGTAAATAAGAGATTTTGACATTTGCTTTATTATAGCATTTTTAAATAAAGACATCACTTACTTCTATGATTTTTAGCGCAGTGAAGCCCGACTTCGCCAAGGCTTCGTCGGGTGAAAGCGGTGGGTGCAGGACTCGAACCTGCAAGGGCTTTCGCCCACTGGTTTTCGAAACCAGCGCAATAGCCGTTCTGCCAACCCACCAATGCCCTCGGCAGGAATCGAACCCACATTTTATCCTTAGGACGGATTTGTTCTAATCCATTGAACTACGAGGGCATGTAAAAATTTCTAATTTCTAATTTTAGTTTACCCCGTTAGAAATAAAATACAAATATTAAAATTATTTCTTTATATATGGGGAAATAATATACATAGATGTAGAAGTAGGGATTAGCGTTTGTGATTTCTAACGGAGTTTATAGTTTTTAATTTATACTTGCAAGAATTTTAAATTGAAATTATAATAACAATATACGCGTAATTGAATAATTTTTAATTTTTACGTAAATTTACGTAAACCCTGTTTTACGCGAATAAATAATAAATATGAATAATAACGGATTGATAGAATTACAATATATGATGGATCAATGGTGGTTTTGGCCACTGCTTATTTGGTCGTTTATTTGGAAAGGATTTGCTTTGTGGCGCTCCGCTCAACTTGGTTCAAAAAAATGGTTTGTGGCTTTATTGATTTTTAACACCGCTGGTATTTTAGAAATATTTTATATTTTTGTGTTTAGCAAAAAAAAGACAGAAAAGGGGCCTATAGTTTAGTGGCAAAATATCTCAATGGCATTGAGAAGTTGGGAGTTCGATTCTCCCTAGGTCCAAAATTTAATTAATAGATATAGGTTCCCGCTTAACTTTAGAAAAGTTAGGCGAGGCTTGCTCAAACTTCTTAAAAAGTTTGAGCGGCGATTCCCCGTAGGTCCACAATAATATAATAAACGGCTCATACGGCGTGTGAGCCGTTTATTATTTGACATCTATAATGCAATGTGCTATTATATATTTACTCTAAACAGAGTAAATCAGCACATTAAAATAAATTTGGAGTATTTTACTCCCAAAACACAAGGAGGTTTAAAATGGTAAACGGAAAAATTTCAGGAGTATCGGTGGAAGTTCAATTAGTATTGGGCATAAATCTCCCGCCCATAAGAATTAACGGGGATTGTTATTGCGGTGAATATTTCAGCGCAAAAGCGCGAATTAATGACTCCGCTATTCTCTCTGTGCCAATAGCTTCTCCGCAGAACAAAAGCATTAATTGCTTCACAACGGACAAAGATAAGAACATAGAACTACGCAAAAGCTCAGGCAACGGTCATGGGACATTATTCAACCAGAATATTGCCCTGAAAGTAAATGAACGCGGAGTATGTCACACAAGATATCCCAATAACAATTTACGCTTAATAAAGATGATTTACGGCGGACGGATGGAAATCTGGGAAATCGCTTTGGTTTCTCAAAACGGCAGTTTCTTTGCCCCCACCCAGAAAACTTATGAAGCAAAATTTTACTGGGATAAAAAAATGGGAAAAATTGTTTGCCCGCGCTTTGACGAAAGTTGGCCTCAAATCGTTGAATTCGGTAAAAATCTTTTAAACGAAGAGGATATGCTTGAGCCGATAGAAAAGCACGAATCTGATCTGGCTGAACGAAGAAAAAACGAAAAAGAGGCTGCTTCTTACAGACTGGCAATGTTAAAAAAACCAAACACCGGATACGTTTTATGGTGGAGCCACGCCCAAGGATACGGAGCGATTAAAATGTATAATTACATAGCTCGCGTCCACTGGAAAGAAATATTTCGCTGTCATCTCTTGGCATTTCTAAGTCCTGGAGAGATTGTGAAATATAGCGCTCTCCGTACACCGAACGGAAAAACATCTTTTCGGAAAGAAGCCGTTGGCGTAATGCCAGTAGGATAACCTCCAAATTAAAGACCCCATCACGTTTAACGTGATGGGGTCTATCTTTTTTATAATTTCATTTTTCAACGCCTCGCTGCCGCAAATCTTAATTCTTTTTCCGCTAATCTTTCCAAGAACCTCCTTTTGGGATTTATTTTTTTATCTAATACCTTCTTCTTCTTTCTTTTCTTTCTCATCCTCCCCCTTTGTCTGTATCTATTTTGCAGCTTCAATCTTTAAATGAAGGTAATTTATCCGGAGTTTTTCTTACTTTTATTATTTTTATTTTGCCAATTCTGATTAGACCCTCAATTATTAATACTCTTGCGCCATTTTTAATAAAAATCTTTGTATTGCGTTTCCTGCTAACCACTCCGATATAAATAATTCTTGGCGCGCCGTCACGCCTAATAATTTTAAAAAATCCATTACAATTTTTATTCTTTTTAACTTCGTATCGTCTACCTCCCAACGAGCCAAACGGATTGGCTACAATGCCAAATTTTTCAAAAATTCTATTTATTTTTCGCTTACCAACGCCAACCTCTAAAGCAGTATACCTTTTTGCTATATTAATTTTCGCCATTTTGCCCTCCTTATTTATTATTATTAAATTAGTTTTATGTTTATATTAAAACCTTCTAATTAAAGAATGTCATATAATAATAAAAACGTCAATAATTGGTCTTTATTTTTACCGTAAATTTGAGTATATTAAATACAGAAAATGGGCCCTTAGCTTAGTGGTAGAGCATCCGGTTTGCATCCGGAAGATAGGAGTTCGATTCTCCTAGGGTCCACAAGGGAGGGTTGGCCGAGCGGTTTAAGGCGCTGGTCTTGAAAACCAGTTGGGGGAAACTCCTCACAGGTTCGAATCCTGTACCCTCCGCAATGGCAAGAAAAATTAGCAAGAATTGCCGATGTTGTCAATAATAAGATTATTAAAATAGAATCCAAGAAAAATCAAAACCTTACATTAGAAATTTTACAGAAGATTTCAATGGCGCTCGGTGTTTCAATTAATGATATTTTGCGTTAAAATATAAATATATAATTAACTATTTATTTTCTCTCAATTTATTCATGTGATAATATTAACCATTATGATTTTTTTCTATAAAAAAGATAAAAGCAATGCTACAAAAAAGTAATTTCAAAACATTTTACGCATTATCCATCGCCTGGCAATTAGGATTTCTTATTGCTATCCCTATTGTCGGTTTTCTGTTTTTGGGAGTTTTGGGTGATAAATTTTTTAAGACCCAGCCATTTTTTTTATTTCTTGGTCTTATTCTTGGTATTGTCCTTACAATTTATGAAATATATCATTTATTCGTTCCTTTAATTAAAGATAAAAGAAATGATTAACATTGGTTTACAACCGGAATATATTTTGTCTGTTTTTGGCGTATTTCTAACTAATACTTTTTTAACTTCTATTTTAGTTACTGCACTTCTTTGTGTTTTAGGAATAATTTTTTATTTAAAAAAACAGAATCATAAAAACGTTTTTATTAATGCAATAAGAATTCTGATTTTTGAATTGTTGAAACTTACCGATATGGTAACACAGGATAGAAAATTATCTAAAAAAATTCTTCCATTAATCACTACTTTTTTTCTGTTTATCGTTACTGCTAATCTTTTGGCTCTCGTCCCCGGCTTCTTGGGATCATTTTTTGTAAAAACTTCTGTTGGAGAATTTTCTGTTTTACGGTCTCCTAATAGCGATTTGACTACGACAGTGGCACTGGCGTTATTCTCAGTTTTTGCTATTCAATTTTTTTCCTTGCGGGTGTTAGGTGTAAAAAAGTATATAGGGCGATTCTTTAATTTTACAAATCCAATTAAATTTATTCTTGGATTTTTTGAAATGATTTCGGAGAGTGTTAAAGTGCTTTCGTTTTCTTTCCGATTGTTTGGAAATATTTTCGCCGGCGAAGTTCTGCTTTTGATTATTGCTTTTTTGGTTCCATATATTATTCCTTTGCCTTTTATGATTTTAGAAGTATTTGTGGGTATTATTCAGGCATTCATTTTCGCCATATTGACATTGACATTTATTAAGACAAGTACAATGCGTCATATAAAGTCGGGGGCGTAAATTATTAATAAAAAAAAATAAAAAAAATGATTCAAAATCCATCAGCATTTACTATGGCTATTGGCACTATCGGTCCAGCACTGGCAATCGGTATGATTGGCGCCGCGGCTTTAATAGGCATGGCGCGCAATCCGGAAAATTCTGAAAAAATTCAGATTGCAATGATTATTGCTATTGCGTTTGCCGAAGCCATTGCCATTTACGCTTTGGTAGTTGCGCTTATTTTAAAATTTGTCTAAATAAATAAAATTATGGAATTTTTAGGCAATCTTGGTATAGATATAAAACTTTTAATTGCTCAAATAATAAATTTCGGGTTGCTTTTATGGTTACTTACAAAATTTTTATATAAACCCATCATTAAACGAATTGAAAAAGACGAGACGGAGTTGAAGCAAGCTCAAATACAAAAGAAAGAACTTGAGCAGCAAAAAAATACTTTTGTGGAGCAAAAAAAGAAAGAATTAGCCGAAGCAAGGCAGCGCACGAGAGAAATAATAAAAGAAGCAAAGAGTATTGCTCAAAAAATAAACAAAGAAACACGTGAAAAAGCAGAAAAGGAAGCATTGGCGTTTATGTATCAGTCAAAAGAAAAACTTGAATCATTAAAACCCGAAATTGAAAAAGAGATTTTGAAAAGAATACAAACAAGAATTGGCAATTCTTTTGGAGAATCTTTTACAAGTATTCTTTCGCTTTCTTCACAAAAAGAATTTCAAAATATTCTTTGGGGAGATTTTATTAAACAAGTGCGAAGATTAACACTAAAAAAAATAAAAATGGCGGGTGTAGCTGGTATTGCAAAAAAAGGAGAAAAAGGAGAAAAAGGAGAAAAAAAGGAGCTATTGGAAAAAAGATTTAAAGAAATATTATCTCAAAAAATCGGCCCCATAGTATTAGAATACGTACACAATCTAAATGCGGGGCAAGAAGAAGAATTAACGGAAATAATTTCGGAAAAAATTGGATTAAAATTAAATATCACCAAAACACAAAATAAAAATCTTATCAATGGATTTCGTTTTGAGATTGAAGGGATAATTATTGAAAGTAATTTATTAAATATAATCAACTATGCCACAAATTTTAAAAAATAGGGAAATTGGACATATTGCTTCTTTCTTTTCGGGAGTTGCTCGGATTCAAGGATTGCCCCATATATTTTTACATGAGATGCTTTTAGATGAAGCAGATATGCCGGTAGCTATTATTATTGGTTTTGATGAAAATTTTGTTGAAGCGTTGTTTTTTGATGAAAAATTTAATTTGGAAAAACCAATTTTCCGCAGTTTTCAATCTTTTTCAATACAAATTTCGGACAGTTACATTGGTAGAATCATTGATGGTTTAGGCGAACCTAAAGATGGGCTGGGGAAAATTCAGGGGAAAATAATCTCTGTTTTTCAACAAGCGCCCCCGATTATTGATAGAGAACCTGTTTCAACGCCACTCTCTACCGGTATAAAAATTATTGATACTAATCTTCCATTAGGCAAAGGTCAACGAGAACTTATAATCGGCGATAGGAAACTTGGCAAAAGTACAATTGTCATAGATACAGTGTTAAATCAAAGGCACGCTGAACCGCCTATATATTGTATATATGTAATTTGCGGACAAAAAGAGCAAAAACTTCGTGAGTTAATCTCTCTTTTTAAAAAACATAACGCGTTTCTATACACAACAATTGTTGCCGCTCCAGCAGGCGCTTCATTCGCGGAGCAGTATCTCGCTCCTTTTGTTGGTTGCGCTATTGGAGAGTATTTTCGAGATAATAACAAAGATGCTCTTATTGTCTATGATGATCTTTCCAAACACGCAAAAACATACCGGGATATTTCACTATTACTTGAACGTACGCCTGGAAGAGAAGCGTATCCAGGTGACATTTTTTCATTGCATGCCGGGCTTTTGGAACGAGCCGCTAAAATTTCAAAAGAAAAAGGCGGCGGAACGCTTACCGCGTTGCCGATTATTGAAACGCAAGAAAGCGACATTACGTCTTTTATTCCCACCAATCTTATTTCAATTACTGATGGGCAAATTTATTTGGAGGAGGGGCTTTTTCAGAAAGGATTTTTGCCGGCAGTAAATGTGGGACTTTCTGTTTCTCGCGTGGGCTCTCTTGCGCAGCCGAGTATTCTAAAAGAAGTAGTAGGCGGTATCCGCTTAGCTCTTGCTCAGTACAAAGAGCTTCAAAAATTATCCCAACTAGAAACGATTGTGAGTAATGAGGCCCAAAAAAAGATTCATAGAGGAGATTTAATGCTGGAACTTTTAAAGCAAGAAAAACATACAAACATTAAATGGCCGGAACAGGTAATTTTATTTTACACTATTGAACAAGGATTTTTTGATGACATTGAAAGAAAAAAATGGAGCAACTTTGAAATACTTTTATTGGAATTAGTAAGAAATCGCTACCCCGATGTGTTGCAAAAGATTAAAAGTGGACTATTTAATGAAAAAATAAAGATAAAAATTCAAGAAATCATAAAGGATTTTAAGCAAGAATTTTTGTTATTATAAATTTAAAAAAATAGATACTATGAATATACTTGAAGTTAAAAATTTAAATGTAAGTTTTTACGGAGAAAAGATTATTGATAATCTTAGTTTTAACTTAAGGAATAAAGAAAATTTGGTTATCCTTGGTCCAAATGGCGCCGGCAAGACCGTGCTTTTAAAATGTTTACTCGGTGTAATTCCATTTGAAGGAGAAGTAAGGTGGATTAAAGATGTAAAAATCGGCTATGTTCCCCAAAAGTTTTTTCCCGAAAAAAATACTCCTTTGAGCGTGGAAGAATTTTTCAAATTTAAAAAAGTTAGTAAAAAACAAATTATAGAGGCCCTACAATCAGTTGGTATAGATAATATGTCTATTTTGGATTACACAATCGGTATTATTTCTTCAGGTCAACTTCAGCGTATTTTAATCGCTTGGGCGTTGATTGATAATCCCAAAATTCTTTTGTTTGACGAACCAACTGCTGGAATTGATATTGAGGGAGAGAAAACAATTCATAATCTTTTAAGTAGAATAGAAAAAGAACATGATTTGACGATTATTTTTATTACTCATGATTTGAGCGTAGTTTATAAATTCGCCGATTCTGTCTTATGTTTAAATAAAAAGATAGTTTGCTACGGTTCTCCACAAGAAGCATTAAGCACCGAAAATATAAAACAGCTTTACGGAGAAGAAGTAAAATTTTACAAACATGCACACTAATTTATATAGCTTAATAACGGTAATTTTTGTAGGGGGTGTCGCCGGCTATCTTGGCTCTTTGATGATTACAAAAAAGATGGCCTTGGTTGGAGATGCTCTCGGGCATGTGGCTTTACCAGGCATGGGTTTGGCTTTGTTATGGGGTTTTAATGTTTCTTTGGGCGCATTTGTTTTTTTATTTTTTGGAGTTGTGTCTATTTGGTACTTGCAGACAAAAACTCAGTTATCTACAGAAACATTAGTGGGCATTATCTTTGTCTTAAGTTTGGCAATAGGTTTTTTAATCATCCCAAAACCGGAATTACTTCATGCTTTAATCGGAAATATCAACCAAGTTTCTTTTTGGGATTTTATCATATCTGTTATTTTAAGCATTTCAGTATTTTATATTATAAGAAAAATTTATTCTGATATGATATTGTCTTCTATGTCTGAGGATTTGGCTATCGCGAACAAGATAAATATTAAAAAGCAAAACTTTATTTATCTTTTAACTATCGCTTTAATTGTCGCGTTGGGAGTAAAAGTAGTCGGTTCTTTGTTGATGGGGGCTTTAGTTATTATTCCGGCCGCGACTTCAAGAAACGTGAGTCGAAATATGCGCCAATATATCTTTATCTCCATTTTATTTGGGTCTTTAAGCGGCGCCTTAGGGTTTTTGGCGTTCAAAATTACCAATTTGCCTGTGGGACCTCTTGTTATTTTAGTAAGCGTTTCTATGTTTATAATTTCTTTATTATTTAAAAATGTAAAATTTTTATCAAAGTGTCACGCATGAAAACATATATTGCCCATAAAAATCAAATAAAAGGATTTAATAACGTTTCAGAAACGGTAAATATGGTGGAAAAAATTGCCGCTTCCTCTGTTCATTTTTTAAAACAAGAGGTGTTTAATCTTAATGTTTATGCTGCTGAAGTTGAGAAAATATTAACTCGACTGTCTCTGTTTTATCAAAAGAAAGATAATCCACTTTTACAAAAAAAATATACAAAAAGAAAAACACTTGTTATTCTTACTGGAGATAAAGGGCTAGTTGGAGGTTTGTGGCATGGGATCGTTAACGCATTTTTAAAAAATACCAAACAATATCAAGCTATTATTGTGATTGGCGCAAAAGGCGAAAATTATCTTAAAGAAGAAAATATGCCAATCATAAAATCATTTACTCATATTTTTGACATTTCACAAAAGAAAGAAATTAGATATATCACTAATTATATTTTTGATGAATTTAAAAAAGGTGTATTTTCACGGGTAGATATTTTATATCCTCAATTTATTTCTTTGGCGAAGCAAACACCTAATCTTACCCTATTTCTTCCTTTTGAATTTACCCCATTAGAAATCACCAATTATGACGATAAAAATGCGATAGATAATAAGAGGCATGAACAAAGAAAATTTTTAACGGAGTTTAAATTAACAAAAAGAAAAAAGAGTAGCGAAGGATTACCAATTTTTGAACCATCAAAACAAAAAGTTTTTGATAAACTTTTACAGAAATATATTGGAGTATTTTTCCATAAAATTATCATGGAAACAAAATTATCAGAGCTTTCCGCGAGAGCCGTGGCAATGGAACATGCCGCAGTAAAAACAAGGGAGCTTATTAAAAAATTGACACTTGATTATACGAAAGAACGGCGTCGAATTATAACTCAAAGGCAAATAGAAAGTTTTACCGCGCATAAAATAATATGAAAAACATTCAAGGAACAATTATTGCAATAAAAGGAGGTGTAGCTGAAATTATATTTGAAAGAAATATGCCTCCTATTCATAGTTTACTTGAAAGTAAAAGGCAGAAAGCTCTTTTTGAGGTGGTTGAAAGAAAAGATTTTAAAACCGTGCGAGTGATTGCCTTGTCTTCTTTGGAGAGCGTAGAACGAGGAGAGGAAGTTTTTGAGGTCAGCGAGGAAATTTCTGTATTTCTTAATAAAAATATTTTAGGAAGAATGTTTGATTTGTTTGGTTATCCAATAGACGGTAAGCCGTTTAAAAATGGCAGGCCGTTTCCTCTTTATGAAAATAAAAAGGCGCAGACGAATGATTTAAAGCGTAGCGGCAAAATACTGGAAACGGGAATAAAAGTTATTGATCTTTTAACCCCATTTCGTTTGGGAGATAAGATAGGTCTTTTTGGCGGCGCTGGAGTCGGTAAAACGATTCTTATCACCGAGTTAATTCACAATATTGCGCTTAAAAAAATAGGGTATTCTGTTTTTGCCGGCATTGGCGAGCGTATTCGTGAGGGCAATGATTTATATTTTACTCTAAAAAAATTAAAAGTATTGGAGAATACGGCGCTTTATTTTGGCGAGATGGATAAACCGCCAGGCGCGCGTGCAAGAGTTGGTCTTTCCTCTGTTGCTGCCGCAGAGTTCCTTCGTGACGAAATGAACAAGGATATATTTTTATTTATTGATAATATTTTCCGTTATACTATGGCCGGAATGGAAATAGGCGCGATTTTAGGAAAGGTTCCTTCAGAATTGGGTTATCAAGCAACACTTGAACATGACCTTGCTTTACTTCAAGAAAGAATACGGGCAAATGCGGATAATACAATTACTTCCTTGCAGGCAGTTTACGTGCCGGCTGATGACCTTACTGATCCCGCTGTGGTGTCTATATTTTCTCATCTTGACGCTTCTTTGGTGCTTTCTCGCGACATAGCGGAAAAGGGTATTTACCCCGCGGTTGATGTTCTACGATCGCGTTCTTTAGGGCTTGATAAAGAGATAATAAGTGAGCGTCATTTTATGGCAGCTTCCGAAGTAAAAGCAATATTTCAAAAATATCAGGAACTTTCCCATATCATTGCTATTCTTGGAATTGACGAATTGTCGCGAACAGACAGAATTATTGCCAAACGCGCGGAACGATTACAGCGATTTTTAACTCAGCCGCTTTTTGTTACTGAAGCGTTTAATAATAAAAAAGGAGTATATATGCCGCTTGAGAAAACACTTGAAGGATGTGAAAAAATTTTAAACGGTGATTTTGATGATGTGGAGCTCGAAAAGTTTTATATGATTGGCTCAATTGACGAAATAGATTAACAATTATGCTTATAAAAAAATTCAGACAGATCTTCTCCAAAAAACGACATCTGGCAACTTTAGTTGTTATTGTTGTTTTATTAACTGCGATTGGTTTAAATAATTATTTACCGGTTGGTCCGGGCAATCATAACCAAAAACAGATTAACAAAATTCATTCCTCTCTATCATCAGATCAGTTTAGTTTCGCTGTAATGGGCGATAATAAAAACAGTTTTAAGATATTCAGAAAAATTTTAAAAGATGTTGATAATGATCAATATCTTTTTGCCATAGATGTTGGGGACTTGGTTTTTGACGGTGAAAAAGAAAAATATCGTATATTTTATAATATGATTAAGAACGAAAAAACTCCTTTTTTGGTTGCAATCGGCAATCATGATATTCGGGAAAACGGGGCGGAAAACTATTTTGATATTTTTGGTAAATTCTATTATTCTTTTGATTACGGTAATTCTCTATTTATCGTATTGGATGATGCTAACGAAGAAAGAATTGACGCGGTGCAAATGAAATGGCTGGAAGAACAATTACAGAAAGATTATCAGCATAAATTTGTTTTTTTACATGTTCCGCCGTTTGATCCTCGGTCAGAAAATCACCATTCTTTAAAAAATCGAGAAAATGCAAAACAATTTATGGATTTAATGGAAAAGTATAAAGTAGACATTGTTTTTGCTTCTCACATCCATGCTTTTTTTGATGAAATAAGAAATGATATAAATTATGTTATTACTGGCGGAGCTGGTTCTGAATTATGGGGAATTGATCCGGATCATTATTTTAATCATTATATTAAGGTAGAAGTTAATGGCGACAAAATCAATAAAGAGGTAATTAGATTTCCATCAGTTGATTATAATTGGTTTGACAGATTTTTTTATAATATTTGGACTTATATCAACGGATTCTGGGTAACACACAAGTGGTTGATAATTTTGCTGTTAATAATGTTGATATTATTAACTGACGTGTCTATTGGAAAAATTAAAAAATTGTGGATTAAAAAATAAAATATGATTAATTGCACAATTACATCGCCAAAAAAAACAACGGTTTATAAAAATGTGCGTAGCATTACGCTGCCAGCATTTTCTGGCCAAATGCAAATTTTGCCTGGCCACGCAGAGTCTTTTATTTTATTGCAAAAAGGGGATATTTCCTTGCTACAATTAAACAAACTAAGTGAAATTATACAAATTATAAATGGAGAGTGCTATGTTAAAAACGATGTAGTTAAGGTTATTTTATAATATTTGATTTTTCCCGTCCGCTGAAAAAAAATCGGGCCTCGCACAACAGTAAGGTTGTATGTGAGATAAACTCCACGCTATTATTTTGCTGAATGAAGTTATTGATAAATTTAAATAGAAAAAAAGGCATAAATTGGTGATAAAGATAAAAGGAAGAGAGAAAGTTGAAATTTTTGATTGGAAAAAGAAAAAAAGAAAGTAAATAAATATAAAAAAGCGTTTCTTATAAGGCGTCTCATAAGGCGCCCTTTAGGGCGCATTATAGTATGTTTAAATTCAATATTAAAAATTCTTTTCATAAAGCCCGTACGGGCTCTTTTAATACGCCTCATGGGAAAATTCAAACTCCGAATTTAGCTATTGTAGCAACTCACGGGAAAATAAAACTTTTAAACAAAACAGATCATTTACGGGCCAATCCGGATTTAATAATCGCAAATACTTTTCATTTGTTTGTAAATAATAAAATTAATGAAATTAAAAAATCAGGAGGATTGCATAAATGGTCTGAATTTAAAAAACCTATTATGACCGATAGCGGGGGATTTCAAGTTTTTTCTTTTGGTTGGGGCAAGGTGCATAAAGTTGGCAAGGTATTGACTAATACGGATTATACACAGACCGATACAGAAAATAATCAGTATAAGTCCGTGTCCAGTCAGTATAGGTCTTCGTCTGTTAAGATTTCTGAAAAAGGAGTTGTTTTTGAATATGATGGCAAGAAATTTGAATTAACTCCTGAAAAATCAATAAAGATTCAGAAAGACATGGGTGCTGACATTATTTTTGCTTTTGATGAATGTACTTCTCCTCTCCATAGCCATTCATATACAAAAAAATCAATTAACCAAACACATAGGTGGGCTGTTCGTTCACTAAAAGCTAAAAACTCCCGTCTGCGCCGAAGCTTCGGTAGGCAGGCAAAATCAAAAACTCAACAGGCCTTATTCGGTATTGTCCAAGGAGGTATTTTTGAAGATTTAAGGAAAAAGTCGTCTAAATTTATAGGACATTTGCCTTTTGAAGGATTTGGTATTGGCGGTTCTTTTGGAGAAAAGCAAATGGAAGACGTTTTAAAATGGTCATTAAGCGGTTTACCCGAAGAAAAGCCAAGACATCTTTTGGGAATTGGAACAGTTAAAGATATTTTTATTGCCGTTAAGCAAGGAATTGATTTATTTGATTGCGTTGTGCCAACCCGGGAAGCCAGGCACGGTGTTCTTTATACTAAAGCCGGTAAACTAGCAATTAAGAAAGGAATTTTTAGTAAGGATAAAAAACTGATTGAAAGAGGATGTAAATGCTTTATTTGCCGTTCCGGCATCACAAGGCAAGAATTACGAGGTTATTTTAAAGATCCAATTCAACGTCAAAAAGGACAAAGGTTAGTTGTTATTCATAATATTTATTTTTATAAGCGTCTTTTCCAAGAAATAAGAGAAGCAATAACAAATGGAAAATTGTCAAAATTAGAAAAAGAATATTCAGTTTATTTATAAAAATTAATAAATTTTGTTATACTACGATGTAATATCTTATAGAATTGGTTGTATTGCTGAGCTTTGAATTTAGTTCGCCAGATGACGGATTGAATATATAATAGGAATACTAAATAATGAAAATATAGGATTTAGTATTTAGGGATAACATAACGAAAATATAAAATTTAGGATTTAGAATTTAAGAGGTTGCCCCTAAATCCTATATTCTAAATTCTAATCCCTCGTCGTATTCTTCCCTATATTCTAAATTCTTATAAATTATGATTGAAAACAAAGACGTACTTAAAACTCCTTTTTGGTCCTTACCCAACGAAGAAGTTTTAGAAATTTTAGAAACCAGCGAAAATGGTTTATCCGACGAAGAATTAAAAAGGCGTTTAAAAATTTTTGGCTCTAATATTTTAGAGTCGCAAAAACGAATTCCTAGATTAAGAATTTTTCTAAGGCAATTTCAGAGCCCGTTAATTTTTATTTTATTAATTGCCGGAGTGATTACTTTGTTTTTAGAACGAGCCGGTGATTCAATAATAATTTTTGCCGCTGTTGTTGTTAACAGTGTTTTAGGATTTTATCAGGAGAATAAAGCTGAAGAGGCATTGGCAAATCTCAAAACCTATATTGAAGAACGAGCTAAAGTTATTCGCGATAAGAAGGAATCTGAAATTAATGCCAAAGAATTGGTGCCGGGCGACATTATTCATTTGTCTCAGGGCGACAGAGTGCCGGCTGACAGCCGTATTATTTCAGCCAATGATTTAATGGTTGATGAGTCGGTTTTAACGGGCGAATCATTGCCGGACACTAAATCAATTGAGCAAGTTGATTTGAGTACTGTTTTGGCTGACCGGAAATCAATGGTTTTCGGAGGAACTTTAATAAATCAGGGGGTAGGAATGGCAGTTGTTTGCGCAACCGGCAAAGATACGGAATTGGGTAAAATTGCCGTTTTGGTAAGCGTAACAAAACAGGAAAGAACTCCGCTTCAAAGCGCTATTAAAAAATTTTCTTGGGAAGCCAGTTTAGTATTAGTTGTTTTAACTTTAGCTATTTTTGTTATTGGCTTAATGGTTGATTATTCTTTTCTGGAAATGTTTTTTATCTCCGTAGCTATTATGGTTTCAGCGATACCTGAAGGATTACCGATTGCTTTAACTGTAATTTTAGCTACCGGCGTTCAGAGATTGGCTAAAAAGCATGGGATTGTTAGAAAATTATTAGCAGCTGAAACTATGGGAAGCACAACAGTGATTTTAACTGACAAAACAGGTACGTTAACTCAAGCTAAGATGGATTTATCCAAAATAATTACAGCTGATGAATTAATTAATGATGAGAGGAAAGAGGATGAAGGAGAGACAAAAGAAGAACAATCAGCTTTGAATCGTTCACAGAAATTTATTTTGGAATTAGCCGTGTTGAATAGCGAGGTAATTATAGAGAACCCTGAAGATTTGCCTGAGAATTGGCGTGTTAACGGTCGGCATCTAGAAACGTCTTTAGTGAAGAAAGCCGGACAAATAGGAATTTCTTTTCCGAAGCTTCAACAAAAAACCAAACTTTTTAGTTTTTTGCCTTTTAACGCGGTTAATAAATTCTCGGCGGGGCTTTTGGAATATTCTTTTAAAAAGGACGTTTCAAAACAAAAATTAGTAGGTAAATATTTTCTCAATTTTTTTGGGGCCCCTGAAACTCTTTTGGATTTTTCTTCAAAATTTCCAAACGGTAAAAAGATTACCAAAGAACAATATCAAGAAATTTTAACGGCAATTAATCAAGCCGCTGCCAGCGGTGAGCGAGTTTTAGGCGTTGCGACAAAATCAGTAAAAAATATTGAAGAATTTAAATCTTTAGCGGTCAGTAAAGGAGAAAAAGAGCAGCAGGTCTTTAAGGACCTTTGTTTTTGGGGTTTGATTACTTTTCGGGACCCAATTCGGCCGAATATTAAAAAAGTAATTGAAGAAATAAAACAAGTCGGAGTTAAAACAGTGATTGTTACGGGAGATCACCAAGGTACGGCAGAAGCGGTGGCTAAGGAGATTGGCTTTGAGATTGACAGCGGCAGCGTTATTAACGGATTTGATTTGGATATTTTATCTGACGAAGAATTAAAAAGGCGTTTGCCCATGCTTAAAGTTTTTTCCAGAATAACGCCTGAAGGAAAAGTAAGGATAGTCAAAGCTTATCAGGAATGCGGAGAAATAGTGGCAATGACCGGCGACGGCGTTAACGACGCTCCAAGTTTAAGGCAGGCGGATATTGGGGTGGCAGTTGGTTCTGGTACTGATGTTGCCAAGGGAGTGGCTGATTTGGTTATTTTAGATAATAATTTTGAAACAATTGTCGCTGCAGTGGAAGAAGGAAGAAAAATATCTCATAACATCAAAAAAGTGATTGTTTATTTATTTTCAAATGTTTTAGATGAATTGTTTTTGATAGGTGGCGCGCTTTTAATGGGACTGGTTCTACCATTGAATGCCTTGCAAATTCTTTGGGTTAATTTCTTTTCTGATAGTTTTCCAGCTGTTGCGTTGGCTTTTGAAAATCAAAAAACTTCCGAGATTCAACAGGTTAGTCATTTAAGAAAAGGTCTTTTTGATAAACGAATGAAATTCTTGATTTTTATTATTGGAACATTAACTAGTTTTCTGCTTTTTGCTTTATACGCTTGGCTTTTAAAAAGTGGTTTTGAAGGTGATTTAGTAAGAACTTTTATTTTCGCAGCTTTTGGTTTTTATACTTTGTTCTTAATTTTTTCCGTTAGAAACCTTGAAGAGAGTATTTTCCGCTACAATATTTTTTCAAATAAATATTTGCTTGTCGGAGTCAGCATCGGTTTATTCTTGATGTTTTCAGCAATTTATTTCGCTCCGCTTCAAAATTTATTAAGCACGGTTTCTTTGCCATTTGTTTGGGTTTTGGGAGTTCTTGGTTTTGGTTTATTTAATATCGCGGTTATTGAGTTCGGGAAATGGTTGTTTAGAAAAAGGCGTGTACTTGACAAATAATTATATAAATTGTACTATCTTTTCAGCGGTTGATTTTATCAACTAATTTAAAAATTTAACAAAGGAGGTTGGTGATGAAAAAAGTAAGTTTGTTGTTTGTGTTTGTCGCGGTTTTTTTTATTTTTGTTGCGGGTTGCGGAGGCGGAGGCGGAGGAGGCGGAGACGCTAATGTGGTTAGCAACGGAAACGGAAACGGAGATGACGACGATGATGAAGATCAAACTCCATATCTTGTCTGGGCGGTTAATAATAACCCAAGCAGTGGCAAGGATTCTGTTAGCGGAACAGCAGTTGATTCCACTGGTCTTTATGTAGCGGGCGTAGACAGTATTCAAACTTATTTTCAGTGGCGTCTTGAGAAAAGAAGCTTAAGTGATGGCTCTTTGATTTGGACGATAAACAGCGATCCTGGCGGTAATAATTGTCATGATTTTGCTAGCGGAGTGGCAGTTGACGTGACTGGAGTATATTTAGCTGGAAATGACTGTTCTCTTGGGTCTGATTTTCAGTGGCGTCTTGAGAAACGCGACTTGAATAACGGTTCTCTGATTTGGGCAGCTATAAGTAATCCAAGTATTGCCGGGGATTGGCTGACAAGCGTTGCTGTTGATTCTACCGGTGTTTATATAGCCGGATATGAATCTGCCGGCAATGGCACTAAATGGCGAATTGAAAAACGAAGCTTAAGCAATGGTTCGCTTATTTGGACGGCGAATAGCAATCCAAGCAGCGGGAATGATGTGATAGCAAGCGTTGTTGTTGATTCTACCGGTATTTATGCGGTTGGAAGCGATTATTCGCTGGGAGTTTATACTCAATGGCGAATAGAAAAAAGAAGTATCAATGACGGTTCTCTTATTTGGGATGCTACCAGTAATCCAACAGGCGTTTATGATATGGCCTATGATGTGACAGTTGATGCTGGAGGAATTTACATTACTGGGATAGAAAATTACATCACTAGTCTTCTGGGTAATGATTCCAAGTGGCGTCTTGAGAAGCGTGACCTGAATAACGGTTCTCTGATTTGGACAGTTGTAAGCAATCCAAGTAGTGAAAATGACTATGCGGAAAGCGTGACAGTTGATTCCACCGGCGTTTATGTGGCTGGGTCAGAATTTTCACCTGGCAATTATCAATGGCGTTTGGAAAAGAGAGACCCATATAACGGAACTCTTGTTTGGACGGCCATCAGTAATCCGAGCAGCGGTCAGGATTGGCTTGCTGAAATCGTGACATTAAATTCTGCGGTTTATATGGTTGGAGATTACTACAGCGGAGGATTTAACTGGCGAATAGAGAAATGGAAATAAAAAAGTTTTAACAAACGGGCGACTGTCACAAGTCGCCCTTTTTTATTTAAAAGTTATCCACATATCAAAAAAGGAATAATGTGTTATAATTTTTTATAATATGGATAATCAAATTCCTCAACCAATAAGTTCTAATATATCCAATAAGAAGTTGATTTTAATAATTGTGGCAATAGTAGTTATTGTCGCGGTTGCCGCGTTTTTTTTAGTAAGGAGTTTAGGAATTTTTGCCACATCTGACGAGGTGATTGAACAGATATCCAAACAGGTCTCAGAAGACGTTATTAAACAGGTTTTACCAACAGTGCCGGTTTACAATCTTTTTGGAGCCATTACTAAAATTAATAATAATATTACAATAAACGTTCCTTCAATTATGGGCGTCAATCTTCCCGTTGGCTCTAATTTGAGAGTTAGAGAAATTATTATTTCCGATCAAACCAAAATTTATAATCAAGTTAGAAAAAGCGAGAATCTCTTTAACGAAGAACTTAATCAATATAATCAGAAAAAATTGGAAGGCGATACTTCCGTAGTTCCACCATCTCCTTATAATATGAAAGAAATAACTAAAAATGATTTAAAAGTCGGTGACATTCTTAATGTTAGAGAAAAAAATAACTCTGACATTAAAGAAACTTTAAGTTTTGAAGCAAAGACAATTATTAAAACAAAATAAAAAAATAAATATGAATAAAATAAAAAATTTTATCAAAAAAATCGGTATCTTGTCTTTTTCTTTAACTTTGGCATTCGCAATTTTTATGGGAGTTTTTATTGCCAGCGGAGCTTGGACTGAGCCGACTGAGGCGCCTACTGGTGGAAATATTGCTGTACCGATAAACACAGGCAGTACTTATCAGGAAAAAACTGCTTCAATTGGAGGAGAGGGAAGTTTTGACGGCAGTATTGGCGTTAACGATATTTATATTTCGTCCGCTGGTAAATGGGTAAGTGAGTTAAGTACTGTGACGTCTGCAACTTATACAGCAACAGGAAGTTGTGATGAGGGAGATGAGGAATTAGCTTCACGTTATGAGTCTAGAAAATGCACGGGTCAAGTTGGAGAGGGCTGTGGTTCAGCAAAAAGTTGTACAACAATTAAAGGAACATGGGAAAGTGGCACTCCTATTGCTCCAACATGCTCATATTATGATATTTGGAAGAATGATTATGGTAATTGTTGGACTTATAACACTCGAGATTGTACAGCAAATGTTAAATCAGTTATTTGTAAGGCTTCTTGGTTATAAATATTTAAAAATATTAAATCATTAATTATGATTGCCAAAAGATGACGAGTATAAATAAAATAAATAATTTTATTAAAAAAATCGGCATTTTATCTTTTTCTTTAACTTTGGTTTTTTGATTTTTTATGGGCATTTTTATTGCCAGCGGAGCTTGGGTTGAGTCGATTGAAGCGCCTCTTAGCGATAATACTCCAGCGTCAATAAATGTTAGCTACACTTACCAAATAAAAATTTCTTATGATGTTTGTGTTTATAACGGTTAAATTGATCTACTAACAGCAATTTTACAATGTATCAGCAATCTAAATTTAAATTCCTAATCATCCTTTTTTTATCTTTAGCTTTCTTGGCGGGAATTTTTTTATTGTCAACTCAAGACGAGATTTCTCCGGTTGAAGCCGCTGACCAATCTCTTTTTGGCTATGCTTGGTCTTCTAATATTGGTTGGCTCAAATTTCGGGGAATGACCCAAGATGGTTTTACTTATGGGGTTTCGCTTGATGATGTTACTGGTGAGTTATCTGGATATGCTTGGTCTTCTAATATTGGCTGGATTAATTTTTCTCCCACAGGCCCTTATCCAGAAAACCCGCAGCAAGGAGCTAAATTAGAAAATGATAAAGTTGTTGGCTGGGCAAGAGCTATAACGGGCGAGGAACCTTTTTCCGGCGGCTGGGACGGTTGGATAAAAATGAGCGGTACTGCTTCAGACAGTTCTGATTATGGCGTAAGTTTTGCTGATTGTAATTTTACTGGTTATGCCTGGGGCTCTGACATTATTGGTTGGATTAGTTTTAGCGGTTCTACTTACGGTGTTTCTTTGAGTTCTTGTGTTGTTACCAAAGACCAACCAAATTGTTCTTTTTCTGCCAGTCCTGACACCATAACCTCTCCTCAAAATTCTTCTACTTTGTATTGGAGTTGTGAACCAGACCCATTAGTTGATAGTTGTTATATTTCAGAAGGCGTTGGAGGAGTTGCTTCAGCCGGTGGCAATCAAACCGTTACTGTTAACGAAACCACTCTTTTCATATTAATTTGCCGAACTTCAGAAGGCGCTTTGTCCATACTTCCGGCTACAGTTGAAGTCATCAAACAACCTAAGATTATAGAAGTACTCCCTCGCTAACTTTACGAGGTTCAACTTTGTAAAATTAATACTCTAATATTATTAAATTTATTTCTTTAAATTATTTTTAAGGTGTTTTTTGTATTGATTAGGTGTTGCAAAAAATTGCTTTTTTTATTATTTCTATTTTTTTATGGTAAATATTTATGAAATTTAACTTCATAATTCGTAAAATTGAAATATAAGAAGCTTTGATATATAATGTTGTATATGAATCATTTTCATCGTTTTACAATTAAAGCCCAAGAGGCATTGCAAAATGCTCAAGAAGTGGCAGCCAAAGAAAATCATAGTGAGCTTAAAGCGGTTCATCTTTTATCGGCTTTAATTTCTGATGAAAATTCTTTAGTTCGGCCATTATTACTTAAGGCAGATGTTAATTTAGAATCTTTAAATGATAAAATTAAAGAGGTCTTGGATAAACAACCGAAAATTCTTTCTAGGGGAAGCGTAAGCCAACTTTATCTTTCTAAGGAGCTGATGCAGATTTTGGACAAAGCGGCAAAAATTGCCAATCAACAAAAAGATGAATTTGTTTCCTGTGAACATCTTCTTTTAGCGATTTTGGAAATAAATTCTACGGCTCAGAAAATTTTAGAAAAATTTGGCTTGCGTAAAGAAACAATTTTAAGTATTTTAGCTCATTTACGAGGTTCAGTAAGAATTACCGATGAAACACCGGAAACAAAATTTCAAGTTTTAGAAAAATACGCGATTAATTTAACCAGCCAGGCAAAAGAAGGCAAGCTTGACCCGGTAATCGGCCGTAGCGAAGAACTTCGCCGAGTGATTCAGGTTTTAAGCCGAAGAACAAAAAACAATCCGGTTCTTATTGGCGAGCCAGGTGTTGGGAAAACCGCTATTGTAGAAGGTTTGGCACAGCGTATTGTTTCTGGCGATGTACCTGAGCCATTAAAAGACAAAGAAATTATAATGCTTGATCTAGGTTCTTTAATTGCCGGAACGAAATTCCGCGGTGAATTTGAAGATCGATTGAAGGCCTTTATTAAGGAGATTCAGAATTCTGCCGGGCGTTTGATACTTTTTATTGATGAAATTCATATGATTGTTGGCGCTGGCGCTGCTGAAGGCGCTATTGATGCTTCTAATTTATTAAAGCCGGCTTTGGCGCGTGGTGAGCTTCATGCTGTTGGCGCTACTACTATTAGGGAATATCAGCGTTATATTGAAAAAGACGCCGCGTTAGAAAGACGTTTTCAGCCGATTATGGTTAATGAGCCAACAATTGAAGACAGCATAACGATTTTGCGAGGACTTAAAGAAAAATATGAAATTCATCATGGTCTTAGAATTAATGATGAAGCTATTATTGCGGCAGTCAATCTTTCTACTCGTTATATTGCCGACCGTTTTTTACCCGACAAAGCCATAGATTTAATTGATGAAGCAGCTTCAGCGCGACGTTTGGAAACCGAAAGTTTGCCAACTGAAATAGATAAGGTTAGACGCGAGATTATTCGTTTAGAAATAGAACGATCCGCTTTACTTAAAGAAAAAGACGATAACAACAGTAAAGTTAAAACGCGTCTTAAGGAAGTAAATAAGGAATTATTAAAATTCAAAGAGAACAACGATGAACTTTCTGCTCAATGGCATGCTGAAAAAATTTCTTTTGAACAACTTCATCAATTGCGTCAAAAAATTGAGGATTTGCGCCGCGAATCGGAACTTGCCGAGCGGGAAGGTGATTTAGGAAAAGTTGCCGAGATAACTTACGGTGTTTTACCGGCAGCGGAAAAAGAATTTAAGATTTTTGAAAAAAAACATTTTCCAAGTCATTCACCTAAGCCAGTATCTAATCAGCGAAAATCTGCGTCTCGACAAGAAGGATTTATTAAAGAAGCAGTTGATGAAGAAGATATTGCCGCTGTTGTTTCCCGTTGGACAGGAGTTCCAATCTCTAAAATGTTGGAATCAGAAGTTCAAAAACTTTCCAAAATTGAAGAAGTGCTTTCTCAGCGAGTAGTTGGTCAAGAAGAGGCAATTAAAGCAGTGGCCAATGCTTTGCGCCGCAGTAGAGCCGGTTTAAGTGACGAAGATAAACCATTGGCTTCTTTTATGTTCTTGGGCCCAACTGGGGTAGGAAAAACAGAATTAGCCCGCACATTGTCAGAATTTATGTTTAATGATGAAAAGGCATTAATTCGGATTGATATGTCAGAATATACTGAGCGACACGCAATATCGCGGTTGATTGGTTCGCCGCCAGGTTATGTTGGTCACGAAGAAGGTGGCCAGTTAACAGAGACGGTTCGTCACCGACCTTATAGTTTGATTCTTTTTGATGAAATTGAAAAAGCTCATCCAGAAGTATTTAATATTTTGCTTCAGGTTTTGGATAATGGAAGCTTGACTGACGGTAAGGGTAAAAAAGTTAATTTTAAGAATTGTATTATTATTCTGACTTCCAATGTGGGAAGCGAATATTTTAGAGAAATTTCTAATATAGGATTTGAATTACCGGCAGATAAAGAAAAAGAAATACAAAACAAAACTTCAATTTTTAAAGACAAGGTAAAGAGCGCCCTTCGTGAAACTTTTAGACCGGAGTTTCTTAATCGTTTGGATGAAATTATTATTTTCAATCCTTTATCTCGTCAAGAAATTAGAAAAATTGTTGATATTCAATTGGATCTTCTTAAGAAAAAATTAGCAGAGCGAGGCATTAAAGTTACTCTTGATAGTTCTTTAAAAAAGCATATTGCTGAAAATGGATTTGATGCCGAATATGGCGCAAGACCCATAAAACGATTAATTCAAAAAGCGATTCTTGATGAATTGGCTAGTCGAATAATTAAAGGTGAATTTAAAAATGCTAAAAAGGTTAAACTCGGTTTTCAAAAATCTGGACTTACGGTTAATACTTAAAGCGTTAGTTTTTGCTGGTTTATTAATTTGGCAATTAAGCATTAAACCGGACGGTTTTTTCCCAATTCTTTTATTTATTTTAATAAGTTTTTATTTTTATTGGCGGTCCATTTTTTCCGGCCGTCAATTTTTTAGCTCGTTTTTAATTCTTTTGATTGCTTCGTTTTTGGCAATAAGATTTTTAAGTTTTGGGATTACTGGAATAGTGTCAATTTTTGCGCTGGCTACACTATTTTATTTGCTTTTAGGAGTTAAAAATTTAACTTTTATTAACCGTTCGGCTATTTATTATTTATTAAGCAGTTTATTGTTCTTTTTGATATTCTTCTTTTTCTTTTTGGTTGATAAGTCGCAGTTCTTTTTAATTAAATATTTATCAGCCGGTTTAGGCATTTTTCTTCTTTCCAAGGAATTTTTATTTTTCTTTGTGCCGGCTTTTCCTAAAAGAAGAGCTTTGATAGCGTCTGGATTTTCTTTATTGATGTTTGAATTCCTTTGGGTTATTTCTTTATTGCCAATCGGATTTTTGAATTCCTCTGCTTTGATGTTGTTTGTTGTGCTTATTTTGATGGATTTTATTACCAATCATTTTAACGGCACCTTGACGCGTAGAGTAATTTTAAGAAACGCTACTTCGTGGATTATTCTAATGATTATAATTTTCGCAGCTTCTAATTGGAGTTTATAATTATGAAACATAAAACATGAAGCACGAAACGTAATATAAGATTTTACTATATCCATTAATCACTATTCGCTATTCACTATGTTATATATGCGATCGCAAGTATAATATAGTAGAATTAAAACAATGAGAAAAGGAGATATTATTTTAAAAATGTTGGAAACTATTGAGCATTTTACATTCGGGATGGCTGAACTTTTCGGCGCTTTTTTAGACGCTGGATACGGCGCGTCATACAATAAAATCCAACATCAAACATCAAAGCGGCGAAATAATAATGATTGGCTAAATAGAGAAATAGAATTAAAAAGAAAGGCAAAGCAAAGGCACTATAATTTAATTTATAGCTTAAAAAAAGATAATTTAATTGAAGAAAAAATAAATGGCGATAAAAAGTTTTTTACAATTACCAAAAAAGGCAGAGATAAATTATTATTACTAATAAATAAAAATAAAAAGATGCTTCCTGCGGCCTCCTATCAAAAAGAAAAAAGCGATAAATTCATTATTATTACTTTTGATATACCAGAAACAGAAAAAACAAAAAGAGAATGGTTAAGAGTGGTTATTAAAAATTTGGGATTTAAAATGATTCAGAAAAGTGTCTGGATTGGACAAATAAAAATACCGAAAGAATTTTTGGACGATTTACTTAAATTAAGATTGGTTGATTTTATTGAGATCTTTGAAATTAGCAAAACAGGAAGTTTAAAACAGGTTATTAAAAAGCTGTATAAATAAAAAGCAGTATAAATTTTTACATAAAATAAATTAATTTTGTGACGTAAGTTAAATTACTATGTTATATACGCGATCGCAAGTATAACATAGTAGAATTAAATTTCTATAAATTTTATCACTTCGCAGTATTATAAATAACGGATATTTTGATTTATGCAATAGATATATTAACAACCTATAACTTTCTTAAGCGTTTCCACGAATTTTTGCGGCAGTGTTTCAACTTTTACTAAATATTCACTTGCTCCTAATTCCATAGCGCGGTTTTTAATATTTGGTTCGCTAATATTAGAGAAAACGACAATCGGAACATCTTTTAATTTAGGGTCGGTTTTAATTTTTTTCAGGAATTCAAATCCTCTTTCTTCACTTAAATCCTCGTTACCCGCGGCTTTATTAGTCGGTAAAATAAGGTCAAGAATGATTACATCCGGTTCGCTGATTTTAGCTACGTCTAATCCGGAAATTAAATCTTGAGCTTTCAAAACTTCATATTCACGAGTTGTGTCCAAAGAAAGCGCTTCTGAGAAAAGTGAGCGAAGAAAATCTTCATCTTCGATAAATAAAACTTTTACTTTTTCCATATTATTAATTTTATAATGTTAATGGCAATTTAACAATAGACCTGGTTCCTTGATTTTGACCTTCGCTTTCAATAGAGAATTCGCCGCCCAATATTTCAATAATTCCTTTTGTGATATCAATACTTAGGCCTGAGCCGTTTGACCAATTTTTTTTAGCTTCTATGCCTCGGAAGAATCTTTCAAAAATTTTTGGTTTCTCTTCTTCGGTTATTCCAATACCAGAATCTTTAATTTCAATTATAGCATAATTATTTTCTTTGCGGATGTTGATATCTATTACTTGCTCTGAAGTGCTGTATTTTTCAGCATTGTCCAGAAGTTTTTGAATAACGATGGTTAGATAAAATTTATCAGAGTTAATTACTAAAGGCGTTTCAGTATCTTTTTGTTCGCATGAGTCTGCGTCAAGTCCGTGCGAGTCCGCATCTTGTTGAATATTAAGAATTAAGCCCTTTTTTTTATAATTTGGCTTTAATGATTGATTATAAATATTCTCAATGAATTCTTTTAATTGGATTGGTTCGGGGGTTATTTTTAGTCCTTTTCTGATTTGAAGTGATAAGAATACGTCATTAATTAAATTGTTTAATTTTTCTGATTCTATCACCATTTTATTAATAATTTCTTTTTGTTTATCAGCTGGGAATTTTTGAAAATCACCGCTTTTCATAAAGCTTAAATAACCCTTAACTAAAGTCAGTGGAGTTCTAAGTTGGTGTTTGGCAACACGTAAAAAATCTTTCTTTTCTTCTCTCATTACCGTAATTATAGAAAAATGTTAAAATAATAGCAAATTCTTAAATAAATTTTTTATTATATTATGTCGCAATATTTTGAAAACACTTTAATTTCATTTCATTATTTTAATCATCCATTGCTTTCTTGTTTAAGCGCATTGGTTATTTTATTAATAGGCGTTTTTGTTTTATCAAAAGATCGACAATCAAAACTTTACAGGACTTTTTTTTATTTGGCTTTTGCGCCAAGTGTCTGGTTTGTTGGCAATGCTTTGTCGATGATTAATTATAATATTGCTAATGCAGCGGTTTTTTGGTGGAAATTTGGTTATACCGGGGCAATTTTTATTCCCGTGGCTTATTATCATTTTTATTTATCTTATTTTAAAAAAAATAACAAAATTATTCTTTATTTTATTTACGCAATTATTTTCTTTGAAATTATTTATTTGTGGTTTTTTCTTGGAGATATAAGAAATTTGTATTATGTTTTGCCTAATGTAGGATTAGTCATTTTGGGAATATCTCATTTTTATTATTTTCTTTTCTTTGGCATGGTTAAATATATTGTTATTTCAATGGTAATATTAATATCTTTTTTTAGAGAATTTAAAAAAGAAAAAACATCTTTTTTTAGAAGAGCGCAGCTTAAATGGTTGACAACCGCGTTTTTTGTGCTTTTTTTGGGAGTAACAGAATGGTTGCCGACATTTAATATTCCTTTGCGTGTTGGGTGGATGGTTGTGCCGTTTTTTGTTGGTATAATCGCTTACGCCATTCTTAAATATAAACTAATGGACATCAACGTAGTAATCAAAAAAGCTTTTATTTATTCGGTAGTAATAGCCGTAATAAGCGGTTTTATCACGGGAATCAGTTTTTTGAGTTCTTGGTTTGTCGAACGTATTCCCGGTTTCAGGTTTTGGACAATTCCTTTACTTGTGGCTATTGTGGCTTTTTACATAGGCAATCTTTTTTGGAGGAAGTCAAAGCAAGTGGAAAAAGCGTATGAAGTGGAAAAACTAGCCCACAAAGAACTCAAGCATCTTTCTGAAGTTAAAGACCAATTTATTTTGGCTACTCAACATCATCTAAGAACCCCTTTAACTATTATGAGGGGATATTTGTCCATGATTTTAAAAAAAGATAAAAATATTAGCCCAGAAATTATGGATTATCTTAACAGGGTTTCTAACTCCACGGACAGAATCATCAAACTCGTTAACGAGCTTTTAGACGTGTCTCAATTGGAAATAGGCAAAAAGACATTAGATATTAAATCAATTAATATCAGAAAAATTATTGATGATATTGTTCAAGAGTTTTATCCTGAGATTCAAAAAAAGAATCTTATTGTTAGAATTATTCCAGAAGACAAAAAAGAATGGTTGAATGTTTCGGCTGACCAAGAGAAAATTATCGTTGTTTTGTCTAATCTTATTGATAACGCGATTAAATATACTCCGCATGGCGAAATCGTCATTGAAGGCAAGAAAACCGATTCTATGTTTCAAATCTCAATCAAAGACCAGGGAATTGGTATTAATACTGATGAAATACCAACTTTATTTACCAATTATTTCGAAAGAGGCGAAGAAGCTCAAAAACTTTATACTACAGGAAGAGGAATTGGCTTATTCATAACCGCCAGTATTATAAAAGCTCACAACGGAAGAATTTGGGCGGAAAGCAGAGGATTAAATAAGGGATCTAAATTTTACATTGAACTGCCGATGGTAAAAATTAAATAAAAATACGAAAAAGGTTGTTTTCTTTAATTATAGACGTGTGTTAAAATAATATTAATGCATATAAGCGTCTACTCAATTTTTCCGTTTTTGGGTTCTCTGCTTTTATTATTTTTAAGCATTTTTGTTTATTTTAAACAAAAAAGTTCGTCGATTAATCGGGTATTTAGTCGTTTTTTGTTTTTTGCTTTTATATGGCTATTTTTTTACGCTGGTTCATATTCTGTAGCAACACCAGAGCAATCTTTATTTTTATTAAGGATAGGGTATTCGGGAGTTATTTTATTTATGTCGTCTGTTTTACATTTTACATTTTCATTTTTAAATTTAAAATCGCGCTTATATAAAGGAATACTTATTTTTAGCTACGCGATAAGTTTTATTTTTGTTTATTTTCTTTATCAAACAAATTATTTTATAAGCGATTTATATGAATATTTTTGGGGTTATTATCCAAAAGCAGGAATTATACATCCGATTTTTTTAGTTTTTGTTTTTTCCATAGTATGTAGTATTAATTTTTTGTTTTTTATTAATTGGCTTAAAATAAGAAAAGAAACATCATTATATAGATATAAATCGCAATACATTTTATTGGCTTTTTTTATTTTTTCTTTGGGAATTATAGATTTTATTCCGAATTACGGCATAGAAATTTATCCATTTGGGTGGGTGTTTACGATTTTATTTTCTTTTATTATTGCTTACGCAATATTAAAATACCAATTAATGGACATCAGCGTAGTAATCAAAAAAGCATTTTTCTATTCGGTTGGTATTGCCATAGCAAGTGGAATCGTCGTATCTGTTAGCTTCCTTAGCTCATGGCTTATGGAAAACATCTCTGGTTTCAGATTCTGGACAATTCCTTTGATTGCAGGCATAGCAGCTTTTGTAATAGGCAATCTTTTCTGGAGAAAATCCAAACAAGTAGAAAAGGCATACGAAGTGGAAAAACAAGCCCACAAAGAACTCAAACACCTTTCTGAAGTCAAAGACCAGTTCATATTAGCCACTCAGCATCATTTGAGAACCCCACTTACTATTATGAAAGGGTATTTGTCGGTTATTTTGGAAAAGCACAAAGAGTCTATTTCCAAAGAAGTTGAAAATTATTTAACCAAAACCTCTGATTCCACCAATCGTCTAATCAAACTCGTCAACGAACTCTTAGACGTATCCCAGTTGGAAATAGGCAAGAAACCACTAAAGATTGAGCCAACTAACGTCAGAAACATCATAGATGACACAATCAAAGACATTCAACCAGAAATAGAGAAGAATAATCTGGTTATTAAGATACTTCCTGAAAATATCAAAGAATGGCCGAATATACCTGCTGACCCGGAAAAACTCATGGTTGTTTTCGCGAATCTTATTGATAATGCCGTTAAATACTCATCTCAAGGAGAAATTATTATCCAAGGCAAGTTTATCCCGAGTTCTATTAAGGGGAAAACCAATTCCTCCTTTCAAATCTCAATCAAAGACCAGGGAATTGGTATTAATACTGATGAAATACCAACTTTATTTACCAATTATTTCGAAAGAGGCAAACAAGCGCAAAAACTTTATACTACAGGAAGAGGAATAGGTCTTTTCATTACTGCCTCAATCATAAAAGCCCACAACGGCAGAATATGGGCTGAAAGCAGAGGATACAACAAAGGAGCTACTTTTTATGTGGAATTACCGATGGGACAGAATTAAAAGATTGCTGATCGAAAGATTGAAAGATTAAAGATATAAATTTTAAGAACTGGTATGGAAATTAAACAATAAAAATAGTAAAATAAATAAAAAAGTCGTTATTTAAAAAGTTATAATGTTATATTGCTTTGTTTATTGTAATTGTTATATTTATTCACTACAACAATTAAAACAATTATAACATATATAACAATTATAACATTCTTAAAAATGTTAAATAAAAATAATAATTCAGGCAAGATTGGAGTATGGTTAATTATTATTTTAGTTGTTGCGGGAGTAGGAATACTTGTTTGGCAATTTCTTATCCCAGAAGAGGTATCAGAAACAGTTGATGAAAAAACCAGTGAACATCTTTCTTATTTCCGTTCAATTAATGATAACGAAACAATGGCATTAGCCGGAACTCATGAATTATGGCTAAAAGGAAAGTATCTTTATGTAACAAGCGTTAAAGAACACGGTCTAAATGTCTTTGATGTTTCCGATCCGGCCAACCCAAAATATATTTCATCAATTTCTGACAATAAAGAGATATTAATGAAAAAACCTCATAGCGTAATGTTTAGCAACGACTATGCTTTTATAAGCAGCACAGGAGATAGCGCTATTCAGGTTGTTGATGTGTCAGATCTTGCGAATTTGTTGCCTGTTATGTCAATACAAGATAGCGAAGCAATCGGCCTCAAAGGAGTGCATGGTATATCAATAAATGGAAATTATCTTTACGCGGCTGGCAGCGCTGATAACGCTCTTGTTGTAATTGACATTTCTGATCCAACAAATATAAAGCATGTAATAACGCTTTTTGACAATGAGGAATTATCACTTAACGCGCCTCATCAAGTCGCGTTTATTGGAAATTATGCTTATGTGATAACCGCTACTGAGGGAATAGAAATATTGGATATTTCTGATCCAACTAATCCAAAGCATGTAGCTGCATTTGTGGATGATGAAGGAATTGCTCTTAATGGAGGACATAACATAGAGATTGTTGGAAATTATGCTTATACCGTAAGTTATGTTGATGGTTTAGGAATTTTTGATGTTTCCAATCCAAAATCGCCAAAGCAAATAGCATCTATTTATCCAACCGAGGAAAACGGACTTTTAGCGGCAGCTGATTTAGACATTAGCGGTAAATATCTTTTTATTGTTTCTGAAGTTGGAAATGCAATGGTAATGATAGATATCTCAGACCCTGCAAATCCAATTATAAAAGATACAATTAAGGATGACGGAACTACTTTTCTTTGGAATGGACACTTTACTAAGGTTATTGGAGATTATGTTTATGTAGCTGGCTTGCAGGATGGTTTTGGTATTGTGAAATTTTCTAAGGAGTAATCGCGAATTGGCGAATTCACGCGAATATACGAATTTTTTATTCGCCATATTTGCCCGCTTGCTATCACTATGCTTAAGCATTGCGGGCAGGCATATATTCGTTAATTCGCGAACACTCCAAAATTATGAAATATTCCATTTGGCGAATTCTATTTTTTTTGTTTATTTTAATAGGTCTTTTAGGGCTTGTTTTAGTGTTTGGAATCTCTTTTTTCTTTTATCAATTTAATGTTGACCAGGTGGTAGAAGAAAGAGTGGCTTCTATGGAGGTTTTATCTAATACGGTTGCAGGCCCTGCTTGGACGGTTAAAGAAGTTTTGTATCCTGGTACTATTGAAAATATTTTTAGAGGAGTGGCAGAAACCCCTGGAACGAAATTTGTCCGCTTAATTAATAGCGAAACTAATACAATTGAAAAGAGCAGCAACATAAAAGAAGTGGGAAGAGAAATTCTTAACCTTCCTGCATTTGAAAGAAACGTTGTTGTTAAGGAAGGCGTGTTTGAAGGCGAACTAATTAAGGAATTCAGCATAATGGCAAGAGACGGAAGCGATATATGGATAGGAGTTTCTTTAAAGAATATTAAGAAAAATATTTTACAAGTATCTATTATTCTTGGAGTTATTACAACGATATTGTTTTTTATTGTAATAGTAGCAATATTCTTTTTTTTCCGAAAAGTTGTTATAAATCCTCTTTTACTGCTTATGAAATCATTTGACAGGTTAAAGAATAAGGATTACGAAATAAATTTAGGGGATGTTCCCGTTATTGAAATACAAAATATCTTTCAGTCTTTTAATAGAATGGCTAAAGAATTGGGAGCGTCTCAAGCAAAGTTGGAGTTTGCCTATAAGACGGAAAAGAAAGCGCGTGAAGAATTAGAATCATTGGATAAATCCAAAGATCAGTTTCTTCTTACTACTCAACATCATTTAAGAACTCCTTTGGCTATTATTAAGGGCTATCTTGAGCAATTATTAAAAGGCAGGTTGGGTGAACTTACTTCACAAATGAGGCATTCTCTGGAAAGGATTAATGCTTCTATTGATCGTCTTGCTACGCTTGTTAATGAATTTCTTAATGTTTCTCAATTAGAAGTTGGAAAAGGTATTTTTAATCTTAAATTAACAAAACTTAAACCAATAATTGATGATATAATTTCTGATTTGAAATCAGAAATTGCCAAAAAAAATCTAACAGTTTCTTTTGTTAATGGCTTTGAATCTTGGTCAAATGTTCTTATTGACCCAACGCGTTTCCGTGAGGCCTTATATATTTTGATTGATAATTCGGTAAAATACAACAAAGATGGTGGTGCTATTACTATTAGCGGTGAAACTAAAGAGTACCCAGCTGATAAAAAAAGAGGATTTTTTCAGCTTCATATTCGGGACCTTGGCATTGGGGTTACTCAAGAAGAGTTCAAAAAGCTTTTTTCAGAATATTTTTCAAGAGGCGGGGAGGCTGAAAAGATTAACACCACAGGTAAGGGAATAGGACTTGTTTTAGCTAAAAACATCATAAAAGCTCATAATGGTCGTATCTGGGTTGAAAGCGAAGGAAGGGGGAAGGGGTCAAAATTTACAATAGAATTGCCAATAAGCATGGAAGAAAAAAAATAGAACTATTGTAATATTTTAATAAAGATTATAAAATAAAAAAATGGAACAGAAACAAGAACATAAATATAGAATTTTAATGTTCGTGGAAGACGAACCTGATTTAATTGAACTTTATAGGATTGCTTTTGAGTCGGCGGGCTTTTTGATTCAAGGCATAGGCACTGGCGAGGAAGCCGTAGAAGTAATGGACAAGCTTATAAAAGAAGAAATTGAGGCGCCTAGCGTTGTTATTCTTGATATTTTGCTGCCTGGCATATCAGGTATGGATGTGTTGAGAGAAATTAGAAAACATGAGAAATTTAACAAAATTCCGGTTATTATGTTTACTAATTACAGCAGCGATGATATTAGAGAAGAAGTAAAGAATACAAAAAATGCTGAATATGTTTTGAAAATGGACGCAACGCCGGATCAATTGGTGGAAATTGCCATAAAAAAGATAGAAGAGGCAAAAAAAATATACAATGGCGAAAAATCAGCCTAAAATTTTACTTGTTGAAGATGAGCCAGATATTGTTGAGATGTATAAAATGGTTTTCAGAGAAAATGGATTTGATTTTGACAGCGCTTTAACGGGTAATGAGGCAAAGAAAAAAATAAAAGAGATAAGTGACGGTAAAAAAACCAAGCCCGCTTTTATTTTATTGGATTTAGTTTTGCCAGATATTACAGGTATAGATGTATTGAAAGAAATCAGAAACAATGAAGCAACAAAAGATATTTTGGTTGCTATTTTAAGTAATTATACCAGCGAGAAAGCAAAAGAAAGCAGCCAAGATTTGAAGGTTGATGAATATATATTGAAAGTGGATATTACTCCTCAAGAATTAGTTGAAAAAATCAAAAAAATCCTAAATTTTTCCGACGAAGATAAATCCATCTCAAGCGGAAAATCCTAAATCCTATGTTTGATATTATTACAATTGGAACAGTTACACGGGATGTTTTTTTAAGCAGCCCGCTTTTTAAAATTATTAAAGATCCGCAACATCTTAAAAAAATAGGATTTCCCACTGGTGAGGCCCAGTGTTTTGCTTTTGGAGGGAAAATTGAAATTGGTAAGCCGATTTTAGCCACTGGTGGCGGCGCAAGCAATACAGCTATAACTTTTAGTCGTAATGGACTAAAAACAGCTTCATTATTTAAGGTAGGTCAGGATGAAGCTGCTGAAGATATTTTAGAAAAATTTCATAAAGAGAAAATCACACCCTTTGCCGTTAAAGAAAAAAATAAAGCAACTGCTTATTCGGTTATTCTTTTGGCGCCAGGTGGCGAACGGACTATTTTGGTTTATAGGGGCGCTTCTGAGAATTTAAGAATTAAAGATATTCTTTCCGAAGTGTCGAATATAAAAACTCGCTGGCTGTATATTTCTCCCGGGAAAATACCTTTTGATGTTATTAAAAAAATATTTGATTATTTTTCAAAACAAAAAACATTAATCGCTTTTAATCCTTCAAAGAATATGATTCAAATGGGTATGAATAAAATAAAGCCGCTTTTAGTAAAGTCAAAAGTTGTAATTTTGAATCGCGAGGAAGCTGCTTATTTAACCAACATCGATTATTTTAATGAAAAAGAAATTTTTAAGAAATTAGACAGGGCAGTGCCCGGTATTGCCGTAATGACTAACGGACCAAAAGGTGTTTCAGTATCGGACGGATTTAATATTTATAGGGCGGGAATTTTCTCCGCTTTCGGCGAAAAAAAGAATAAAGTTATTGATAGAACAGGAGCAGGAGATGCTTTTGGCTCTGGATTTGTTGCCGGGCTTATGCAAAAAAAGGAAAAATGTATTAAAGGTCTTTGTAAGATTAATAATATAGAACACGCAATTCGTTTAGGTTCGGCAAACGCTACTTCAGTAGTAGAGCATATCGGAGCTAAGGAGGGGATATTGACGAAGTCAGGTTTTGAAAGAAGTAAAAGATGGCAGAAGTTGCAAATTGAAATGAGAAAGTTGAATTAGCAAAAATTTCTAATTTCTAATTTCTAATAAATTAACAATGACTCAATTTTCAATGCCCAAATTTAACCATAACCGTGTTTGAAAATTATTAAATTGAAAATTCAATGAAAATTAAAAATTAGAAATTGAAAATTGTTATTTATGAAATCATTTGAGAAAATTGCTAAAATACTTCGGTCTGATAAAGATGCCATAAGAATCATTGAAGAAAAATTAGGCGTTTCAACAGGACGGAAGAATATAATAGACATAATAGTTGAAGAAAATGATTTACAGATTAAAAATAGATTACGTCTTTTAGGATTAGATTTAAAATCTACAGCTAAGGAAATTTACGACGCTTTAATTAGCAAAATTGAAGCGGACGACAACCAATTATTCAAGGCTCTTGGTTCTCCCTCAGCAACGAGTTCAAAAGATTGGCAGCGGGTTTTGGAAATTGCCAAAAATATTTCTGACAGACCAACCGGCTTTTTCCTTAAAAAAGAAAAAGCAATGGAGTTTTTTAAAAAACAGCCCCCATTAAAAATTCTTCAGGCATTGGGATATAAAAATGTTGACGAGATGCTTCAAGAAGAAGATATTTTTGAGATTTTCAGCGCTTTAAGATTTGTTGAAGGAAATGAATGGTTGAATAAGGTTTTTTTTAAGCAGTATGAGAATCTTTTACCGAGTGATTTTGAGGAAAGAGAAATTGAAGTTCGCGCGCTGTCAAAAAAATGGGCTGACATAGCTAAGAATTTTGTCGCGCATAAATATCACAATATCAGTCATTTAAAAGAATTTGGGGTTGTTTACGTAATTCCTTTATCTTTGGAAATTTCCGGAGAAACATTGAGAAATCTTGCTTTAATACTTCACTATTTTAACGAAATTCCTTTTTACTCGGATTTAATTAAAAGATTTTCCAAAATAAAAGATAAAAGTAAATTTTCAGAAAAAGTAATTTCTTTATTGCGCGGAGATGTAATTGATAGGCGTTTGCCTTCACAGGCCAAAAATTCAAAAAAAACGCAATGGATGGTAATTCAGCGGTATTTAGCAAAAGACGATGAAAATGATTGGCGGTTATTTGAACCGCATATTAACCCGGAAGCTCTTCATTGGGAGCGAGCTGAAAGAATGATGGTGAAATCAGGGGAAATACTGAATAGCTTTGGAACAGATTTGTCTTTCTGGCAGAATCTTAATTGGGTTGGAGATTATTTTAAAACCAATACGGGCGTTGAAGTTTTGGTAAGTTTTAATTTAGTTGATACGGCGATGTCTTTAGTGATGGAGAAAGAATTGATAAAATATCTTTATCATAACCAGGAATCTCTTTGGAATAAAATTTTTATTAAGTATTTCGGAGAGGAAAAAATGGAAGAAATGATGAAGGAGAATATAATTAAAGGATGGTTTGAGATTTAGCGTAATGCCAATATACGAATGCGTACTAATGATACGAATAGATACTAATAATTCGTATTCATTAGTATAATTAGCATGAATTAGTATATTAGCATTTCATTTAAGCTATATTAATAAAATTTCTATGCAGCAATTAAAGCAATTAATTTTTGAAGCTGAAAAGAAGCGAATAGCCATTGGCCATTTCAACATATCAGACATAGCTGGTTTAAAAGCTATTTTTAAGGCAGCACAGGAGTTAAATTTGCCTGTTATTATTGGTGTTTCTGAAGGGGAGAGTGGTTTTGTTGGAATGCGACAAACTGCTGCTCTGATTAAAAGCTTGCGTGAGGAATTTGACTATCCAATTTTTCTGAATTCTGACCACACTCATTCATTAGAAAAGATAAAAGAAGCAGTTGAAGCCGGTTTTGACGCTGTTTTATTCGATGGCGGTAAATTACCAATAGAAGAGAATATTCAAAAAACAAAAGAAGTTGTTGATTATGTAAAAAGCGTTTCTGCCAGTCAAGGAACTGATATTTTAGTTGAGGGTGAATTGGGATATTTGGGCGGCAGTTCCAAGATTTTAACAGAAATTCCAAAAGACGCGTCAATTAATAAAGAGGATTTAACAAAACCAGAACAAGCTGAGCAATTCGTAAAAGAAACTGGTATTGATTTATTAGCGCCGGCTATTGGCAATATTCACGGGATGTTTAAGAATGTGCCTAACCCGAATTTAAATATTAAACGAATTAAAAAATTAAGAGAAGCCGCTGGCGTTCCATTGGTATTACACGGCGGTTCCGGTATTCGCGACGAAGATTTTTTAGCCGCTATTGATGCTGGAATTTCTACTGTTCATATTAATACGGAATTGCGTTTGGCATGGAGAAAGGGAATAGACGCGGCATTAAAAGACATGCCGGAAGAAATCACGCCTTATAAGATATTGCCTTCAGCTGTTGAAGAAATTAAGAAAGTAGTGGAAAAAAGGATGAAGTTGTTTAATAAGCTTGATTAGCCATTAAGGATAATCGCCAGTAGAATGCCATTACAGTTAATTGTAATGGTTTTTTATTTTACTATGTTATACATGCGATCGCATGTATAACATAGTAAAATAGTTGACAATTTATTTAGATTTATTATTCTTATTGTTTATGGATAATGACTCCAAAAATTTTATCAAACAGCGTACTTTCGAAATTAGCTGGGCAGTATTCCGGGTGGCTGTTTTAGTGCGTCAACCCAAACTTAAAATTGAGCTGGAAAACGCGGCAATCGATCTTTTAGTTAAACCTATCGAAGTTCAACTTCAATATATTGAAAAATTGGAGCAGTTGGTGAAATTGGCAGAGAAAATTGGAGAAATTAAATCAATAAACGCCGATGTGCTTTATAGGGAATTAGGTAATTTGCAAACGGTAATTGAAAAAGTAAACGGCAAATCCATTCGGCAAGTTCAGGGTAAACGGCAATTACCGGATGTTGAAATTGAATCAATTTTTTCCAAGCCACCGATGATTATAGATAAAAATAATAGTATAAATACCAGTACTAATACCAGTATTTTTTCAGCAAATAAATCTAAACGGCAAATTCATTCGGCAATCTTAAGTCAAACGGCAAACGGCAATGTAAACGGCAATTCTTATAGACAAACGGCAAACATAGAAAGAAAGTCAATAATATTGAAAAATATCCAAAAATCTTCAGAAAATCTTCAATTTAAGGATTTAATCGGCATTTTATCCGGGATAAGTGAAAGAACAGTCAGAAACGATATTCAACAGCTTTGTGATGAAGGCGCAATTGAGCGTGTTGGAGGCGGAGGGCCGCATAGTTATTATAGATTAGCCACTAGCCACTAGGGGTTTAGCCATTAGTCGCTAGTAACAAAGACAGTGGATAGTCGTTATCTTATATATAATTTATCCACAGTTGGCATTTGATAAATTTTGGATATATTTCTATAATAATTTAAACCCCTAAGAAGAACCTGCGGTTCTCTACGGGGCAAGCAAGATTTAGAGTGAGGCTAAATTGAACCAGCCACCAGCCAATAGGGTATAGTGTTTTACTTTAATAATAAAGTGGATACTAGTGGCTAACCACTAATCACTAGTGGCTAAAATTTGTCTCGCTCAAAAGCGAGTTTTTTTATGGAGTAATCACTAATATGCGAATTGCTGCGAATATGGCGAATAAAAAACGTAAAAATATCACCCTTGATAATCTGGCTCAAATAATGACGCAGAGCTTTGTTGACGCTAAAAAAAGCGTAAACAAAGAATTAGAAGACCATCGCAAACGCATTGGACGATTAGAAGAACAAGTAGGGAAGTTGCAAGTTAGTTTGCGTTAATTAAATAATTAAGTTTAAGTCATTAAAAATTGATTAAAAATTAAAAATTAGAAATTAGAAATTTTAACCAAAATACAATAGTTATTTCTTTAATTTAATTCATCATCTACCTCACAAGTATGATGGCGGGTCGATAATTGAGGGCAATAACTTTCTGAAAAATAATTTTAAGTCGAAAAGAGTAATCGCGAATTGGCGAATACTTGCGAATATAGCGAATTCGCCATATTTGCAAAGATTTGTAATTTGCGAACACTTAATTAAAAATGAATAAAACAATAAATAAATTTTCAGCTATTGGTTTATCAGTTACTACCGCTGTCTGGCTTTCAGGCGCTGGAATACTTATGCCAATGGTTGCTCAAGCTGTTACTGTTGATGAACTTCAAGTTCAAATCCAAGCTTTATTGGAACAGATTACAAGCTTGAATACTCAGTTGTCCGCTCTTCAAGGAGGAGCTGCTCCATCAGTAACCTTTACTCAAAGCCTCACTTTGGGAAGCAGAGGAGCTGATGTAAAAGCGCTTCAAGAATTCTTGAATGCCAACGGAGCTCAAGTAGCTTCAAGCGGAGCTGGTTCACCTGGTAATGAAACTGAATACTTTGGTCCTTTGACTAAAGCAGCGGTTATTGTTTACCAGAACTTACACGTAGCTCAAATTTTAACTCCAGTCGGTCTTTCCGCGGGAACCGGATATTTCGGTCCTTCAACAATGAGTTATATTAATTCATTGGCTGCGGCAGGCGACACTGGCGACACCGGTGATACCGGTGATACTGGAGACACAGGAGTTACTAGTGGATTGACTCTCGCTTTATCAGCTGGCAATCCAGCAAGCACCACGGTTCCGAAAGGAGCAACAGGTGTTGTATTTATGGAATTTAACGTTGCTGGAAGTGGCACCTTAAATTCTCTTGTATTTAAGAGAATGGGAATTGGCGCGACTGGTGACTTTGGTTCAAGCGGTTTCTATCTTTATGATGGAAGCACTCGTTTAACTAGTGGACGAAGTATTAATTCAACCACTCACGAAGTTTCATTCATTAACCTTGCTTTAGAGGTTTCAGGAACTAAAACTTTGAGTTTGGTAGCTGATATTGATACTGGTTCTGGCGCTACAGCTGGAAATATTCACTACTTCACACTAATTTCATCTACTGGTGATCCAACCCCATCGGGCGCGCTTACTGGCAATCCAATGACTATTGGTGGACAATCAGTAGGAACTATTACTGCTGATGATGGTGCAAAGCCATCCAACCCTAAAGTTGGTCAGAGCGACGCGCTTTTGTTGAACTTGAAATTAACAGCCGGTTCAACCGCAGAAGATATTGAAGTAACTAAAGTTTCTTTGACTGAAGGTGGTACAATTAGTAATTCAAATCTTACCAATTTTGTTTTGAAGAGAGCAGGTGAAACTCTTGCCACTGCTTCAGCAATTGGCGCTAAGGATTTGATTACATTTGTATTTGACACCCCATTCTTATTGGAGAAAGGTCAGGAAAGAACTTTTGAAATTCGCGGTGATATTGCCGGAGCAACACGTTCCAGCGACACCATTATTCTTTATGTTGATAGCGCTTCAGACATTAAAGCTATTGGCAAGACCTATGGGTATGCGGTAACACCAACAATTTCTGGTATTGATACTACTAGCGAATCTGACACTTTGACCGTTCAGGGTGGTCAGTTGACTATTACCTTAAATGGTCCTCTTGCAGGCGATATTTCAAAACGCGCCCAAGATATTGAAGTGCTTAATTTCACTATTGCTTCACAAAACAATGTGGAAATCCGCAATTTGAGGTTTACTGCTTCAACAAGTAATATAACTACTGGACAAGGTTTCCCTGACTTTAAGATTTGGGATACTGGAACTAGCGCTGTTATTACCAGCGCGACTGATATTACAACCACTACTTCAACTAGTGTTGTATTTACCGATACAATTAATATCAGCGCGGGTGAATCCAAAACCTTTAAGGCAACCGTTGACGTTGATTCTGATAATGACGCAGATGATACATTGAGAATTGATTTGGCCGCTTTTGTAGCCAATGACGTCAAAAACTTAGACAACAATACTTATGTTGCTATTGCTTCTATAGTTCCAAACGGAATTACAGGTAATATTCAGACCGTTCAGGCTCCAACATTAACTGTTGCGTTGTCTGGTACTCCTAGCTCACAAACAATTGTTAGGGGAACTCAGAACGTGTCATTGGTTGGTATCAGCTTAAGAGCTTCAGCTGACGACATTAAGATTACTACTTTAAGAGTCACAGCTACATCTTCAAATGCTACCTTGGGTTCAGGAGAGATTCAGAGCTTGGGTCTTTATGACGGAGCTACATTGGTTTCTGATTTGAAATCATTGGATTCTTCCGCTCTTACCGCGACATTCTCTAATCTTAATTACACAATTGCTAAAGGACAGACCAAGATATTGACTGTTATAGGTAATATTGCTTCAGACGCCACTGACGCCGATGTTTATTACGTAGATATGGCATCAATCAGCACTGACGATATTACTGCTTATGACAGCGATGGTAATAGCGCAACTGTGGACGGTACAATTCCTAACTCAAGCGGAACAGTATCAATTACTGTTACTACTGCTGGCACTGTCACTGTTGCTAAGGCATCAGATGATACTGATTCAGAAGCAGGAATTGTTATTGCTGGAAATGAAACAACATTAGCTAAGTTCAAATGGACTTCTGCTAATGAAGCAATGACCATTAACAAGATGCGATTATTGGTTGTTCCAACTAACAGCGCTACTGCAACTTCAACAGCAGTTGAGGATGATGTATTGGTTATTAAGCTTTATGAGTCAAATGGCACTACAGTTATTGGCGACTCTAGTGGTTATCCTATAGTTGGTGGCGGTATTGCCACTATTACAGACCTTGGATGGACCATTCCTAAGAATGACGATAAGACCATGGTTGTAAAGGCTACTCTTAACACAATTGCTGCCGGCGCTGACACAGGTCAGTCCGTTTATGTAAGCGTAATGGGCACTTCAGGCACAACCTTTGAAGCCCAGGGCGCTTCATCTAAGTTGAATTCTCTTACCGCGGCTACTGGAAACCAGAAAGTTGTTTACAAGACCAAACCAACTTTGAGTTTGGCTGGTCCTGCTAATGACGGTAAACCAAGCTCTAGCTCTAAATTGTCAGCTGGAGAAGTAGCAGTTTTGAGATTTAAGATAGCGGCTGACTCAGGAGATGATATTTCCTGGGGTAAGATTCAGCTTTATGTTCAGATGACAGGAGCAACAATGACGGCAGTTACCGCAGCTCCAGGTACTACTGGTAATGTAAAAATTAAGAATCTTTCAACCACTTCAAATCTTAATATCGGTACTGCTTACAGCGGTTCAGCTGTAGGTTCAACTGGTCAGGCGACTATTGTTGGAGGCGCTTCTGGTTATGTGTCTTTGATTTTGGCTTCTGATGAAGTAATTACCAAAAATACTGACAGAGAATACGAGGTCACCTTGACATTTGCTAACCTTAGCTCAACTGTAGGCGCTGCTTACATAGTGCTTAAGTTGAACAAGGAGGAATCTACATTAGTTACGGCAACCACCTATAATACTGTTGAAACAGCAACAGAAGATGGTCAGCCGTCATTCATTTGGTCTGATAATTCAGCAGTCAGCCATTCACATGGATCAGTTGACTGGGCAAACGGTGTCTATATAAAGACAATGCCATCAAATTCAGTAACGATTTCTAACTAACCAATAACCATCCTTGAGGGTTATAAAACAAAAAGCTCCGCTCTTGCGGGGCTTTTTGTTTCGCTGATAAACTTACCTTTAAACTTTTAAACTTTATCTTTAAACATTTAAACTTGTTTTTAAACTATT
>CAJVXI010000007.1 GCA_913009635.1 uncultured bacterium
GACTTTATGAGACTTAGTCTCGTAAGATTGGAAAATTTGACAAATTAGGTTGAGGTGTTATCTTAAGATCAGCATCCGAAAAAGATAGAAACCTTAAAAAATAATGGTTTTGCCGTTTATAAGGAAAAAATTGAAAAGAAAGGAGGCGAGATGAGAAGAGAAAAATATTTTACTTTGAGCCAAAATTGTCTTCTAGTTAAAGGAACTTCGCGAGGAGCTATATATAACTTAAATTCTGGTAAAGTTTTTTCTGTGAATAGCAAAAGCGTAAAGATAATAGAGCAACTAAATTCAGGAAAAAACTTGAAAGAAATCTTAAGAAAGAGTAGGACCATAACCAAAGAAGAGATTATTGTTTATTTAAACAAACTTGAAGCTCTTAGTTTAGGAAAATGGAATGGGCGTTACAAAAAAGAAATAGTTGATGTTCCAGAACTTGCCAATATATTAAGGTTTGTTCTCCATCTCGAATTAACTACTGGCTGTAATCTTCGTTGCCTCCACTGCTATAATAAAAGTGAAATAATCAAATTTCATGAAAATAATAAGTTATCCATTGATGATTGGAAGAGAGTGATAACAGAGGCTTATAAAATTGGTGCAAGGAGAGTTCAGTTTATAGGAGGAGAGCCATTTCTGAGGCGAAAGTTGATATTTGAGCTTATTCCCTATGTTCGTGATATTGGATATAAATCTCTTGAAGTAAGCTCTAATGGCACATTTATTTCCAATAGCGATCTTAAAAAACTTAAAGAGCACAATGTGGATTTAGCTTTTTCCTTTTATTGTTCTGATCCTAATATACACGATAGTATTACTACTAAGAGAGGAAGCCAAGAAAAGACATTACGTACAATTAAGAAAGTTTTAGAAATGAATATTTGTCTTAGGGTATCTGTGGTGGCAATGAAACAGAATGAGAAAGAGATTAAAAAGACAGTTGAATCTCTAAAATCTTTTGGAATTCAACACATAAAGACAAATGTCATTGAACCAGTAGGTAGGGGCTGCGGCGACGATCTTATCACTGCTGACATATTAGAGCAGCAAATCTTGGACAAACCCTCTTTTTTCAAAATTAACTACAATACATTTTGGAGAAATAGGATGGGACATAATTGTTTTCTGGAACAGATTTGTATCGGAGCAAACGGAGATGTTTATCCTTGTCTTGCGGAGCGAGAAATTTCTTACGGAAATGTAAAATCAGCTTCACTGGATAAAATTTTTTCATCAAGAGTGGCGCAAAAATTTCGGAATTTAAACAAGGACAATATTGAAGTTTGTCGAGATTGTGAATATCGGTATTGTTGTTTTGATTGTCGGGTGAAAGCTAAAGATTTTTTAGTTAATAGTTCTCATGCGAAACCATGGTGGTGTTTCTACGACCCGCACAAGGGACAATGGAGTAAAAAAATTAATTAATAAAGGAGGTGAGAATTGTGGAAGAGGACATTAAAAAACAAAAAGAGAGTGATGGACTGGAAATTCAGTTGGTGACAAGCGAGTCAGCAGTTGATGGTGTCTGTGGGCCGGATACTTGTCCATGGGTTGGTTGTGAGGTGCGTTAAATCTTAGTGGCTGTCTTAGACTTTTAAGTCTTGGGCAGCTCTATTTTATTTCGATTTTTAATTAAAAATTTTTTTAACTCCAATATATTTTTTCCTAATTTACCGGCTAAATATTTTTTCCAATATGGCAATATTTTCTTTTCTAATAGTAAAAAAGTAGGAGATTCAGTACAAATTTTTCCTTCTTCAAAATATTTTCCTTTTTTATTTAATCTAAGTTTTAATTCATTATCTATTAACATAATGATAGCGTGAAGAATATTATAATGAGGTTGAAAATGACCGGGCCAAGTTATAATATGTGACAATTCGTGACAAAGAAAAATTGTTGAATGATTTTTCCATCTTTCTTTGCATCCTCTGGTAATAGTATTTTGATTAAGCGTTTTACAATTAAGGGATTTTGGATGAGTAATAAATACAGTTATTTTTCGTTTAGGAATTGACAGTCCAGAAATTTCTCGAAGGTTCTTCAGGGCTTTTTTTTCGTTTCTACTCCATTGATTTTCAATAAATATAAGATGTTTTTTTGTTTCTTTTAATAATCTTCTAAATTCACTGGATTTAAAAATATCTTGATATATTTTTTCTAAAACTAAACCTTGTTTTTTGAAAATTTTTTTAATATTACCATTAGAAAAATTTACTTGAATTTTTTCTAGGGCTAAAGAGATATATTTAGGATTTAAAAAATAATAAGATGGTTCATCTCTGTATTTTCGCCAAATACGTTCCTCTAATTTTTTCCAAGCCGGAAAAGGCTTATTTTTTGAAGCCATTGTATATCCCGCTAAGTAGTATTTATTTATTTTAAATCTAAATTTCATACCTTTTAATCCTACCAAAATTCTTTTATTTTGGCTATTTTGGGTTTTGTTATTAAAGCGGATTTTTTGTATAATATTAAAACATGTCTAAAACATACTTACTTACAGGTGGAACGGGTTTTTTGGGAATATGAATGGTTTGTGATGCCGTTCAATTAAAAAACTTGACTAATCAAGTTTTTTTATTTTATTATTAAAGTAGTATAGACCTTGAAAAATAACAAAGAAAAATTTTTGTTTACAAGATAGGGAGGTGGAAGAAATGAAACAAGTGGTTCTTGTGCTGACAAATTCCGAAGATGGGATTCACACCGATATTGTTATTGAAAAACTTAGGAAAAAGGGTGCTTTAGTGTTTCGATTTGATGTGGATAAGCTTGCTAGCGGTGAAATGAAGGTAAAATTCTTTTCTACACAAACTGATTTTGGTTTTACGGCGAAGTATCGAAATAAGATTGTTGATTCTAGAGATGTAAAAAGTATCTGGTATAGAAGGCCGCAGTATTTAAATCTCCAAATTAGCGATCTTGCCCAGAGAGATTTTGCTAAAAATGAGACAAATAGTTTTTTGGAGGGGCTGTGGTTAAGTATGAAAGAAGTTTTTTGGGTTAATGATTTTCATAATCTAGAGCGAGCTAGAAAGAAGATTCTTCAATTAAGAATTGCGAGAGAAATTGGCTTTAGGGTTCCTAGTACGATTGTTACAAATAATCCCGTAGAAGTAAAAAACTTTTTTATTGAGTGTGAAGAGAGAATAATTTTCAAAACTCTTAAACAAGGATTTTTAGAGCACGAGGATGGAGAGTATAATATTCCAACAACGCTTATCGCACCTTGCCACATTGAGCATATTGATTTAGTAAAGCATTTACCGTCTCTTTTCCAAGAATACATCAATAAAGATTATGAGTTACGGATTACCGTGGTTGGAGAAAGGATTTTTGCGGTAAAAATTGATTTTCAGATTTATTCTGAAGCGCCGGTAGATTGGCGGCATCCAGATATTAGAAAAAAATTGAGTTACAAAGAGGTGTATATTCCAAGTTGGCTTATTGATCTTTGTTTTGTAATGATGAAAAAATTAGGTCTCCAATTTGGTGCTTTTGATATTGCAGTAGATAAACATGGTCAATATTTCTTCTTGGAAATTAATCCAAATGGTCAGTGGTATTGGCTAGAACGTCTTGCAGGGGTTTGCATATCAGATGCTATTTCTGACATACTGTGTATCGGCCTTTGCGGAAAGGAGGTAAGGTTATGATTAGTAAAGTAGCTCCTGAAGTATTTGCAGCTGTCTGTGCAGTTAAATCTGTCAAGACGGCTGACGATGAGAGCTGGACGGGCCAAGGCTCATCCAAACATAGAGATGACTAAAATTTGTTGTTTCCTTTAGGGGGATAGACATTGTTTATCCCCCTAAATTATTTTATTTACTATTTTAAACAATATAGGATTTTATTAAAAATGCACGAATTTAATTTTTTAAAAAACAGAAAAGAAACAGCTATTATTCTTGGAGAAACGCACGGCATTAAAGAAAATGTTATTATTTTAAAAAAATTTGTTGAATTTTATTTAAAACAAAATAAGTGTATTATACTTGCATTTGAATGGCCTAAAAAACTTACTACAGAAATTAACAAGTATCTCTGTGGCAAGAATAAGAAAATAAATTGGGAAAAGTGGGAATTCATAGCTTATAATGATGGAAGAATTTCTCGTGAACATATTAAATTTTTGGGGTGGCTAAAAATAAAGAATAAATCGCTTTCTAAAAAATTGAAAGTTCATGTATATTGCTTTGATGAGAGGGGTAATACTTGGAATAAAAGAGACAAGCAGATGGCCAGAAATCTTTTCTTTTTATTGAAAAAGAATTCTCAATGCAAGATAGTAATGATTATGGGGAATTTGCATGCAAGAAAGAAAAAATTCCTCATTGGGAGAGAAAAATATATTCCATTAGCTTCTTATTTACCAGAGAAGTGTGTGATATCTTTTAAATTGAAATACGTATCTGGATATTTCTTTAACTTTAGTTTAAAAAAAATAAAACTTAATAAAAAAGAGAAATTGATGAAATCTTTTCTTATTAAGCGATCGAGAGATTTAAATTTTGACTACGAAATTATAATACAAAAAGCGCATCCAATAACAAAATTAAAGAATTCTAATCTAGTAGCTTTAGTGCAGCAAAGGAAGAACTAAAGAATTTATTGCCAAAAATGAATTTTATTAAATTATCAGAAGAAAAACAAAAAAAACCCGGAGCAATGGGCCAGGTTAAATTTTGGCATTTAATTCAAGGCATTAGCCAACGAAAAGTTTAATTTTTGTGTTATAATATACCTAATGAAAACTTTGAAGCTTATTTTTCATGCGTTTAGGGATTTAATTATTTAAAAAAATATTATGGAAAATATACCTAAAAATATAAAAATTACAATAGATAATGACCCAAAAGATTACGAAGTTAATAAATTTTTAAGGAAATTTATTAATTTCTTTTTAGTTCCGATTTTAAATAGGCTTCCAAGGGGGTTATTTGTTCGTTCTAGTAAAAAGGCTGGAAATGTTCATAAACATGCTACAACTCACAAAGCATTAGAGATAATTTATTCTTTTGATAATAGTTTTAATTTTAAAAAAGGAATTTTAGATGGTTTTTTTACTTATTTTTGGCAAAAAACTAATAATTGTAAGGCTTTAAGAAATAGATTGAAATTGGTAAAAAAAGAATTAGATAGAGCGATTCAATCTTTTAATAAAAAAGATATAAAAATATTAAATTTAGCCAGTGGTTCTAGCGCGGCGGTTATGGATATAATAGTAATGCATAAAAATAATTTTGACTTTGAAGTGCTCGCAGTTGATAAAAACGATTCTGCCATAGAAGATGCTCAAAAAATGGCTTCTGCACTTGATATATCCCATTTATTTAATTGGAACCAAGATACAATTTCTAATTTTTTTAAGAAATATAATAAAAATATTAAATTTGATATAATAGAAATGGTGGGGTTTTTAGATTATCTTAAAGATGATAAAGCTATTTCTTTATTTAATGAAATTCATTCAGCTTTAACAGATGGTGGTATTTTCATAACTGGAAACGTAAAAGATAATTCAGAAAAAAGGTTTGCTACCGAAGTTGTTGGTTGGCATAATTTAGTTTTTCGAAATGAATTTGATTTAATGAGAATACTTTCAAAGTCAAAATTTAAATCCAGTGATATTAAAATTATTTATGAACCCCAAAATATTCACGGAATAGTTGTGTGTAAAAAATAGTAAATTATTTTATTTTTTATGACTTTTTTTATAATTTCAGCAATAATCAACGCATTTATTGCGGGAGTGCTTGGTTTAGTTGTTATTATAAAAAACAGGAAAGAACTCATAAATAAATTATTTTTTGGCTTAAGTGTTTCAGTTGTTTTTTGGTCTATAGGATATTGGCAATGGTTATCTTCTGGAGATGCTTCTTTAGCGTTGTTTTGGACAAGATTTTTTTCTATAGGTTCGCTTTTTATTCCAATCTTTTATTTTCATTGGATATTAGCGTTTACTAATTTACACATAAAAAACAGAAATTTAATTAAATTTTTATACTTTTTTGCATTTATTCTTCTTGCTTTTTCTTTTTCTGATTTATTTATTGAAAAAGTGGAACCAAAATCTATTTTCCCTTTTTGGCCTGTTCCGGGTATTTTGTATCATTTTTATTTAATTTTTATTTATTTGGGATTATCTATTTATTCTTTAATTATTCTTTTTAATCAATATAGAATAAGTACTGATATTAAAAAAGCAAACATTAAATATATTATTTTAGGCTCTTTGATTGGTTTTGGCGGTGGCGCTACTAATTTTTTTCTTTGGTATGACATCCCAATTTTTCCTTATGGAAATGTTTTAATTTCTGTTTATCCAATAGTGCTTGCTATCGCTAGTTTAAGATATCGCCTTTTTAATATTAAAATCATTGTTGCTGAATTACTTATTTTTGTTCTTTGGGCAATATTCTTAGCAAGATGTTTTATGGCAGATACTTTACAGCAAAGAATCGTGGAGGGCGGATTTTTTATGGCAATAACTATTTTTGGGTTTTTGATTATTCGGAGTGTGCTTGGCGAAGTAAGGCGTCGGGAAGAAGTTGAAAGAATTTCCAAGGAGTTGGAAGGCGCCAATGAGCGTCTTAAAGAGCTTGATAGAACCAAGACGGAGTTTCTTTCTTTTGCCACCCATCAAATTAAGGCGCCGTTAACAGCTGTTAAGGGATTTGCTTCTTTAGTTGGTGGCGGTAGTTATGGGGCAGTGCCTGAGAAAGTCAAAGAAGTAAATAAAAGAATTGTTAAAGCAGTTGATCGTTTGGTTGATTTGGTTAACAATATTTTGAATTTGGGACGAATTGAGAGCGGCAGGATGGAATACAATTTTGAAGAGATTAATTTTGTTGATATGGTTTCAGAAGTTGTTGATGAGCTTAAACTTATAGCTGATGAGAAAAAACTTGATTTATTGTTTGATGTTGAGGTGAAAGAAACTCCGAAGGGCACCTCGGCAGGCTCGGTGCCTACGGGGCAGGTAAAAATTAAAGCGGATCCGCAGAAGTTAAGGCAGGTAATTCAAAATCTGATTGATAATGCCATTAAATACACTCCGGATGGTTTTGTTAAAGTGGCGATTACAAGCGAAAAAGATTCAGTTTTATTTTCAGTAGTTGATACTGGAGTGGGAATTCTTCCGGAATTTTTACCAAATCTTTTTCAAAAGTTTGTTAGAGAAACCGCTCCCGGACAAAGAATCCAAGGTACTGGTTTGGGGCTTTATATCGCCAAAGAAATTATTAAAGCTCACGGTGGTGAGATTTGGGCAGAATCCGAAGGAAGAGGATTTGGCTCGCAGTTTTTTGTGAGGTTGAAGAAAGTTTGATTGGATTGATTTGACAAGATTATAGAAATTAATATCATTATAATATATGAAAAAGCAATACCATTTTTCAATAATTATAGAACAGGATGAGAATGGCTATTTTGTGTTTTGTCCCGAGCTGCAAGGCTGTTATAGTCAAGGAATTACTCATGAAGAGGCCGTAGAGAATATCAAAGACGCTATTAAGCTTCATTTAGAAGACAGGTTTGCTGCACATGAAAAATTAACAGAAACTAAATCAGTTAGTTTATCAACGGTAGAAGTCGCTGTTTAATTTTATATGCCAAAAGATTTGCCTAAAATAACCGCTAAAGAAATAATAGCCGTTCTTAAAAAAAGCGGTTTTGTTTTATCTCGTCAAAGCGGCAGTCATAAAATTTACAAACATCAAAATGGCAAGCGAGCAACAGTTCCTTTTCATAGCGGTAAAATTTTACACCCAAAAGTTCTGAAAAGTATTTTAAGAGATACTGATATAAGCATCAATCAATTACATAAATTGCTATAGTTATCAAAGCTCACAACGGCGAAATTTAGGCGGAATCCGAAGGTAGAGGATTTGGTTCACAGTTTTTTGTAAAATTGAAGAAGGTTTAATTTATTTTTGCTTTTTTAAATTTATATGCTATAGTTGTCCAATATGGAACTAGGCGTACAAAAACGAGAAATATTCGGGAAAAAGGTAAAAGCATTACGAGAGCAGGAACTAATCCCCGCGGAATTATATGGTCATGGATTTGAGAATTTACATCTTAGTGTTTCAGCTAAGAATTTTTCGCGCGTTTTTAAGGAGGCCGGCGAGAGTACGGTAATTAAATTAAAAGTGGAAGGGGGAGACGAAAAAGAGAAAAGCAGCGAATTAAATGTTTTGATTCATGATATTCAGAAAAATGCTTTAACCGATGAAATTTCTCATATTGATTTTTATCAAGTGAGAATGGATGAGAAAATTAAAACCACCGTTCCTTTGATATTTGTCGGAGAAGCGCCAGGAGTTAAAGAAAAAGGAGGAATTTTAATTAAGGCAGTTAAAGAAATTGAAGTTGAATCCTTACCGGCTGATTTGCCGAACAATATATCTATTAATATTGATGTGCTTGATGATATTGGTAAGAGTATTCATATGAAAGACATTAAAATTGACGAAAAAGTTAAGGTTTTGATTGACGCCGAAACTGTAATAACTACTATTACTGAACCTGCAAAAGAAGAGGAGAAAGCGGAAGAAGTCAGCGTTGAAGATGTTAAGGTTGAAGGCGAAGAAGAGAAAGAGAAGAAAGAAAGAGAAGAAACAACAGAAGAAAAGAAAAAAGAAGGAAAATAACTTTATATAATATGAGGCCTCGTAATCTAATTGATATTAAATGCTCGAGGCGTAATCCTGAGCATCTTGGCAAAAAGAGGATTAATCTTAATAGCTCTCAGATAATTTTTATTCCAATTAAATCTTTAATAAGGACAACTCTTGTTATTTTAGTTGTCCTTTCTTTTGTTTTCGGCTCTGTTATGGCGCCGATTGATAATGATTTTTTGACCCAAGCGGCTCAAAATAACGAAGAAAGAGCTCAATTAGAAATTCAATTAGCTGACCTTGAAAGCCAGATTTCAGAATATGAAGAAACTATCTTGGGATACAAATCTCAGGGTAAAAATTTAAAGTCAGAGATTAGTCGTCTTAACGCTAAGGTTTCTAAAATCAATCTTCAAATAAAAGCCATTAATTTAAGTTTAAAGAAACTTGATCGAAATATTGTTGATACTCAATCTCAAATTAGTCAGACCGAAATAAATATTAATTTTAATAAAGAAACATTATCACAACTTCTTCAAAATATATATGAAAATGAAGCAGAAAATTTAATTGAAGTGCTGTTAAAAAATTCAAAGTTGTCAGATTTTTTCGGTAATTTAAATAGCTTACTTGCTATTCAGGATAGTTTAAGAATATCTCTTCAAAAAATAGTTGAACTTCATCATGAATTGATTGACCAGAAAGAAATATTGGCTTTAGAGAGGGTTGATGCTATTGCGCTTAAAAATTATCAAGGCGCTCAAAAATCCAATATTCAAAAGATTAAAACAAAAAAAGACAATCTTCTTGTAATTACCAAAGGAGAGGAATCAAAATACACAGAGCTTTTAGCGAAAACCGAAAAAACAGCGGCTGAAATACGAAAACAGATTTTTAAATTAATCGGCGGTGGTGAACTGTCTTTTGAAGATGCTTATAATCTTGCAAAATTTGCCGAACAAACAACAAATATAAGAGCAGCCTTGATTTTAGCGGTATTAGACCAAGAATCCGCTTTGGGACGCAATGTCGGAAGGTGTAAATATGAAATCGCAATGCATCCAACAAGAGATATACCGCCATTTTTAGCGATTATAAAAGAATTAAATCTTACGAAAAATCTTGAATCAGGAATAATAAAAGTTTCTTGCGCTATTAGCGCTGATGGCGCGTATGGAGGAGCAATGGGCCCGGCGCAATTTATTCCTTCAACTTGGGCGATATATGGAGGATACAAGAAAAACAGTTCCGGTATTTGGAAGCATAGCTCCAGCAAGGATTATATCGGGAAAATTACCGGCAATAAACCATCTTCTCCATGGCGAAATACTGACGCTTTTATTGCTACTGCTTTATATTTGAAAGACGCTTATAATTCGAAATCTTGTCGAAATTATAGTCAAAGAATACCGAGTCAATCGCAGATGCTGCAAGAGCGCTGCGCCGCGGCAAAATATTATGCCGGTGGAAGATGGTATTATTATCGCTGGGCTTACGGTGAACCAGTAATAGAAAGAGCTGATAGGTTTCAAAAATACATAAACATTTTAAATTCTTAAAAATTAATTTTTATTTAGTATTTTTTAAATATTTATATTATAATTATCAAATGAAGCCGATTATTGAATTAAAGGGTGTTGATTTTTATTATGACAAGGGTAAACCATCAGAAGTTCATGCTTTGAGGGATGCTAATTTAGAGATTAAGCCGGGGGAATATATTAGCTTTTTCGGGCCTTCTGGCTGCGGAAAATCAACAATTCTTTACATTATTTCCGGAGTTGAACAACCGGAAAAAGGAAAAGTTATTGTTAATGGCCAGGATTTAATAGATTTTTCTTTTAAAGAATTGGCTGTTTATCGTCAGCTTGGGATAGGTATAATTTTTCAAAATTTTAATCTTATTCCTTCAATTAAAAATATTGAAAACGTCGCTTTACCGATGGCTTTTTTGGGTATTTCGCCTAATATAAGGAAGAAAAAAGCAATGGAAATTTTTGAGCGTTTAGGAATTGCTGATTTAGCAAATCGTTATCCTTATGAGCTTTCTGGCGGTCAACAGCAAAGAGTTGGTATTGCTCGGGCTTTAGCCAATGACCCGCCAATTATTTTAGCAGATGAACCAATAGGTAATCTTGATTCAGATAACGCCACCAAAGTTCTCAATCTCTTAAAAGAATTTAACTTAAAAGACGGCAAAACAATTATTATGGTTACGCACGAAGCATGGAGTTTACGCGATGTTGGAAGAATTTTTTATATGAGAGATGGGGCTATTACTAAAGTTGAAACTAGGAAGCCGGAAAAAGTAAAAAAAATCAATTCTTCTTATTATTACAAAAAACTTTTTCCCGAGCTGCCAACTATTGAGACGCGTTCTAAAACTTTAGCTACCCTTATTCTTAGGGGTTATTCACAACAGGAAATTAAAAGATTGGAGTATTTTCTTACTCAGCGCTTTAAAAATCAGATTGATAAAGATTTATTAAGAAGAGTTTTAGACAGGCCATTTAAAGAAAACGGAGTTGGGCTTTGGAAACAAAAAGCCGAGAAAATTGCTGAATACGTTGAAGGAGTAATTAAAGAAGAGAAAGAATTGGAAATTCTTTACAAAAAACTTGAGAAAAATCCAGAAGAACCTCTTTATGAAGAAGTTCAACGAATTTATAGCTGGCTGCTTGAAGGTTGCAGTTTTACTTTGACGCCGTTTCAAAAAGAGCGGATGAATGAAGCTATTAATGAACGAATAAGAAATATTATTACTGCTGAGAATTTTCAAAAGATTCTTGATTTAGCCAAAGACAGAGGAGGAGTTGGCTTAAGAATAAAGACAAGCTTAAAAATAGCTGAAAAATTAGAAACTATTTTAGGAAGAAGCAAAAGTAATTTAGTAATATAATAAAATAAATATGGACCCACAAAAACTTCAAGAGCCAAAATATTTTATTAGTGAATCCAAGGGCCATCATTTGAGAATGGGCGATCTTTTTCGACTTTCTTTAAGAGTTTTTCGGATACGGCCTTTGAGAACTTTTTTGACGATTTTTGGAATTTCTTTGGGTATTGGCACCGTGCTTTTCTTGGTTTCTTTGGGATACGGTCTTCAGTATGTTTTAATCGGGAAACTCGCAACTACTGAAGATTCTCTTATTAGTTTGGAGGCTTTTTATCCAATTGAAAGTGGTTTAAGTATAAGCAGCGATGATATTAATAGTATTATTGATTTAGAAGAAAGCGAAGAAATCAGTCCAGTATCGGAATTCGCAGGCGAGGTAACAACAGATTCATTTTCAGGATTTCTTTTAATGAAAATAATTAAACCGAATTACTTTCGGCTTTCCGGCTTAAAACCTGACATTGGTTCGGTCTTTACCGAAGAAGAAGAGTCAGTGGTTATATCCAATACGGCATTAAAACTACTTGATTTAAAAGAAGATGAGAGTTCTCTTGGAAAGAAACTTTCTTTGAAAATATTTTATCAAAATGAAGAAGAAATTGACGTAAAAATAGCTGAAGTTTCTTCTGATATTGGTATTAGAGGAATAGTTATTGATGAATTTCAGCCTCCATTTATTTTTATTCCATTTGATTCTGTCATTGATAAACCGCCTTCTTATCAGCGAGTTCTTGTTAAAGCAAAAGATATTGATAGCGTGGAATTATTAAAAGACAAATTGATTGAAAAAGGTTTTTTGATTTCCGCGCGTCTTGATTTGGTAAATCAGGCAAAAAAAATAATGAATATTATTACTGTGATATTGGGAATTTTCGGAGTCGCGGCTTTGGTGGTTTCATCTATCGGAATGTTCAACACAATGATTATCGGTTTTTTGGAAAGAGTGTTTGAAGTTGGTATAATGAAATCAATCGGCGCAAGCGCTAAAGATATTCGTAATTTATTTTTAATGGAATCTTTGATTATGGGATTGTTTGGCGGGATAGGAGGAATTTTGATAGGGATTTCAGCAGGTGAAATTTTTAATTTTGGTCTTAATTTTTTAGCAAAATATCTTGGAGGAAAGCCAGTTGATTTATTTATTTATCCGTTTCAATTTTTAATTTTTATTATAATAGCTTCGGGAGTTGTGGGAATTTTGTCAGGTTTTTGGCCAGCTCGTCGAGCTGCCAAGTTATCGCCAAGACAGGCATTTATTAGAAAATAATAAACATAATACAAACTATGCGAATGAATGCGAATATTGCGAATAAAATAGTTTATCTAGAATTATCCTATAAAATAGTTGGTGTTTCATATAAAATTCAGAATGAATTGGGAAGATTTTGTACTGAAAAACAATACGCAAATACTTTTGAAAATGAATTAAAAAAATTAAAAATAATATATAAAAGAGAAAAATATCTGCCGATTCAAATAAATAATAAGAATATGGGGAAGAATTGGGCTGATTTTATTATTGAAGAAAAAGTCGTTATTGATCTAAAAGCAAAACCATATATTGAGCGATCTGATTATTATCAAATGCAAAGATATCTCAATTTAGCTAATATAAAATTAGGATTAATTATTAATTTTCAGAATAAATATTTAAAACCAAAACGTGTTTTAAATTCGCAGTATTCGCAAAATTCGTAGTTTAGCATTATGTTTATAAAGCCGATTAAAATTTTATCCGTTGAAGACGACGAATTTATCAGAATTTTTTTAAAAGATATTTTTTGGCTTCATGGCGCCAAAGATAATTATAAACTTCAATTGGTTGATAATCTTAGCGACGCGGAGAAATTTTTAGTTAAACCAGAAACTAAACCAGATTTAATTTTTTTGGATTTAATGATGCCGGAGCGTAAAAATGAAGGCGTTAATAAAGAAGCAGGTTTTCATTTTCTGAAAAAATTAAAATCTAATCCCCAAACTAAAGATATTAAAATAGTTATTTTTTCCGCTTATCGTGACAAAAAGATAAGAGATCGAGTTTTAAAATTAGGAGCAGATAGATTTTTAATTAAAGGCGAGTGTTTACCACAGGGAATAATTAAGGTTGCTAATGAAATATTAGGCAGAAAGTAGTTATTAACAACGACAAAGCTTTTTAAAAGTAATATAATTAAAGCAAACTCTATAAATATGCTAATTAAGCGTGGACATATGAATAAGATATTGATGTGGGTTTTGGTTTTGGGAATAATCGTGGTTTCTGCGGTGGTTTTTTATCAATCAAAAACGCTTTTTGGCGCCAATTATACTTTTACCCAGACAGATTGGTTGGGTAATGCTTCATCAACTGCCACTGCTATTCATTCAACAAACCAAAATAATTGGACTTATTTTAAAAACGCTTCTTCAAGTATAAAAATATCGGTTGGTGGAGAAATTTCTTTAGCCACTTCAACTGCGTCATCTACGCAAACTTCTAACGCTGATTTTAATGCTGGGACTACCAGCCAGACTCAAGTAGTTAGTAATAGTGTGATATTGGGATCTTCAGGAACTGGTTGGGCAAGGACTAGTATTGATGGAACGAGTTTATATTTTTCTACTGCTGTAGGTTCTGACGGTTATGCCAGGATAAGTTATTATAGAAATAGCGGAACCTATTTAAAATTTGTCCGTTGCACGAATAGCAGCTGTTCAGCTAAAAATACCACTGCAGTTGATTCAACTGCGAATGTGGGATTATGGACATCTCTTGCTTTGGGTTCTGACGGTTATGCAAGGATCAGTTATTATGATACAGATAATGACAATCTTAAATTTGTTCAGTGCACTAATGATGATTGTACGGCTAAAAATATAACTACTATTGATTCTACTGGAAATGTTGGCGAGTATACTGCTCTTGCTATGGGTTCTGACGGTTACGCCAGGATAGCTTATCGTGATGGAACCAATAGTAGTTTGAAATTTGTTCAATGCACTAATACTGACTGTTCTGCTAATAATATTACTACAATTACTTCAAGTGCAGGTTATTATAATAGTATCGACATTGGGTCTGACGGTTATGCTAGGATAGCATACACTAATAATAGTAGTTCCGTTAAATTTGTTCAATGCACTAATGATGACTGTTCAACAAAAAATATTAATACAGTAGCGAGTATAGACCATAGTGCTGGAGATACCGGGGTTGTTATGGGTTTAGACGGTTATGCCAGAGTTCTTTTTTCCGGATATAATGGTGGATACCGGGCTTTTTACGTCCAGTGCACCAATAATGATTGTTCTACTAAAAATATTACTACTATTGGCAGTTCAGGTCCGACTAGTTTTTATCCCGTTTCTTTTACTTTAGGTACTGACGGTTATGCCAGAGTTGTTCGTATGAATAATTATAATCTTTACCTTACTCAGTGCAGCGATGATAATTGCTCCACAAAGAGTGACACTACTATTCATACGGGAACTCCTTATGATACTGGTAGATATAGTTCCGTTGCGTTGAATGGTAGTGATTATGGAAGAATAAGCTATTATCGTTCTTCAGGTACTGCATATTTTGCTTACGAATACGCTACTTATTACTCCTCCGGTACCTTCATCTCCGATTCTATAAACGTTGGGCAGTCTACGGCTTCCTGGGGCAATCTATCATGGAGTGAATCAGGAACAGGAACTACAACCATAAAAGCTCGAACTGACGCGGATGGCGATTTTTCTAACGCTACTGTTTGGGGAAATTGTTCTAATATTGCTAATGGAGCGGCTATTTCTACTGGGGCATGTTCAACTAATGGACATCAATATATTCAATATCAGGCATCGCTTTCTGGAGACACCTCAAACACTCCTTCTTTGGATGATATAACTATTGAGTACAATTATTACGCTACTTCTTCGCAAACTTTAATTTCTTCTCCATACAATTCTTCTGAGAGCACAAACGCAATGGGTTCTATAAATTGGGATGAAGATGTGAGTTTGCCTTCTGGTACGACTGTAACAGCTTCTTTAAGAACTGCTTCTACTTCAGCTGCAATAAGTTCAGCTACTTGGTTTGATTTTACAAACGGTACTGCAAATTGTTCAAAAACCATTGGTTCGGTAAGTTGTCCTTCTTCGGCATTGGCAGCTGGGCTAAAGGACTCAACAAATAATCAATGGTTTCAGTATAAAACAACTTTAACATCAAATGGCGATAATGCGCCAACAGTTAGTGAGGTAAGAATTCAGTATGTTGTTAATGCTCCGCCGCAATTTGATTCTAGTTTTGGAACTAATGGAATTTCTATTTCACAAGTTGCCACTTCTACCGATAATGATTGGGGCAAAGTGAAGATTCAATATTCTATAAGAGATATAGATACTGCAAGTAGCACGAATACGCCAGGTTATAATACTCCTTCTTTTGAATACAATACTGGCTCTGGCTGGAAAAATATTACTTCTGAATATTTAGCTGCCGGAGATTTAAATAATAAAGCAGTTAATGAAGGCGCTTATAATATTTATACCGCTACTTGGGATGCTCAATCTCAAGTTTCCGGCACTTATACTGCTTCAGCTCAAGTCAGAGTAACTATGAACGATAATGAAGTAGCTAACAGCACTGCTCAGGCGACTAGCGGAAATTTTGTTTTGGATACTAAAGACCCAATTATTACAACTTTTACAATTGATTCTTCGGTTGACACTACTTCTATAAATATCTCCGATGATGTTAATATAAATTATCGTCTTTCCAATAATAGCGATTTATCAGCTGATGGTTCCAATGCTTCCAGTAGCCAATGGCAAAGTGTAGGCGCCGCTAGTTTAGCCACTAGTACTGCATGGGTTTTTACGGGCTCTCCTTCTTTTGAGATTGCTTATTTGGAAGTCAGAGATGTTTATGGTAATACCAATTTAACTTCAGCTACTGCTCCTTCAACGCCGACAAATGTTGATATTAAAGATACTTCCAATACTCAAAGTGGTGAATACAGGCAATTTATTTCTTGGAGTGTTTATTCAGCCACTACTTCCGCTCAATTTAGTAATTATAAAATATACCGTTCAACCAATGGTAGCGATTATCCACTGCTTACCACTATTGGCGATGTTAATACAAATTATCATAGTGATGATACTGTTTCTTCTTCTACGACTTATTATTATAAATTGACAATTATTGATAGTAATAGTGATATTTCTAATTATTCCACTATTTTATCAGACATACCAAATGGTCAAGGAGGCACTGATTATACAGCACCGACAATTAGTAATGTTCAATCAGCTGAAGTTCAAGCCACTTGGGCGAAAATTACTTGGACAACAGATGAAATTTCCGATTCCACTGTTGAATTTTCCACAGCTGCGGTCGGCAATTATGCTTCAAGCACGACAGTCGTTTCTTTGACAACTAGTCATGAGGTGGTTATTAGCGGTTTAACGCCTAATACCTCTTATATTTTTCGGGTTAAATCTGTGGATATTTTTAATAATGAAACAATCGACAATAACAGCGGTTCAGGATATAGTTTTACTACCGAAGGCGGACCGATAATCAGCGATATTACAACTGAATCAGTTGAAGATCAAAGCGCGACAATAATTTGGAATACTAATGAGAATTCTGATTCTTACGTGGTTTACGCAACCACTCAAAGCAATTGTCAGAATGATACCAACACCAGTGAAGTGGGTAGCGCTAGCTTGGTTGGCGGCAGTGGTTCATTATATCAGCACAGAGTTGAGCTTACCGGTCTTAATCAAAAGACAAATTATTATTATTATGTAAAATCAACTGATAGCAGCAGTGATACAGCTACTGATAAGAATAGTGGCGCTTGTTATTCTTTTATTACTACTTACGACACAAAGGCGCCGGTTATTTCCAATATTTCAACGCCGGTAATTACCTCCAGTGCAATAATAGTTCTTTGGCAGACAGATGAGTTAGCCGATAGTCAAGTGGAATATGGCACTGTTAGCGGCAGTTATCCTAATACCACTATTATTGATTCTACTCTTTCCATTAGCCATGCTGTTTCTCTTTCTAGTTTGTCAGCGGAGACCACTTATTATTTTCGGGTAAAATCTAACGATGCTCAAGGGAATTTAACTACCTCTAGTGAGAATTCAGTGACAACTACGGTATCGGGTCAAGTTGTTCAAATAGTTTATCTTGGTGGAGGCGGAGGTGTAATAGGAGATACCACTCCGCCGCAAATCTCCAACATTAACGTTTCTGATATTGGCGCTTTTGAAGCAGTGGTTTCTTTTAATACCAATGAAGCTACTATTGGTTATGTGCTTTATGGTCAAGATTCAAATTATGGCAGTACAGTAGCTAATTCAGAATTTAAAACTCAGCATAGCATTAAACTTTTTGGACTTAAACTCGGCACTGAACACCATTTTCAAGTTAAAGCCAATGACAAAAGCGGTAATTTTAGTAAATCCGCTGACCAGACATTTACAACTAAATTTGCCGCAGAGGCCTTAGAAGAATTAATAACTTTGGAAAACGCGGCACAATTTCAAGAACAATTAGAAGGAATTATTGAATCAGTAATGCCATCTTTAATTCCTCCTTTCATAAGCAAGGTGGACATTAACGAGATTACAGAGGACTCTGTCGTTATTGAATGGTCTACGAATGTTTCTAGTTATGGTTCGGTGGCTTACGCATTGGACGCCGAATATAATACTGAACAAGCAAATCCTTATTCTATTGAAATAAGCCAAACAGGAGATAAGGACAGAGAACATTGGGTAGAACTTATAAGTCTTTTTCCGGGAACCCTTTATCATTTTCAGGCAAAATCTTTTGTCTTCCCTGGAGTTATTGGCAAATCAAAAGACCTTACTTTTTATACTAAAATGTCCGTAGTTAAACCGGAAATTGTCAAGCTTGGCAATACTCAACTGGAAATAAGATGGATTACTGACGGCGAAACCAGTTCTTTTGTAGAGTATAAGAATTTAATAACAGGTAAGATTAACAGGACTGGCGATTCAGAAAAAGTTAAAACACATTCAGTAAGCTTGGAAAATCTTGTGCCAGACAATATTTATGAACTTAGAGTTTTTGGTTATGATGTTAAGAATAATATTATTGAAGGGAATCCAATTACCGTGAGAACCAAAAAAGATATTGTTCCGCCGATAATTTCTTCAATTAAAATTAATAACGCTTTATTGCCTGGTCGAACTGATCGTTTACAAACAGTAGTTTCGTGGCGGACTAACGAACCATCAAACTCTCTGGTTTATTTTAAAGAAGGCGTTGGCGTGGAAGATATTACAGTCAATAAAGTTGGTCAGGATTACGAATTTACCACTGACCATATAGTAATTATCACAACTTTAAAGCCATCAAAAGTTTATCGTATTAAAATTGTTTCTACTGATGAATCTGACAATATAGCAAGTTCTCCAATAAGAACAATATTAACCCCTCATTCAGCAGAATCAGTTTTTGATATTATCACCCGAAATCTCCAAGAAACATTCGGTTTCTTAAAGAAGCTGAGACAATAATCTAAAAATTACAAATCTCAAATTTCAAATCCTTCAATCCCGAGAATTTCAGGACCGAGGGGTAAATTCAAAATTCTAAATTTCAATAATTGAAACATATTTGGTTATTATTTGTTGTTTGGTGCTTGGAATTTAAGCTTTTTTAAACGCTTTTATTATTGGATCCAAGTTGCCATTTAAAATTTCTTCAATGTTATGGAATTTTTTGCCGATTCTGTGGTCGGTTATTCGGTCCTGAGGAAAATTGTAAGTTCTTATTTTTTCTGACCTGTCAGCTGTGCCAATTTGCTCTCGGCGTAAGGTTCCTAAATTTTTTTGCTCTTCTATTTGTTTTTGTTCGTATATTTTTGCTCGTAAAATACTCATCGCAGTTTCGCGATTCTTATATTGAGAGCGGCCGGCCTGAGAAGCAACGACAAGCCCGGTGGGTTTATGAAGAATACGAACTGCTGTTTCCACTTTATTTACATTTTGTCCACCAGGGCCAGAAGAACGGAAAAAAGAAATTTCTAAATCATTATTATTTATTTGAATTTCTTTTGGTTCTATTTCCGGAATGATTGCTACCGAAGCGGTAGATGTATGAATTCTCCCGGTTTTTTCTGTTTTAGGAATTCTTTGAACGCGGTGAACTCCTGATTCGTTTTTAAAAATCTCATAAAGATCTTCTTCTGAGTTATTTATTCCAGCAATAAAAGTTTTATAACCGTCAAGAGAGGTTTGGTTAAAGTCAAGAATAGTAAATTTCCAGCCGTGTTTAGCCGCGTATTTTTGATACATTCTAGCTAAATCGCCGGCAAAAATAGCCGCTTCGTCGCCACCCGCCCCTGCGCGGATTTCTAATATAATTTTATTAGTAATAGCATTATTCATAGACAATAAATTTATATTATTATAGATAAAGCAGGGGTGAGGTTCGCCGAAATTATATGAAGGCGACCAGCCCCCGCCCTTATTTCTAAAATTATTTTGTTTGTCATAGCGTTATTATTTTACCCCGTTAGAAGTCCGTCATTAGAAGATGGCGGCAGACGCCATAGGCGTCTTATTTCTAACGGGGTTTTATTTATTGTTTTACCTATAATTTAAATAATAGTATAATTATTACCAATGAAGCAACCTCCTTTAATTTTAATAGCTGACGACGACACTGATTTTCAGGAAATCGTTTCAACCAAACTAAAAGAAAGCGGTTTTTCAGTAATACTAGCTTATAACGGAAAAGATGTTATTGAAAAAGCAAAAACATTATTGCCGGATTTAATTTTAATGGATATAAAAATGCCGGAAGAAAGCGGCACTGAAGCAGTAATTGATTTGAAAAAAAATTCGTTTGCAAAAGATTTAAAAATTATTTTTTTCAGCAATCTTGATATTCCATGGCCAGGCATAAAAGATGAAGAAAAATTAGCCAGAGAATTAGGTGCTATTACTTTTTTAAAAAAGACAATTGATTTGGACGAGTTGGTGAAAAAAGCTAAGGAGGTATTAGGAATTAGCCGCTAGTCACTAATCACTTTTTCTTTGCTCTAGTGCGTTTAACCTTCTTTTTACTGGAGTTGGTTTCGGCCTCGCGAAGGCGGGCTTTAAATTTTTCAATTCGTCCAGCACTATCAATTAATTTTTCTTTACCGGTATAAAATGGATGGCAATTACCGCAGATTTCAGTTTGAATTTCCTGTTTAGTAGAGCCAATAGTAAAACTATTACCGCAGATACATTTTGTCTTGGTTTTTGGATAATATTGTGGATGAATATTAGATTTCATTGTTAAATTGTTTCATTGTTAAATTGTTAAATGACTAAATTATTGTTTTTATAGCAATTTAGCAGTATAACAATTTATCAATATTATAAGTGTAGTATTGTTTTTCGTACTTGACCTCGCACTAATAGAAGACTGTGAAGCCAAAAAGAATTTTTTATAATTGTGTCTAATTATAGAAGTTAATTCTATCTAAAAAACTTTATTTTGGCAAGGGCTTCACATGAAATAAGAGATACTGTCTTCTATGGGTGCGGGGTTGACAAGAGCTTATATAGATTTATAATGAAATTAATATGAAACGATGAATGTGAGGTTAAAATTAAAATATTTAATAAAAATGAAGTTAGTATATCCGCCTGACTCTTTTAAAAAAGGAATTAGAAGAGTGGGGCGGATATGTTATTGTAGTAAATGATTGATAAGATTGATCTTTAATAATATTAATAAAGAGAATTTAAAATTAAACCAAGTTTTTTTTAGTTGTCCCAATTCTAATCTACGAGTTACGAATTTTTTACGAATATATGAATTTATATGTTCGTATTGATTCGTATTTCGTAGATTTATTTGAGAGTTTGATCCTGGCTCAGGATGAACGCTGGCGGCGTGGATAAGGCATGCAAGTCGAACGACCGAGCACATAACTTGTTATGTGCTCGGTAGTGGCGAACGAGTTAGTAACACCTTGGTACATACCCATCACTCAGGCATAACTCGAGGAAACTCGAGCTAATTCCTGATGGTCTGGTGGCTATATCTTTGGTACAAAGTTTATAAAATTTCTAATTTCTAATTTCTAATTTTTAGTCAATTTTTAATGAATTAATGTTTAAAAATTAAAATATTAAAAATTCAATAAAAATTAATAATTAATAATTAATAATTAGTCATTAGCAAGCGTCAATTTATAAAAGATTTTGTATTAAAGATTTAGTCGTCAGTAAAGGATACAGCAATGTATTCGGTGTCGGAATGGCCTAGGTCTGATCAGCTTGTTGGTGAGGTAATGGCTCACCAAGGCTATGACCAGTAGGGGGGGTGAGAGCCCGGTCCCCAACGACGTAACTGAGACACGGTGCGTACACCTACGGGTGGCAGCAGTCGAGAATATTCCACAATGGGCGAAAGCCTGATGGAGCGACGCCGCGTGCAGGAGGAAGGCCTTCGGGTTGTAAACTGCTTTTAACTGGGAGAAAGGCGTGCTTCACTATTGTTCAGCACTACACAGACTTATACAGACTAGACACGGACTAATACGGAAATTTCAGTATAAGTCAGTTAAAGTCAGTATAAGTCAGTGAGTGCCGAGTGATAGTGAGGCACGTTTGATAGTACTAGTTGAATAAGAGGTTGCTAACTCTGTGCCAGCAGCAGCGGTAATACAGAGACCTCAAGCGTTATCCGGATTTATTGGGCGTAAAGGGCGCGTAGGAGGATTGGTAAGTCTAATGTTAAATCCCAGGGCTCAACCTTGGAACCGCATTGGATACTATCAAACTAGAGGACGTTAGAGGCAGATGGAACACACGGTGTAGGGGTGAAATCCGTTGATATCGTGTGGAACACCAAAGGCGAAGGCATTCTGCTGGGGCGTTCCTGACTTTAAGGCGCGAAAGCGTGGGGAGCAAAAAGGATTAGATAAATCCTTGCCTGCCAAAATTTTACTAAATAGTAGAAGTTAGGCGGGCGAATGGTGTCCCTTCCGACGGCGACGTCGGAATGCGCATCTAGCTGTATCGGGGAAACCCATTTAATCAAATGGGCAATCCCGAGGGAAGTCGCCGTCCAAAATTTAGGGCGGATTGACCCCGTAGAGACTATGTAAATTAATAAAGATAGAAAATGACTAATTCATTTTTGTCAAAACAGTGCAAAGAAGTTATTTTAGGTTCTTTACTTGGCGATGGATCATTAAAAATTCATCATCAATATAAGAATGCGCGTTTTTCATTTCGTCATTCAATTAAACAAAAAGAATATTTTTTCTGGAAATTAAAACAATTAAAAGAGATTTCCGGAGAAAAATGTTGGTGGATTCAGAGTAATAATGAATTAGGCGGCGATAAACTTCGTTACCAAAGTTTAGCTCTTAAATCTTTAACCGACTTGTATCAATTGACGCACAAAAGACAAAGGTTGCGTATTCGCCGTAAATGGCTAAATATGCTTACACCTCTTTCATTGGCCGTATGGTGGTTAGATGATGGTTCATTAATCACAAATGGTCGGCGAGGCGTTTTGTGTACAGATTCTTTTTCTTATGAAGAGCAAAAACTTATAGCTCGTTACTTATATAAAATATGGGATGTAAAAGTTGCTATAGGGAAAATTCATAGAGAATGGAATGGGAAACTAGCCGAATATTATCGGTTATGGATTCGATCAAGCAAAGAATTACAAAAATTGTTGCGGATTATCTTGCCGTACATCAAAATAGTTTCAATGCTGCCGAAAGTATTACTAATGTATAAAAACATTAATTTACAACAACGCTGGATCTCTGAAGTTAGTAAAACAACAGGCTTTTCTCAAACAGTTATTGAAAAGTATCTTAATGAGAAAAAATCTCGTTGGAAAAAATTCAGAGAATGATATAGTCCGATCCTTCAAGTAATTGGAGTAAAGTAAAATCTACAAGATGACCCTTGTAGTCCACGCCCTAAATGATGTTCACTAGCTGTTTCGAGTATCGACCCTCGGAGTGGCGAAGCTAACGCGTTAAGTGAACCGCCTGGGAAGTACGGTCGCAAGACTAAAACTTAAAGGAATAGACGGGGACTCGCACAAGCGGTGGAGCATGAGGTTTAATTCGATAATAAACGAGGAACCTTACCAGGGCTTGAAATTCTAATGAAAGCTTTCCGAAAGGATTGCCTTCTCTCAAGGACATTAGGACAGGTGCTGCACGGTCGTCGTCAGCTCGTGATTTGAATTGTTCCCTTAAGTGGGGTAACGAGCGCAACCCTTACTGAATGTTATATGTGTCATTCGGGACTGCCCCCTCCTAAGTTTTTGAAAAATTTTAAAAGTTCAAAAATTTAGGAGGGGGAGGAAGGTGGGGATGACGCCAGATCAGCGTGGCCCTTTGATGCCCTGGGCTACACTCATGCTACAATGGATAATACAATGGGCTGCGAAGTCGCAAGACGGAGCCAATCCCATCAAAATTATTCTCAGTTCGGATTGAGGGCTGCAATTTGCCCTCATGAAGTCGGAATCGCTAGTAATCGTGCATCAGCTATGGCACGGTGAATACGTTCTCGAGTCCTGTACTCACAATGAACGCGCCTGGCAGATTATTTTGTCCCGATGTAAAAATCGGGATCTCGACCATTGCGTCGGGGCTAAATGGTTAAAATCCATTCCCCCGTTAGATAAGCTATCCGTTATGCTATTTAATGGGGCGTAGTTGAAAGACAGTTGGTTGTCGCGAGGCAATCGGCGGAGGGTCTGGAAACAAAAAGTAGCCCGAACAAAAACAAGAGTTAATCGATTTATGATTGGGTGGTGAGCATAGAGAAGATTATTTAAAAGCTCGTTCGGGATGTTTTAGAAAAGTAAAATAGTTGACCCAGGGAGATCTGATGCAGTATAATGAAACTAACGCTGCGTCAGAAGTCAGCTGGATCATAGTAGTTCGACGTCACGTCGGACAAAGGATCCACTCTAATGTAATACTTAATTCAAACTATATTATTGGCTTAGTAGATGGCGAAGGCAGTTTTACTCTTTATATAAGAGACCCAGATGTGCCTAAAAAGGTCAAAAGACGCGTAAAGATAAAACCGAGATTTTATATTAAACTTATAGAGAAAGATAAAAAAATTCTTTATAAGTTAAAGGATTTTTTCGGTTGTGGTAATGTTTATTTTCAGAGAGATAAACGTCTTAATCATCAAAATTGTTATCGTTACGAAATAGCCAATAGGAAAGATTTAGAAAATGTAATTATTCCGTTTTTTAAGAAACATAAATTATAGATAGATTCTAAAAGAAAGGATTTTAGAATTTTCTGTGATTTGATGAAAAGAATTAAAAAAGGAGAACATTTAATTAAATCAGGATTAAGAAATCTTTATAAAATCAAAGGAAAGATGCATTAGAGCTCGTCGCGTGCGGGAAATCCGCAGGCGCGATGGGAACGCCAATGTTGAGTTTCCAACAAGCAGTCGCCCGTCACACCAAGGGAGCCGGGAGTAGGTGAAGTTTCACTTTTGTGGAATCAGCCTAAGCTCGGTAACACGGGTGAAGTCGTAACAAGGCACGCGTAGCGGAAGCTGTGCGTAGATCAATTAAATTAAAAATTTTTGTCGATTCCGCTTTTGGCGGAAAAGGTGTTGACCGAGGAGCCTAAAGTTTCGGTTTTGTCTTGTTGAAGACAAGACTCACGGACTGATACAGACTATACACAGACCTATACGGAAAATTTTCTGTATGAGTCTGCGTTGAGTCAGTATAGGTCAGTGGTCTCGTCTTCGGCGAGACAGTGGGGCAACTAAAAAAGTTTTGGTTTTTTTAATTTTTAAGTTATACTTGCAATAATGGATTCTAAAAAAATTCTCCTTATTGAAGATGATATTTTTTTGTCGTCTTTGTTAAAAAATCGTTTTCAAAAAGAAGGAGTTAAAATAATTTATTCTAAAGACGGTGAAGATGTAATAAAAATTTTAACCGAAACAAAACCGGACTTAATTTTATTAGATATAATGCTTCCAAAAAAGTCCGGATTTGAGATAATGGAAGAGATTCGTTCTGATCCTCAATTGCAAATTCAAAATGTTCCAATAGTTATTATTTCAAATTTGGGGCAGCCGGAAGATATTTCAAAAGGAGAGCAACTTGGAGCGGCTGGTTATCTTATTAAAGCTAAAACATCAATTGATGATTTAATTAAAAAAGTTAAAACTTTTTTAACTAACAACCTACAACCTACAACTAATAACTAATATGGATAAGTTTAGGTTTCTAAAATGGAAGGATTACAAAGAAGCAAAAGAGTTGCTTTTTTTTGATATTGAAAATCGTTAAAAATTTACCAAAAGAATATCGTTATGAATTGGGTAGTCAAATTATTAGGTCAACTTTTTCTATAATCTTGAATATTGCCGAAGGAAGCGGCAAAGCGTCTGACAAAGAATTAAATAGATTTATAGAAATTGCTCTGGGCTCCGTAAACGAAACACTCGCGGGAGTTGATGTTTTAAAAGACAATGGATTTATAATGAATAATGAATTCAGCGAAGTTTATCAAAAGTTAGATAGTATTTCTAGTCAATTAGGCGGTTTTAAAAAGCAGTTAGATAAGTAATTTAGTGGTATGTTGTAGGTGGTTAGTGATAGGTTGTAGGTTATTCAGGTTATCCACATCCTACTATTGTTGTAGTGATTGAAATTGGTATAATTAATAAAATTAGACAAAGGTCGATGATTTATACTGTTAAACTGTTGCAATGTTAAATTGTTAATTGAATTAACAATAATTTGACAATGTAACAATATAGCAATGAAACGAGGTTTTACTTTACTTGAACTTTTAATTGTTATTGGTATTTTGGCGATTTTAGCCGCTACCACGGTTTTGGTTTTGAACCCAGCTGAGCTTTTAAAGCAGGCAAGAGATTCACAAAGAGTTTCGGATTTGGCAACATTAAACAGCGCTTTGGGAATGTACGTTACTGATGTTTCCAGCCCTGATTTAGGTACTAGTGCTAATTGTGATGTTTATAATGATGGCACTAATGAGATAATTGCTAATTGTGGTGGCAGGCATGTGGGCACAACTGTTTCTAGCACTCTTAGAACTGTTGATAATACTGGCTGGTTGCCGGTTCCTTTTAGCGGCATTTCCGGCGGTTCTCCTTTGCCAGTATTGCCAATTGATCCGTCGCATAATAGCACTTATTTTTATTCTTATGCTTGCAATACCGGCAGCACAACTTACGAATTAAATACTGTATTTGAAAGCGCTAAATATATGACTGATTTGGATCTTGATGGTAAGGATGGTGGTAATAAACCTGCTGTTTATGAAATCGGCACTGACCCAGGATTAGATCTATAAACTTAACAAACAATCAATGTTGTTAGTTATTAAAATAACAATATTAATTTTGACCTTAGGAGCGTCCTGTTTAATAGGGCGCTTCTTTGTCAATGGTCTACGAATTACGAATAAAATACTAATATACAAATACGTTTTTTTTATTACAGTTTTTATAATTTTTACTTTACTTTTTTATCAATCTTATCTGCAGTTTGAAGTTTGGTCCCATAACGAACTTTCCAAATTTTTACTCCCGCCTTATCAAACTCTTGATTATTTTATTTATTACAGTTTTTTCAAATTTTTCGCTCCGTATTTTATGTCTTTGCTGGCATCTCTGATATTTTTATTTACGGCTAAATTTTTAAATAAAAAATACCAAGAGCGTTTCTTTGAACAAGAAGAGCTTTATTTCGGAGCTTTGGCGATATTTTTAGTTGGTCATCCAGGATGGTTGTTTTATGCTGTTATATTAATAACTTTCTACTTTTTACTTTCTACTTTTTACTTTCTACTTTTAAAAAGACAGAAACGTCTTTCTTTATATTATTGGTGGATACCAGTGGGCATTTTTGTTATACTAATAGAAAGGTGGTTGCAGGTCGTGCCATTTTGGCAGTTATTAAAAATCTGATTTAGCGGGTTGATATACGGCATCCAATTTTCAATTTCTAATTTCTAATTTTCATTAAATTTTTAATGGAACAATTTTCAAACAATAAAAACAGAGAATACGATTTAGAAGAAAGAACGGCGAAATTTAGCGAGGATATAATAGAATTTGTGAGAAATATTAAAAGAGATGATATTAACCGCAATATTATTGTTCAATTGGCGCGAGCAGTTACTTCTATTGGCGCTAATTATTGCGAAGCCAACGCATCCAGCTCTAAACGAGATTTCAGAAATAAAATTTATATCTGCAAAAAAGAAACTAACGAAGCAAAATATTGGTTAAGAATATTAGCCAAACACCACCCAGAATTAAAAGAAAAAATAAGAAATTTTTGGAAAGAAGCTCACGAACTGCATCTTATTTTTCAGAAAATCACCAACACCTTGGATAAAAAGCGAAAAAGATTAGAAATTGAAAATTAGAAATTCAATAGAAATTAAAAATTAGAAATTGAAAATTATTATCTTTATGCCAAAACCCTACAAACTTACAATAGCAATAATATCATCTCTACTGATTTTAACAGCCATGTACTACGGTTCTTTTTTGCCATTCAGAAAATCACAGCTTTATATTAACGCGCAAATCGGCTTAAGTAGAGGCGTCAGTTCTTTGCAAGAATTCAATAATTTATTTGAACCGGCTTTGGATTTTTATTCGCCAGTTGGCCAGGATGAAATAGTTTCGGGTTATTTGCGAGTTTTAATCAGTTTATTAGAACAGCAATCTAATAAGGAGATAGTTGATATTTTGACTAAACAGGCTGAAACGCGAATGGCGCCGATTTTAGAAAAAGAAAAAGGATTCGGCTTAAGTCAGAATATTTACAATCTTGCTTCAATTTACGCGATATCAGCGATTAGATTTAATGATGATATTTATTATGAGAAAGGCGTTGAAATGTTTAAATTGGGATTAAAGCATAGTCCGAATAGGGCAATGTTTTTGTATGGACTTTTAAATCTTTATCAGTTTAAGAATAACAAAAAAGGAATTAGAGAAGTTGGTGAAATTATTTTGAAATATTGGCCAGGAGATGAACAAGTAAAACAAATTATTAAATTAACAAAATAATTAAATAAATATATGTGTGGTATTTCAGGAATTTATCAAATTAAGGATGTTAATAATAAATTAAAGCAAGCGGTTGATTTTATGAATCAATCGCAGATTAATCGCGGTCCTGATGACTCCGGTATTTTTATTAATGAAAAGCGTGGCATCGGACTCGGCCATCAGCGTCTTTCAATTATTGATTTGTCAAAAAAAGGAAAACAGCCGATGGGATTTAATGATATTTGGATTACTTATAATGGGGAGATTTATAATTTTTTAGAGCTTAAACAGGATTTAAAGGAAAAAGGTTATAAATTTAAGACTAAAACTGACACTGAGGTAATTTTAGCTTTATATTCTGAATACAGCGAAATGTCATTTTCAATGCTTCGCGGGATGTTTGCTTTTGGGCTTTGGGATGGCAAAAAGCAAAAGTTATTTTTAGTTAAGGACCGTTACGGCATTAAACCCCTCTATTATTATTCCGATAAAGAAAAATTAATTTTTGCTTCAACAGTTAAAGCGATTACAAAAAGCGGATTGGTTTCGGTTAAAAATAATCCTCAAGCGTTAATCGGCTTTCTACTTTTCGGCTCGGTGCCATTGCCAATGACAACAGTTAGGGATGTTTTTGCTGTGCCAGCGGGACATTATTTAGTTAGAAATGCCGACGGGCAGCAGAAAATTATTCAGTATTACGACCCGCTAGTTTTTTATCAGCATAAATCAGCTGAAAATCAGCATGAATCAGCGCCTATAGAAATTCGTCAATTACTTGAAGAATCTGTCAATCTTCATTTAATTAGCGACGCGCCGCTTGGAATTTTTCTAAGCGGGGGATTGGATTCTTCAGCTCTAGCAGCTCTGGCTGCTCAAATAATTCGTAATCAGCATAAATCAACTAAAATCGGCGTCAATCAGCGTCTTACAACACTTTCAGTTGTTTTCAAGGAAAAAGAATTTTCTGAAAAAAAATATCAGGACTTAGTAGTAAAAAAAATAGGAAGCGAGCATAGAGAAATAAAAATTACATCAAAAGATTTTTTTGATTCTTTCGGCGAAATTTTTGAAGCAATGGATCAGCCGACAATTGACGGAGTTAATAGTTTTTTTATTGCTAAAGCCGCTAAGCAAGCTGGCTTGAAAGCCGTACTTTCGGGTCTTGGAGCAGACGAGATTTTTTGCGGTTATGCACATTTTCAAAAAGCGGAATTAATAAAAAGTGTTCAAAAGTTGCCGAGATTTTTAAAATCCCCGCTTAATTTAGCTTCTTTATTAGGTGATCGTTATTCTAAATTAAATTATCTTGCAAGTAGTAATGCCTTAGGTTTTTATTTGGGGATTAGGGGGTTATTTAGTCCGCAAGAAATTGCGAAGATTTTAGATATAAATTTAAGTGAGGTTAATAATTTTATAAATGAATTAGCGCAATTACAGCAATTAGAATATACAAAACAATTAGAGCAGCTTCATCCCGTTGATTTACTTTCTTACTTAGAGTTAAAATTTTATCTTCAAAATCAATTACTTAAAGACACGGACTTTATGAGTATGCATCATTCTATTGAAGTTCGTGTTCCATTTTTAGACCATAAAGTGGTAGAATATTTAAGTAGTTTGCCGCCAGAATTGAAATTAAATCAGCATAAATCAGCCACAATCAGCATTAATCAGCGTCATAAAATAAACAAACCGCTTTTGGTTGAGGCGGTTCGTGATTTGTTGCCAAAAGAAATCTTGAGCAGAAAAAAAATGGGATTTACTTTTCCTTTTGAAAAATGGCTCCGCGAAGCGCCTAATAACTTAATAACTAACAACTCAATAATTCATTCAAAAACACATTGGTCAAAATTTTGGGCTACAACAGTTGCATCTAAGTGGTATTAGATGTGACTTAATAAGATTATTATAATATTAAAATAAATATATGATTAAACTTATAAAATCATCTTTTTATAATGAAGAAAAAACAAAAAAAGAACTTGCTAAGTTTATAATACAGGCAGAAATTTTAAGTATGTCTAGCGAATGCAAGAAATTTGAAGAAAAATTTGCCAAAAAACAGGAAAGGAAATTCGCGGTTTTTGTTAGCAGCGGCAGCAGCGCAAATTTAGCACTAATTCAGGCATTATTAAATCTTGGAAAATTAAAAAAAGGCGACAAAATTGGAGTTTCTGCTTTGACTTGGCCTACTAATATTATGCCAATTATTCAACTAGGATTAACTCCGGTTGTCATAGATTGCGAACTGACTTCTTTAAATATATCAGGTAATTCTTTTAAAAAGCACCTTAATGAATTAGATGGTTTATTTTTAACTAATGTATTGGGCTTTAGCGATAAGATAGAGGAAATAAAAACTATTTGCATAGAAAAGAATATTATTTTTATAGAAGACAATTGTGAATCATTAGGGTCTAAAGTTAATGGAAAATTACTCGGCAATTTCGGACTAGCTTCTACTTTTTCATTTTTTGTCGGGCACCATCTTTCAACAATTGAAGGAGGAATGATTTGTACTGATGACGAGGATTTATATGATATACTTGTTATGGTAAGGGCGCATGGCTGGGATAGAAATCTATTTATTACTAAACAACAAGAATTAAGAAAGAAAAATAATATTAATAAATTTTTTTCAAAATATACATTTTATGATTTAGCTTATAATGTTAGGCCAACTGAGATAAGTGGTTTTTTGGGGAATTCACAGATTAAATATTGGGATGAGATTGTGGACAAAAGAGCTAAAAATTTTAACAGATTTCAGAAAGAAATAGAGAATAATGAAGATTTTATTTCTTTAAACGTTAGTCATATGGATTTAATTTCAAATTTTGCTATGCCGATTATTTGTAAAAATAAAGAAATTTTTGAAAAATATAAAAAAAGGTTTGAAGAAAATGATGTTGAAATTAGGCCGATTATTGCAGGCGATTTAACCCAACAACCTTTTTATAAAAAGTATATAAAAAATAATATGAATTGTGAAAATGCGAGTTTTATTTATCAAAACGGTTTTTACTTTGCTAATAATCCTGAATTATCTGATGAGGAAATTAATTTTTTGTGTCAATTATTAAAAATATAAAACTATGAAAAAGAAAAAAGCGTTAATTACTGGCATAACTGGACAAGACGGTTCGTATTTAGCTGAATTATTATTAGAAAAAGGATATGAGGTTCACGGAATAGTTAGGAGAGTTAGTACTTTTAATAGAGAAAGAATTGAGCATTTATTTCACGATCCTCATGAAAGAAAATACGACATAATGCTGCATTACGGAGATTTAACCGATTCAAGTTCTCTTCATAGAATTATTCAAATATTAAAACCAGATGAAGTTTATCATTTGGGCGCTCAGAGTCATGTTAGAATTAGTTTTGATATTCCTGAATTTACGGGCAATGTTACTGGACTTTCTACTACAAGATTATTAGAAGCTATAAGACATGACAGTCCAGAAGCAAAATTTTATCAGGCATCAAGCTCTGAAATGTTCGGGTTTGCTCAAGAAGTTCCTCAAAAAGAAATTACGCCATTCCATCCAAGAAGTCCCTATGGTGCTGCAAAGGTTTATGCGTATTGGATGGCTGTAAATTACAGGGAAAGTTATGGCATGTATGTTTGTAATGGAATTTTATTTAATCATGAATCGCCGCGTCGAGGTGAAAATTTTGTCACCAGAAAAATTACAATTGGTTTGGCAAATATTATTAGCGGTAAAATGGAAAAATTATATTTAGGAAATCTTGACGCTAAGAGAGACTGGGGATATGCAAAAGACTATGTTGAAGGAATGTGTTTAATGCTTCAACAGGATAAGCCGGATGATTATATATTAGCAACCAATGAGACGCATTCGGTAAGAGAATTTGTTGAAGAAGCGTGTAAGCTAATTGATATAGATTTGGTTTGGCAAGGCAAAGGAGTGGACGAAAAAGGAATTGATAGAAAGACAGGAAAGGAAGTTATTGAAATTGACCCAAGGTATTTTAGGCCTACTGAAGTTGATTTACTCAAGGGAGATTATTCAAAAGCAAAAAAACAGTTAGGTTGGGAGCCAAAAACGAAATTTAATGATTTGGTAAAAATGATGCTCAAAAGCGATTTAGAGAAAGTAGGTATCAAGCTGTTTTAAAATGAGTAATTTTTGGAAAGCTAAAAAAATTTTAATAACCGGAGGGGTTGGTTTTATAGGGAGTTTTGTGGTTGAAGAGTTAATTAAGAGAGGCGCTTTAATAACCGTACCAATTCGGTCCGAAAAAAAGATTAGGAATATAGAACATTTATCCGATAAGATAAATTTAATAAAGGGGGATTTATTAAATAGCAATTTTGCTGATTCAGCGACAAAAAATCAAGATATTGTTTTTCATTTAGCGTCGTTTAAAAAAAACATAGAATTTCATAAAAAATACCCAGCTGACATTTTAAGAATAAATATATTATTGACCATCAATGTTTTAGAAGCGACAAGAAAGAATAATATAGAAAGATTATTAATAATGAGTTCAGGAATCGTTAGTGACAATGGATTTCAAAGCTCTAATTCTCCTCATTTTGGTTACGGTTGGTCAAAGAAATTTTCCGAAATTTTATCAGAGGCATATAGTTCTCAATATGGTATGAAAATTGTTATTGCCAGACCATATAATATTTTTGGTCAAAGAGATGATTTTAATAAAGAATCCGCGCAGGTAGTTCCCGCCTTAATAAGAAGAGTATTGGCAAAAGAAAATCCTTTTTTAATTTGGGGAGATGGTAGTCAGGAAAGGTCTTTTTTATATGTTGAAGATTTAGCAAGAGGATTAATTGATTTATTAGAAAAATATCCAGAAAGCGACCCTATTGATTTTTGCGGCGATGAGGTGGTGAAGATTAAGGATTTGGCTAAAATGATTATGAGTATTGAAAATGTTAATTTAGAAATTAAATTTGATTTATCCAAACCAAAAGGTTCTGAATTTAAGAATTGCGATAGTAATAAAAGTTTTGAGAAATTGAAATTTAAACCAGAAATTTCATTAAAAGAAGGGCTAATAAAAACCATTGAATGGTATAAAAATAATATTTAATGAATAGCTTAATAATTTTAAGGCACAAACTTACAGTTTTTGGCGGCGCTGAATTGATTTTACTTAAAGAAGCGGAATATTTTGCGAAACATGGATATGATGTTACAGTAGTTGTTTTTGAGATAAATTATGAAGTATTTAAAAATAGAATAAAATCATTGGATTTGATTGTTTTAGACAAGAAAGGATTTTTTGGGCAAGTTTATGCTTTAAGAAAATTAATAAAGAAAATTAGACCCCAAGCAATTATTGCCCATGAAAATGGGCATATTCACTTTCTTTTAAGTAAATTATTCCTTCTTAAAAAACCTTTTTCCTTAATTCATATGTATGGCAGTTTTGTTTGGTTGGTTGGTTCAAAGCTTAACAACTCTTTTTTTTACCGCCGGGTAATTAAAAATATACATTCAACTTTACCTGGTCATAAAATATTCAATAAAGATTTTGATAAAAAATTAGATTTTTTTAAACGTTTAAAATCAGAAGTTCACGCAATTATTGATTTTTTCGCCGTTAGGAGTTTTGATAAAATTTTAACTTGTTCTAAAAGAACTGCTTGGGAAATTGAGAAACTATATAATAAAGCTCCACTTATTATTCCCGGAGGCGTTGATACAGATTTTTTTAATCCTGAAAAAGAAAATATAAATGAAATAAAATCTAAATTTGGTTATTCTATTGATGATAGAATAATCATGACTATTAATAGGTTAGATCCGAGAAAAAGAATAGATTTATTAATAAAGTCATTTCTGATAGCCGTAAAAAAAATTAAAAACCTTAAATTGGTTATTATAGGAAGTGGACCGGAGGAAAAAAAATTACGCCGTCTTATTAATAGCATTCACGGAAAAGATATTTTTTTGTTAGGTTTTATGGATGATGCAGAACTTAGACAGTATTATCTAATTTCGGAGATTATTACTTATCCTGCCTGGTGTGCTTGGGGTCTTGTGCCCTTAGAGGCGTTATCAATGAATAAGAAAATTGTTTTATCTGATGACGCAATGGTTCAGGAAGCTATCAGTGATTTTGACAATGTTTTTGTTTCAAGGCCCAGCGTGGAAGATTTTGGCATTAATTTAATTAAAGCATTAAATTCACCATTCAAAGAATCAAGAGAAAGAGTAATAAAGGAGTTTAATTGGCCAGTCTATTTCAATAAAATTCATAAAACAATAATTAATTATAACGGAGTTGATAAAGATAGGCAGTAATAATGTTTTGGATAAATTTTAAAAATGCGAATTCCTTTTATAAAGAAATTTCAATTATGGCTTGTCCGCCAAATTATAAACTGGCTAAATTTTGTTTTAGATATTTTTAATGAAGTTTTATTCGCCAAATTAAAATCAGCTCCCCGAAATATTTTAATTTACAGAATCGGCAATGTCGGTGATACTACTTGCGCCATTCCCTCTTTTATTGCTATTCGCAGAATGTATCCCAAAGCGAAAATTACCTTACTCACTTCTCCGAGTATAAAAAGATTGTCAGGGGCAAAAGAATTATTGGACGGCGCCTGGTATCTTAACGAATTTAAAGTATATTATACTGATGAAATCAGTTCTTGGCGGGAAAAAATAAATTTTATCCGTAATTTAAAAAAGGAACGTTATGATTTATTTATTCAGTTTCCCGATGATTTAGCAAGATTCAGAACAGTTTTGAGAAATATGTTTATGGCTAAATTTATAGGAGCAAAATCAGCCATTGGTTTCAGGATAAGGACAGTCAAACTTTTTTGGAAAACCCAAATTGATTATTTAATTGAAAAGAACGAGGCGGAGAACTTGCTTGAAATTTTAGAATCCTACGGTATTAAAAAGAGTGGGAAAATTGAATTTAGCTTTAATATTCCTAAGGAATTTGAGGAAAATGCCGGAAAGATATTAAAAAAGAAATGGGGGCGTTACGGAGGCGGCGGCGGAATGGTCGCGGCGATTTGTCCAGGAAGTAATCATAAAGAAAAAAAATGGCCAGCGAAAAGATTTGCAAAGGTAGCGGAATATTTAAATAGTCATTATAGCGCTAAAATTGTAATATTAGGCGGAGAAAAAGACATTCAGGACTCCGAAGTTATTAAAAAACATTTGTCTTCGCAGCGTTGCCTTTCTTTGGTCGGAAAATTGAATCTTTTGGGAAGTTTAGCAGTATTAAAAAAATGCGATTTTTTATTGTCAAACGACAGTGGTTTAATGCATATTGCAGCAGTTATTGGAAAGCCGGTTGTAGCATTATTTAGTATTAGGAATATTTTAGGAAGATGGTTTCCATATGGACAAAAACATAAGATTTTGTATTATAAATTTATTAGTTGTGATTATAATGAAGAAAAATGTATTAAAAAAAGTATTGATTTAATTTCAATTAAAGAAGTAATTAGTGCTTGTGATAAATTAATTAGCAAATAAATAATAATATTTTATGGATTATCGCAATAAATTTTATTCAAAATATATTTCCAGCCATACAGCTTGTCTTTATTCCAAGCCGACTTTAAAGGAAATTAAAAAACAATTTCCAATATGGCAGAAATATTTTGGAAAATTTTTGCCGGAGAATAAAGACGCAAAAATTATTGAGCTTGGCTGCGGCAGTGGAGGATTTATTTATTGGTTTAAGCAGATTGGTTATCAAGTTGCCGAAGGCGTAGATATTAGTATTGAACAAGTTGAAATAGCAAAAAAATTGGGAATTAAAAATATCTATCAAGCCGATATCAAAAATTTTTTGAATAACTCAATAACCAATAACTCAATAACTAAATATGATGTTGTTATTATGAGAGATATTCTTGAGCATTTCACTAAAGATGAAATTCTTGATATTTTAGAGCTTGTTTATAAATCTTTAAAAAACAATGGCATAATAATCATTCAAGTTCCAAACGCTGAAAATCCATTCAGCGGCCGTTTAAGATACGGCGATTTCACGCATGAAATTGGCTTTACCGCTAATAGCGTTCGTCAAGCGCTGCTTATTTTCAGTTTTGAAAATATCGCGGTTTATGGAACGCCGCCCGTAATTCACGGAATAAAATCATTCATCCGTTTTATTTTATGGAAAATCATTGAATTTTGTTTGCGTTTTTATGTCATAATTGAAACAGGCAGCGGCAAAATGATTTTTACTCAAAATATTATTGTGATAGCTAAAAAATGAAAAAACATAAATTAGCCATCTTAACTTCGCATCCAATCCAATACCAGGCGCCGCTTTTCAAGAAAATTGCCGAACATCCGAAAATTAATTTGACGGTTTATTTTTACAGGGACATTGGAATAAAAGGGGCTCAATTTGATTCAGAATTCGGAAAGAAAATTAGGTGGGACATTCCTTTGCTGGAAGGATATAATTATATTTTTCTGAAAAATAGTTTTGATGTTATCGGGAAATTAAAAAAACAGGATTATGACGCTATTTTAGTTCATGGCTGGAATTATTTTTCAAGCTGGCTGGCGTTCATAGCGGCTTTTATCGCCAAAACGCCTGTTTTTCTGCATGGTGAAAATCCGTTGAATCAGGAAGTGCTTAAAAGCGGTTTCAAAAGGAAAATCAAAAAAGTTATTTTAGGGCGGCTTTTTAAGCGAATCAGCGCTTTTTTATATATTGGCGAAGAAAATAAGAAATTCTATGAATATTACGGCGTTCCCGAGAAAAAATTATTTTTTGCGCCTTATGCGGTTGATAACAGTCGTTTTATGGCAGCGAATAAAGAATTAAGAATTAAGAATTATGAATTAAGGAAAAAATTGGGCATTAAGAAAGATGATACTGTAATTTTATTTGTCGGGAAATTTATAGAGAAAAAGAGGCCAATGGATTTGTTAAAAGCGTATAAAAAACTTAAAAACTTAAAAACTGAAAAACTTAAAAACGAAATTACCTTAGTTTTCGTAGGCAGTGGTCAATTAGAAAAACATCTTAGGAAGTACGTTAAAGAAAATAATCTTCAAGATATTCATTTTATCGGGTTTAAAAATCAGACCGAATTGCCGGAATATTACGCTATGGCAGATATTTTCGTTCTTCCTTCCGGAGCCGGCGAAACTTGGGGCCTGGTTGTGAACGAAGCGATGTGTTTTGGTTTGCCGGTGATTGTTTCCGATTTGGTCGGTTGCGGTTCGGACTTGGTAAAACAAGGGGAAAATGGTTATATTTTTCAATTAGGGGATGTTGACGGATTGGCGCGGCGTCTTGAAGAATTAATTAAAGATTCTAAAAAAAGAGCCCTGTCCGGCAAAAAATCTTTTGAGATTATCCAAAATTACAGCTATGAAAAAGATATAGAAGGCATTTTAAGAGCTTTTAATTTATTATGAATAAAGAATTGAAAGATCAAAAAACAGTCATTGTTTTGGGTAGTCCTCGTTCCGGCACTTCAGCGACTTCCGGGATATTGAAGATTTTAGGCGTGGCAATGGATACCGGTTTTGACTCCACGGAAGACGAATACAGAAATTTTAACAATCCGAAGGGATTTTTTGAAAGCAAAAACGTCAATAATCTCAACGAAAAATTATTTAATTTAATCGCGGGGAAAAAAGATTTTCATATGGAGTATTCATTTTTGGTGAACTGTGATAGTATTGACAAATATGGGAATAAAATTGAAAATGATATAGAAAAATTCGTTTTAGAAGCGTCAAAGAACTGGGGAATATGGGGCTGGAAAGACCCCAAAACATCTCTGACAATGGAATTGTTTTTGCCGTATGTAATAAATCCGTATTTAGTTATAGTGCGCAGGGCTTCCGTGAAAACAGCTGAATCTATGGCGGATTCAAAAATGACAAAGAATTTGCAGGAAGGGGTTAAATTGGCAGATTTTTACGATAAAAGCATTAAAGAATTTTTAAGCAATCACGTTGATTTGCCTAAGATTTTTGTAGATTACGAAACACTTATTAAATTTCCCATTCAAGAATCAAAAAAATTAGCTGATTTTTTAGAATTGCAATTAGACAATAAAAAAGAAAAAGAGATTAGAAATTTTGTTATACAGTCTGACCAAATAGACAAAGAAAAACAAAAAGTGAAATTCAAAATGCTTATTCTCGGTTTTTTGAGTTTCGTCAAAAAGGTTGTTCAAGAACCGACAAAAGTTTTTCATTATATTAAGCGGGCAATCAGGGCGTTTATCGGCATAATTTTTAATAAATAAACAGGATGAAAAACAATATTCAAAAAGACAGAATAAAAATTTTTTTAGTTGGCGACGCCATAGAATATGGAAGATTAATTTCTTATAGAAGAGGCTTTGAGGAGCTATATTGCAGGACAAAAATTTTAGACATAAGAAGTTATTATAAAATAAATATTTTTAACAGAATTATAAACATATTTAGAAAAATTCCAATTTATTTCGGAGTTAAAAAATTAAATTTGGCTGTTTTGAGGGATGTTTTAGAATTTAAGCCCAATTTTGTTTTATTTTTTAAGCCAACTCTTATTTTGCCTAATGTTCTTTTTGAAATAAAAAAGGAAAATATTAAGATATTTTCTTGGTGTGGCGATTCCGTTTTTTTTCCAAAAAATTTAAGCGGATATTTTTTAAAGGCAATTCATTTATATGATTATCATTTTACTATAAATTTTTTGAATGTTGGTGAATTATTAAAAAAGGGGGCAAGAAAATCAATTTTTCTTCCGCCGGCGGCAGATTCAAGAATTCACTATCCTACCAAACCGAATCCCGATGAAATTAAAACTATTGGAGCGGATATAGTTTTTGTGGGAACATACGAAAAAGACAGGGCTTGGCATTTAGAACAATTATGCAAGGCGGGGTATAATATCAAAGTATACGGCAATAGATGGGAAAGGTGCTTGAAATACAGTTGTTTAAAAAGAAGTGGATTTATAACGCGCAATGATGTTTATTGCGAAGATATGTCAAAAGTTTTCAATTCAAGTAAAATAGTTTTGGCTTTCCTTAGGAAGCACAACCGTGATTCTCAAACCGGAAGAACTTATGAGATACCAGCTTGCGGCGCTTTTATGTTACATGAAAGAACTGACGAAGTTAAAGGGATTTTTCAAGAAGGAAGAGAGGCGGAGTTTTTCGGTTCGTTTGAAGAATTAAAAAAGAAAATAGATTTTTATCTTTCTCATCCTTTTGAGAGAAAAAAAATAGCAAAAGCGGGATACGACAGAATTATTAAATCCGATTATTTTTATAAAAATAGGGCTGAGAAAATTTTAGCGGTCTACAATTTTTTATGATTGAATTTTATAAAAAGTTATTCAGGAAATTATTTTTTGTTAAAACGCAAACGGACTTTCCGGGCGGTTATATTTCGAACAGATTTTTTTTGGAGCAAATTGATTTTGGTCCGATTTTAGTTATAGGAGATTATACAGGACGGGATTATCCGGCAATAAAAGAAAAAATCAGCGAGACATATCTTTTGGATGTTGTTGACAATAAAATCGTGAACAAGAAATTTTTTATTCAGCAATCCATTACCGAGAAAACTGATTTTCCGGATGGTTATTTTAGGTATATAATTATGGCTGAGGTGATTGAGCATCTTTGGGAAGATAAAAAAGCACTAGAAGAAGTTAACAGGATTTTATCAGCGGACGGAAGACTTTTATTAAGCGTCCCGTTCTTTAATGATGTTCCCGAACATCATTACCATATCTATTCTCCAAGAACAATCAGTATTTTATTAAAACACAGCGGCTTTTCAATAGTCCAGTTTAATTATCGCGGCCTGGTTACTTCCATACCAAATGAATTAGTAGCTTTTTTGGCTATTTTATTAATGCCTGTTTACAAAAGAAGAGCGTTGTCAATCGTGAATAAATTTTTATACGGAATTCATAAAAACGTAAATAATTGCAAAAGATTAAATCAGTTTTTTGGCAGTTACGGCGTTGCCATTATAGCCAAGAAAGGGCATCCAAAAATTGACCCAATAGAAGTTCAAAGAAAAAGTTTTGCTTATTTACGGGAAGGAGAAAAATAAGATTTTTACTAATCATACAAGCAGTTTCCTAGAATTATTTGACAGCAAGCGAAAGAGCAGATTTTTAAAATTACTTTTTCGGCGTGCAAAAAAAATTATTGGTCCGTCTCGTGAACTGGCCGATAAATCCAGAATATTCTTCGGAAAATCTCGAGAAGACGTTTATTATATACCAAACGGAGTTAATGTTAAGTTTTTTTATCCGATTAACGATAAACAAAAAAACAATATAAAAAACATCTTTTTAGAGAGCCATGGATACGACAAGGACAGGACAATAATTTTATGCCCGAGAAGGTTAGAGCCAAAAAATGGGGTAGAATTTTTAATATCAGCTATCCCATCTGTCATTAAAAGAAATCCAAAAATTCTATTTTTAATTGCTGGCAATGATGTTGACAAGCAATATTCTGACTCTATCAGGAACTTAATTAAAGAATTAAATATCAGCGGTTTTATAGATTTACTCGGCCCAATCTCCAATAAGAATATGGTAGATTATTATCAAATATCTGATATTGTAGTTTTACCTTCTTTAATGGAAGCCACTTCAATTGCCGGACTGGAGGCGATGGCTTGCGGTGTTTCAGTTATAGGCACGAATGTTGGGGGAATCCCTGAGATTGTCAGTGATGGCGTAAATGGCATTATTGTGCCCAAGAAAGACTCAAGCGTCATAAGCGCGGCAATTATAAAATTGCTCTCTAATAGAAACTTGTTGAGAAAATTCAGCAAGGCGTCAAGAGAAATCGCAGTAAATAAATTTTCTTGGCTTACTATTACTAAAGAAACAGTTAAAGTTTATAAATCAGTAAAAAATGAATAATCAAAATCTTTCTTTAATTTATATTGTCAGTAATGGTCGTTCCGGTTCCACCTTGCTAGATTTATTATTAAATGGCTTTGATAATGTTTGGACAATAGGAGAAATTAATGTATTGCCGTTTGAATTAAAGTATAATATAAAAGAATGCGGTTGCGGGCAGAAAATATTAAGATGCAATTTTTGGTCGTCAATAAAAAAAACAGTTGGTAAAATTTTAGAAATTAACGGAAATATAGACTTATTTCGTGAAAGCCATACAGCTGGCAAGGTGTTGAGACCAAAAGAGCTACTGCGCATTTTCTTTGGGGTAGCATTTCCTAAAAACAAGTTATTTAAGTTTTGCAAGGATAACGAAACGTTGTTTTCTGAAATTAAGGGGAAAGCGCAATCAATTAAAAAGAAAGAAATAGAATATTTAGTGGATGCATCCAAAAGTCCATATAGGCTTTTTTGGCTGTCAGCGTGTTGCGACTTAAATTTAAAAACAATACATATTATTAAAGATCCGCGAGCTTTTGTGTATTCAATGACAAAAACTGATAAAAATTTTTTAATATCTTTTACTAAAACAATTAGAATGAGTATAAGATATATTGTTGAAAATTTTTTAATGGAGAAGATGGGAAAAAAATTTTCAAAAAAGAATTTTTTATTTATTCGCTATGAAGATTTGGCTTCTCATCCTGAAAAAACCTTAAAGCAAATTTCCAAATGGCTCAATCTTCCTTATCAAGAAGACATTATTTCTTCTTTTAGATTAAAGGAAAATCATGGTGTTGCTGGTAATATAATGCGTCTCCAGTCTGATGGTATCATTTTAGATGAGAAGTGGAAAACAGAATTAAATTTTTTAAATAAAATAATTACTATAGTTTTAACTTATTTCTGGGCGAGAAGATATGGATATTTTAAATAATACTTCACGAACAACATCTTATCCTTCAGATGGCGTTACAAAAAGAGTAGCAGCAGGTAGCTTTATAACATTTTTAGGAGAAGCTATCGGAGCCTTAAAGCATATTTTACTTGTTCCTTTATTTTTGTGGGCGTGGGGAGAGGCGCTTTACGGCGAATGGCTGATTCTTTTTTCTTTAGTGGCTTATCTTTCTTTAGGTAGTATTGGAATGCAAACCTTTGTTGTTAACCGATTGACTCAATGTTATACAAAAGGGAATTTAAGAGAATACGTTAAAACCTTTCGCAGCGCTTTGAGCTTATATTTAATTATAGTGATTTTACTGCTGTTATTATTGGTAATTTTTGTCTTTTTTGCTCCTTTTTCTGATTGGTTAAATATTGAAATGTCCATTAATAGTGTAGCGAGAATTACGATTTTGATTTTGGGTGGATATATTTTATTCAGCATTATTTTTGGCTTGATAGTCGGTTTATATGATAGTACGGGAGATTATTCACGAAGAACTCTTTTGATTAATATTCGTGAAATTATTTTAATAAGATCGGAAGAGCGTCGTGTAGGGAAAGAGTGTAGATCTCGGTGGTCGCCGTATCATTAAAAAAAAAAAAAATGAAAAAAGTAAAAAATAAGAAATAAAAGTAAGAGAACGTAGATAGTTTGTACTCTGCAGCATAGATCGTGACAGGT